>NZ_JAVRQI010000021.1:0-60423 GCF_031854425.1 Paracoccus broussonetiae | reverse complement strand
CGCGAGTTCATCGCAGCTCAAACCACAACCGCCTGAGTGTCCGGTGAAATGGGGGCAAGACCAGTGAGCCAGTTTGTGCTTAGTGTGATTGGCTTGTCTTTATGTAGGTCCTGTAGGTGATCTTTTGGGTTAATTGGATTCTTGATTTCAATATCGTTCATTTAATTTCCTTCTCTTTTCTGTTTGTTGTTTTGATTTAGTTCAAAGTCGGCGCTCCATAGAAGTGTTGAATAACCATCTTCCTTATGGATTCTCTTTTTGAATGGTCCTAGATTTTCAGCTTTCAGGCACTGTTCACAGCAACTGTAGTGGATGCCTTGATGAAATAGCGGACCGCCCCTACACCCCTTACGGATACATTGTGGGGAATATGGTTTACTCCAGGGGTGCACATGCTCTTTACTCTTGTAGTCAGTGGTAAACTTGCCTAGCTGACTCATTGAGCTACAACCCTATATTGGTTAATTCGCTCTAGAGCGTCATAGAGGGCTGCTACAACCCGTTTGCCATTGTTGTAGTAGTTGGGTAGCCTAAAGCCCTTAATGCGCCTCTGTGGCCCTTGTGCGTGTCTCTTAAGGGAAGTGGAGTTTGCTTCTATCCGCTTGATCGCACTTTCCGTAGATTGCTTGGCGAATTTCAGAAGCTCTGTAGGCGTAAAAAGATAGTAGTCGATGTTTTCGTGCTGAAATGCGATTACTTGATCGGGTGCCACACCCATTTCTAAGAGTAGTTTGGTAGCTGCTTCTCTTGTGGGATTGGTTGAGCCTGCAACAATGATCTTAGAGTCAATGACTGCATCCCATTTTGGCTTCCCCTTAGTGTCCCTAGTGAGGGGATGGGGCTTAAGTGTGACTATTAAAGTCTGTTGATTTTTCTCCATGATAGTTTCCGTTGATATTCATTCCCCACTGTAGGGCGTTCAGGTGAAGCCATGAACTACAGGCTTGCTTTAGCAAGCTAGGGATCACCTGATATGTATAACTGACTGATTTCATTGAAATACGTTCTGGGTGCTTTCAAGTGACTTACTTGTTCAATTAAATTGTTTGGTTACAATGCGCTATCCGTAAATGGTCAGGTTCTGGACCTTGATGGGATTAGCTCAGGAATGGCTATCGTCACCATCTCTGTTCTGAATTTCTAACCGTAAGATTATTTTAAAACTTTCCATTTAGGCATAACGAGCGCAGCGGATCAGAGTATAGCTTGCGCTATCTCCTGCCTCTCCTTCAGAGAGTACATCCTTGACTCACGAACTATCGTTCTTTATGAGCTGCAAAGTTAATTAATTACTGATAATGTAGAATGAATAACGATAGTCGTTGGATATGACTAAAGTTATTCTAGATTCTACAAATAGATTATTTATCTTTATATGTAGTGCCAGATAACTTTAGACTGATGCTCACGAAGTGAGTAGCAGCGATAAGAGCGAAGCTCTTTGAGTATGTAACACTACAGTTTAGGATTCTCATTTATGATTTATTATTAATTAATGGAAATGAACTCCCTACTGTAGCACCCTTCTCTTTATTTTGTAGATTAACTGAAAGTGAAGGCTTGCCTGAACGCAAGGAGGGGTTGTTACACCCTTTCTTGGGTGAAGGTAGGGTATTACTCATTGCCTTGCATACGTGGGTTTTGACGTTGTTGAATTGGTATCTGTATTATAAGGCGCATCTTTGTAACCTATTGATTTAATAGGAACAATTTTAGCATTTGGCGGAACTTTTCCTCCACACCATAGCTTACGCCGCTTCAAGCACTCCTGGAAACTCAAGTTCTTTGGCGCTCAGCCAGTCCACGAGGAGCTTTTTCATTCTGGGTGATGCAATATACAAATCAATGCTCTCACCATTCCTAAGCGCGGAACGAAAAACAAACTGAATTAGCTCTGATAGTGCAAAGTGGTCATCATCAACCGGAAATCCGTGAGATTGGAAGTACGCCTTGACGTTGGCGTTAGGGTATCGGTTGTACAGATGAACGACTACATTCTTGTTGGCATGATCGTTCGTTGCTCTAGTGCCTGCCCAAAGCCATGAGTTTTTCACCGCCCTCATTTTCTTATTGCCTACATACTTGGCCCCCTTCTCCGCGTTAGTTTTGGGTAGTGTGGTCAGAAGCTTTTCATCTGGAACACTGCGCGATACTGACCGTAAAGCATCACCCACCTTATCCAGCCTTGTCCGCTCTGCTTTCTCGTACCAGCTTGCTGATAAGCTGAACTTGGACAGAGCCTCAATAGCCCGAGTGCTTTTAAAATTTATCCTTTCCTTTAAAATACCGATAACCTCCTCATTGGTCTTGTGCAGGGGAAGGTTGAGCGTCCGCCAGCCAACATTGTGTAGCTCAAGGAACCTATGTAGGATTGAGCCTTCAAACATATATGTTAGGACGGTTACTCGCTTTGCGGCTAAGAGAAGGCTTATAGGAACTTGAGTAACCAGAAAGTCTCTTTGACCTTCACTCTTTGAAGTGTAGAGGATTCCTTGACGCGCTGCTTCTACGACTTCATCCAGAGAGCTTGCCTTAAAGGAATCGGCGTTTCCGTTCATAGTTACTTTGCTGTAAGGTCCTTCAATGCTGCATTGACCTAACGAAATGAGGAGTGGAAGATCGCCCTTCCTTCCTTGATTGAACTTTTCGATCACAGCAATTTCTTCGTCCAGTACAACTTCGTAGTTTTGATCTTTTATTACTTTCCAATGCGCTTCGCCCATCCGGAGGAACAACGCATGAGTGCAGGAAATGTTTTCTCCATCCTCCAGCAACTTCAACAGATCAACTGATTTACTGTAGCCCTCAGGAGACTTGAACCGTAGCTCTGGCACCTCCCGTTGAACTCGTACGGTTACTTCTGTAAGCAATGGTGAGACGTAGATGTACTTAGCATCATCGCGGGCCTTCATCCATTTAAAGACGGCGGTTGATTTTCCTGTCCCTGGTAGGGCGTCAATAACTTCAATTATTTTAGTCACGAAAAACTATCCTCAATACATGAAAAATTCCCCGCAGGCTTGCTATTGCCCGTGAGGTAAGGTGGTTTGATTTTTTTTGATTTATATGTAGGGGCAGTTAGACAAACGTGTCTCTCGACAGATCAGCCAACCGCCCCCATGCAGATTTTCTGTTGTCTCAGTTGCAGACTATAAGACAACGCGCGCACTCTGGAAAACGCGCACATACTTCCAAAAGCAGCTACAAGGAACAGCCTGACAGATTTAGCTACAGAAAATAGCTACAGATGGAAGATGATTGGAATTTCATAATTTGCGCCGAGGGGTCACAGCCTGCCGTAAGCGCATCTAACATAACGCATGAAACACGAAAAAGTTCCATCCGATATGAAATATTTTATTGACAGACGCACGAGAGCTTAACCCATCGCAGCGAATCAATATTCAAGAATTATACACCGAAAGCGTGAGTTCGTCAAGCACTATTTGTTACAAGTTGCATTTATTCCTTGACATGAGCGAATCGTTGCCGCGGTCGCGATTCGCCCTTTGTCCGTAAAGGTGTACCGTAACGTACAGTCACGCAACACGGCTGATACCCGTCCGTAAGGGTTGATTTAACTCTACGGACATGTATTCATATGGACATAGCCCTATCGGACAGGAATCAGCCCCATGTCACAGACAATCCTTTACGCTCGCGTTTCTACCGCCGAACAGACGACCGCTCACCAGAAGACACAAGCTGAACAGGCAGGCTTCAAGATTGATCGAGTTGTAGCAGACGAAGGCATTAGCGGAGTGTCCGTCGATTTTGCCGACCGCCCTGGAGCCAAGCGGCTTTTCGATATGTTGCGCCCTGGTGATGTTCTGGTTGTGCGTTGGGTAGACCGTCTTGGCAGAAACTATGACGATGTGACCCACACTATCCGTGCCCTTATGGCGCAGGGCGTTGTGATCCGTACTGTCATCAACAACTTCACTTTCGACGGAGCCACTACCAATGCCGTGCAGAAGGCCATTCGTGATAGCCTCATTGCGTTCATGGCAGCTATGTCTCAAGCTCAAGCAGAAGCTACGAAGGAAGCACAGAAAGCCGGGATCGCTCATGCGAAGGTCACTGAAGGGAAGTACCTAGGCCGCAAGCCCTCCTACAGCCGCAAAACCCTCCTTGCCGTGTGTGACGCTCTCAGTGCCTCTGTGAGTGTATCCGAGATTGCAAGAACGCATGGCCTCTCACGTCAGGCAGTCATTCGGATCAAGGATCATCCTGAACAAGCAGAAGCAGCACTAGCGCGTTGGACTCAGCAAAGCCAAGAGTGAAGGGATGAAGCCTAACGCTATCGCTGAGGCTGTCAGTATAAGTCGGGCTAGTGTCTACCGTGCATTTAGTGCTGCAACTTGACGGCAGTACCTGAGGCAACCAAAAGCAGCATTTTCCCATTAATGTCAGAGTATTGTAGGTTCACGGCAACTACTGCATCAGCACCAAGCTTGAACGCTTCTTCTTGCAGTTCTTGAAGGGCAGTCTGCTTGATCTCCCTGAGCGAAGACTGCATCACCTTGCTACGTCCACCGAACACATCTCTCAAACCAGTAGCCAAGTCCTTGAAGATGTGAAGCCCTACAACACACTCGGCGGATACGATCCCAAGGCGCTTTGTCACCCTTAGGTTGCTAGTGGCCTCAGTGGTCAGAAGAATAGAACTTACCGCTTCCGAAACCTCAGCCTCTGTAGCGTAGTCAGTTGCTCCTAGCTCATCCTCACAGGATCGGCAGAGTTGGGAAACCGGATTGACCGTAAAGTCCTCATTCTGGCAAGCAGCACATACAGCCACGATCACTCCCCCGACCTGTCACAATCTGCGCAAGCCTAGGGTCCCCCCAAAAGACTCGTCAAGGGTTTCGCTCGGGCCGGGTACCCGTACCCATTTCCAAAATAAAAAATAAAAATTTACCATGTCTATTCAGAGCCTCTGCTACTGCCAGTGTAACTTTACAAAATAAATATAGGTATCATCCTGTCGTCAGATTGCAGCTACGAGTATACACCTGTTCTAAAGTTAGGTGTGGATCAAAGCGTGGCCAGTGCTTTCCTGTTGTCCTACTCAAAAAATCTACTTGTTTGTGAAATGACTCCTTAAGGTAGTTGTGCATCCACTCAAAGAGTTCCTGCCAATGAGGTGCAGCCCCGTCGTAAGTACTTGCCCACCAATGTATTTTGAATTGAACCTCGTTCTCCATGACAAAAAGTTCAATCTCAGCAGCTACTGTGTCATGAGCGCCGTGATGGGCGTATCGTTCATTTCTAAGAGATATAATTTCATTATGCGCTTTAATAAGATGCGCAGGAATTAGTTTCTTCTTAAAAACAGATGCACCTTTGCTCTCGGTGAAAAAGCGTCCGTATGACATGACGATTACCGAAACAAATGCCTCAATGTCCATAGTTCGGTTAATATCTGCAGATAGCCTAGCTTCCTTGCTGACTTCTTGAAGCCTTTTCATGTAGAGAAGAATGTGTTGAGCGCTCGCCAAGTTTATTATTGTATGTCTTAGCCTATTTATATGGTTTATGTTCTTATCAATATATTCCTTGGCATTTTGCTCGGTGAAACTCACTGATACTTCCACTTGCTTTCAGACACGTTGATTCGCGTACGTCTGATTGGGTCAACTGTAGGTCAAGATCCGGGCTGAGTGGTCGAAGGCACACCCCTGCTAAGGGTGCAGACGGGGAACCGTCTTGAGGAACTGACAAAAGCTCATTTCGCGTGTGGTCAACGTGTGTGGCTAACGTGTGTGGTTACTTACCCTTAACACACTGAAAAATATAACTTAAGTGAGGTGGCGGAGACGAAGTCCGCCTTCCAACTGTTGCAGCCGACCGCACCCAGAAGCCAGTCCACAGGTATCTTGTTGTTTTCGTGGACGTTTGCTGCGTTCCATCTTGCATCCAGTTGCACGGGACCGTATCCAATGGCAACGTTTTCGTTGGTAAGGATGTTGGTAGAGTATGCCAAGGCGGGTCAAGGAGATGTCAGCAATCGAGGTGAAACGCCTCGTCGAGCCGGGGTTTCACGCGGTTGGCGGTGTGCCCGGACTTCACCTTCGCATCAATGATGGCGACGGTCGATCCTGGATCTTGCGGTCGACGGTGAATGGTAAGCGCCGCGACATCGGGCTCGGTGGCTTTCCCGACGTGTCCCTTGCCGCCGCGAGAGAGGCGGCAAGGGGAACGCGAGAGCAGATCAGAAGTGGCGTTGATCCAGTTGAGAAGCGAAAGGAGGCCCGTCGGCAGCTCGTCCTTGACCAGAAGATGGGGCTCACGATGGCCGAGACTATCGAGCAATATCTGACGAGCGGGAAACTCGACGCCCTGAGCAACGTCAAGCACCAAGCGCAGTGGCGCTCGACGCTCGAAACTTACGCGGTCCCTCTTATCGGGAAAAAGCGACTCGTGGACGTCGATGTGGCCGACATAAAGGCTGTTCTCGATCCGATCTGGCAGTCGAAACACGAGACTGCGACCCGCGTTCGATCGCGCTTAGAGGCTGTGCTCTCCTGGGCCTCTGTCAACGAACTGCGCACCGGCGAGAACCCAGCGCGCTGGAAGGGCAACCTCAAAGAGCTGATGCCTTCCTTCAAGACGGCAGCCATCAAGGACCACCAGCCGGCGCTTCGGGTTAGTGATGCCCCTGCTTGGTATTCGGCGCTTACACAGCGCGAAGGCACCGCGGCACGTGCCCTACAGTTTTTGATCATGACCGCAGCAAGGTCTGGCGAGATTAGAAAGGCAGAGTGGTCAGAAATCCACTTCGAAGAGCAAATGTGGATCGTCCCAGCTGCCCGCATGAAGATGAGGCGGGAGCACCGAGTCCCTTTGTCACAGCCCGCGCTTGCGTTGCTGAAAGACCTGCCGAAGATGGCCGGAACGGACCTCATCTTTCCTTCGCGCCAACTGAAGCCCATGTCCGACATGACGATAGCCGCAGTTATGAAGCGAATGCATGGGAGTGAGGTCGCGAACGGACAACTCGGATGGATTGATCCGGTCTCGAAGCGTCCATCCGTGCCCCACGGCTTGCGTTCGACCTTTCGGGACTGGGTCGCAGAGAAAACAGACTACCCAGGTGACTTGGCTGAATTCGCTTTGGCGCACAAAGTGGGGAGCGCGGTGGAACGCGCCTACCGCCGGAGCGACATGCTGGCGAAGCGCACGAAGATGATGACAGACTGGGCCGCTTATTTGCGATCGCAATGAAGTGACGCCTGGGCAGGCCTAGCTTTCAGCGAAGTAGTCCTCGTCGACCGTATAGATCGTGTAACTGCTGCGCGCACTGACGCCGACACCATACTGGATCATCTAGGCGGCCTTCTAGCCGGCTGTCCGCTTGTGAGACCTTGGACTTGTCCTGCTGTTGGGCGCGGTCACGATCACGGACTCCGGAGCCGTCGGGGTGGTGCTGTCACGGCTCACCCACCGTGAGCGAGAATCCGATAGCGCAATCGATAGGATCGCCGACGGCGCAACTCGCGGTGACGTTGCTGCGGAGGATACCACAGCTGATCGGGGAGGAACAACCGGGGATCCTGCCGTTCCTGGCCGTGCTATGCGAAGTGAATCGAGCGTTCGCAGAGGAAAGTAAAGGAATATGTGCAAACCGGTCGTCGGCGGCCGTGCAAAAAAAATCTCAAAGGGGACGTTCTCCCGACTCGGTTGCGACCCTGGCAGCTGAAAGTGGGAACGATAAGGGAACGAAAATCCGGGAAAACTCTGGCCGACCGTCCCAGTAGGGTTTGCGCCCGCAGGTGCCTCAACATATAGTTTGCTTATTGACGCGCATCAGGAGTGACCATGAACCAGCTCTCTTTCTTCGATGAGCCGCCGGCCGCCACCCTGGACGCCCCGCTTTCCGAGCGAGCGGTTGAGGATTTCATCGAAAATGTGGCCGAGTTCGACCAATTCGGCACGAAGACGGCGCGCGATATCATTGACGAAATTCCCTACTTTGTGAATGAGTTCTGGACTGCAGGGCAGCGGCAGGCGCACAGCATCCATGAGATCAGCTATCGTGCCTGTTTCAAAGCTCAACTCCCCCAATTCTTCATCGAGCGGCTAACCCGGCCTGGTGATGTGGTGCATGATCCGTTTATGGGTCGCGGGACCACGCCCGTGCAGGCGGCTCTCATGGGGCGTCAAGCTTTCGGAAACGACATCAATCCGCTCTCTGTCCTGCTAACCCGGCCGCGCCTGGCGCCCGTTGACCAAGGTGCCGTCGATAAAGCGCTCCGGTCCGTTGACTACAACTCCGGCAAGATCCGACGCGACGATCTGAAGGCGTTCTATCACCCTGAGACCCTCGCCGGACTTGAGGCGCTCCGTGACTGGATCGATGTCCACGCACCGATCGGTGACCATACTCCTGACCCGGTGGCCGACTGGATCCGGATGGTGTCGATCAACCGGTTGTCCGGGCACTCGCCCGGCTTCTTCTCGGGCCGCTCGATGCCCCCAAACCAGGCGGTTAGCGTCAAGGCGCAACTGAAGATCAACGAAAAGCTGGGCGTCACTCCCCCGCCGCGTGATATCGCTGCCGTCGTATCGAAGAAGACGCGCACGCTACTGAAGGATGGCCAGGCACCGTCTCAGGTCCGGCACTCCCTGCATGTCGGATCGGCTTGGGACACCCCTGGCATCGCGGAGCGGTCGGTCGATCTGGTCGTTACATCTCCGCCGTTTCTCGACATCGTCCAGTATGCGCTGGACAACTGGCTGAGGTGTTGGTTCGCCGGTATTGACCCGGAAACCGTCAAGATCGCGATGCATCGCACCGAGGAATCCTGGACGGAAATGGTTCATAACGTCCTCGCCGAGCAGGCTCGCATCGTCCGTTCTGGTGGCCACGTGGCTTTCGAAGTCGGGGAGGTCCGTAATGGAAAAGTCCTTCTCGAGAAGCTGGTGTGGCGCGCTACCGAAGGCCTTCCCTTCGAGAGACTCGGGGTGTTGGTCAACGACCAGGAGTTTACCAAGACAGCTAACTGCTGGGGTGTAAACAACGGGTCGAAGGGAACCAATACGAACCGGATCGTGGTCTTGCGCCGGCACTAATCTGCCGACCTAATGCTCTCATTCTCGAATCGAAGGGGGGAGCATTGGCCTACATAGATATAGCTATCACTCCGCAAATGCTTGAGTTCGCGGGCGCTGTGGCTGACAAAGTCGCCGTCGCGCGCACAAAAGCCTCGAGCATAGACACTATGACAGGGATCATCGGAGAACTTGCCTTCGCCGAGTGGTTTCTCGGTGATTGGCAGAAGCACGACATCCTCAATACGAAAGGCTTCCCAGATTTCGATGGCCGTATCGAAATTAAGACGAGCACCTTTCCGTTTAGCGACCGGCTCAATCTCCTTGTCCGCCAGGATTATGCAGCTGCCCGTCAGCCGGAATGCTACGTTCAGATAATCATAGACGCTCCCGTCCGCGGCCCTAAAGCCATTGAAGCAGGATGGGTCTGTAGAATTTCTGGATGGGCTACGTCGGCCGATGTCGACGCGGCGCCTCTACGTGATTTCGGGAATGTTTGGGGCGGTCGCGGTGGTTATAAATGCCATCACATATCGATCTCCAATCTCCGTGATATGGATGAGTTCCCAATTGCCAGAAAGTGAGAATAAAAATGAAGAACAAGTTCCGAATATCCTGGGACGAGCAAGAACTGGCCGCGGCCATGCGAGTCCAAGTCCAAGACGTCCGTGAATATTTTATGGACGGTCGCCGGGTTTCGTTTATCATCGAACGCCGCCTGAAATGGGATCATACAGGTTGGCAACTCGCCCCTTCCGAGGGAGCAGGATATGACCTTCTCGATCCCACTGGCGGGATGTGGGAGGTTCGGTCTATCACTGGGGGTGGTGTGTATTTCAACCCGTCCAACCAGGTCGGCTCAGGCCGGAAATTCAATGAAGACGGATTTCAGGCGAAGCTCGGTGGGGTGAAGGGGTTCATACTGACCGACATTATGCAGTTTCCAGAAATGGACGTTTATGTTGTTCCGGTGCAGAACGTGCTTCGTTGGCATGCTGCCGGACAGTTGGGTGCTAACGCGAGGGTCTCCAGGTCGCGCTTCTTGAAGAACCTCGTTCCGGACATCCAATATCCCGACCTAGAGTCAAAGATTGCCGCCGATAGCATGGGTGTTGATAGAGCCTGATACATGGGAAAGCCCCGCGCGGCACATGCCGGCGGGGCCTCTGGGCTCCTTGATAAATATCGGCGAGCAGGCAGTGCCGACGCGATCACCGGACAAGGAGAATCTAGCTCGGGCTGCGGGCGTGATCATGACTCGGGCACGACCCGATGATGCCCTCCGCGTTGTTTCGGACGCTCTGATAGAACTCGTCTAGGTCTCGGCTTTCTTTTCCCAGATGCGCGCTTTCCAGCGTGTCGAGCACGCCCGGAATCGCGCGCGATACCGGACTCTCTTCGGTGAAGGTATGCGGCTCTGAGGCGCTCGTAGTAAGTGCCCTTTTCTCGTTCGGTGACGGTCGCAACCCGATAGCTATGGAGAAGATCATAAAGGTCACCGTGAAATTCTGCCACAAAGACCATCTGTTCGATGTTTCCCTTCGACAATCTGCCACGCGAGAGGTGCGATCTGACGGGCACCGATGCGCCAAGAAACGAACCAGTGGAAGCGCAAGGCTGCGAGCACCGACTACCAATAGCTGTTGCTCACCGGTCGGGATCGGGCTTACACCTGAGTATTACTGCGCAGAACCGTGATCGTCGGGTGGGACGTGCGACGAAGTTCCCTATGTGCCGGTGCGTGAACCGAGATACCGAGGCCGTCGTTCAGTGCGAGCCACGGGCCGAGAGATCACTGAGCAAGCAGACATGTTCCGGTAGACAGATGAGGGGCTTGATCGGTATCGAGGGCTCCAACCGAAGGGCGTCCATTCCGTGGAAAGACCGAAATGATGATCTACCTACAGGGGAAGATGTGCGGCGGCTTCCAGACTGTTGGTTCGTTCGCCGAAAACGGCGCGCCTGTTCTCTCGGCAAACCTCAACGGCAAGTTGGTGCCCCCAGACGCGCCGCGCAAGCGCTTGTCTGCGGCCGAGGCGATGGCACGCACCAAGGAGCAATACAAGCAGACCCTCGCCTATCTTATGGACTGATGCCAGCGGCGGTGGCGCGCTGGGGCCAGCGGCTTGTGGCAAGGACTGTGTCATCCGCAGCCGATCGGTCCCGCAGTGCTGCCGTTCCCCTTTGGCCGGAGATGGCGGAAGCTTGATGATCCGTCTCGATGTGGCAGAACGGTAGATTTTCTACCGAGCCATTCGATGGTTGCACCGAGTAGCTCTCAGTCGAAGACCAATCGTTCTAACCCTGTCCGAGCCTCTTACGCCTAGAACATCGCGAAGAAAGGGTTGCTGCTCATCTCGAGATCGTCGTGCGCCTTCTCGATATCGCGATGAAGGAACACCTTTCCTCCGGACCTGCGTATGGCACCTGCGGTCCTCAACGTCTCGACTGCGCCTGCTATCATTTTGTTCATCTCTTCGTCCGACAGATCAATGTCATCCGCCAATGGCACGATCTCAGCATCAATAACCGGATCGCACTGAGGGTCGAACTCCCCGTTCTTGAGCAACTGACGGCAAACGATGTGATTGATGGTGTTTCGGAGGTCTGTCTCTGCCGAAACATCACAGCCGTCGAACTTGTAGACGTCGAACGGGTTACGGCGAAGCGACAACGCCTCTCGGATGCGCGCACGCCTCTGCTCGTTCCGGGCCTTCCTCTCGGACTTCTTCGTGTCGGCCATTACGCCCTTTCGGTAGGCCCGCACGTGGCGACCCTCTTCATCCTGGATCTTGGTAGCGTATTCGACGCGCTTCTGAACCAACTGGCGTTGGTATTCTGGATCTGCCTTGCGAGCGGCTTTACGAGCTGCCTTCACGACCGGGTCAGCGTCTTTTTGCTGCTTCGACTCAGCGAGTATCTTCCGTTGACCGTCGGTCAGCAGGCCATACCATTCGCTTTCACCCTTGGGATCGTCATCCCGCGATGGTCTTGTCCGATAGAGTTCACCGGCATATGTGCGCGCTGTTTTGCTGTCAGGACCTGCAGGATACTTCCACTTGATCCACGCTTCGATGTCGGCGTCAGACTGACCAGGAAGGGGTGTCAGGTCGGGAACGGTTGTGGCGTTTGCGGGCATGTGTTTGGGTCTTGCGCCTGTGAGCATATCAGCAGTGAGCCGAAGATAAGAGCTGCCGAGGGAAGGCGCAACGAGAAAAGCGTCTCACAGTCGCGTATAATATTGAAGGTAAGAGGGAAATCTCCGCTAGCTCCATGAAGAACAGTCGGTAGTGAGACATTTTTCTCCGTCTTTATATACATACTTAAAGAATACACATACTACAGGCTGAGAAAAGTGTCTCACACTCTCGGTATGTAAGGCGAAGCCGGCTCAGCACTGAGGTTCTCTCCTCGGGTATTCGTGGGCGTCGCCCGCGCGTTAAGCCTAAACTTCAAGTATGTGTCCGGCACCCGTCGCGCACCTTCGCAGAGCCTCTGGGTTGGGCCCCACAGCCGCATGACGCATCGCCTGATGTCCACCCACCAGAAGTGCCCGCAAGGGCGCTCCACGGCCTCCTGCGAGTCTCCCAGCGCATCGGGCACGTGGACGTCTTATTCCGTCCGCCCAGAGCGAGATCTGAACCACTTCTGCCCCAACTGCCGCCCGAGTCGATCCGTAGGAAGAATCGGCAGTTCAGATCAACCTCTCAGCCCGACAGAGCATCTGCCATCATTCGCACGCAGGTGCACCATCGACAGGGTGTTGATACGCTCCAGCTCATACCGGAAGGTGCCGATAGAAACTCGACCGATGCCAAACGTCTGCCGCGCTACCCCTCCTCCACGGTCGCGATACCCGCCCCGGAAGCCAAAATCGCTTGGCCTTGACCATCAGTCTTCCATGACCTGACATCATCGACCGCGATTGACCACGCAACATCACCTGAGACTCGCCAAGGCGCGCGCTGAGCGCGTCCGTGGTGTTCTCTGGCGCGAGGGTAGCGGGAGACCGGGAACGCGCTCCACAAGCAACTGAGCGCTTCGCTTGACAGCCGAGACAGTGCTCATCCCAGTCCGTCTCTCCTCTATACCATATAGCTATTACTGAAAGATACTTACTAAGAAGACGTGAGACGGACTGGGATGACGTGATCTCGTTCTTCCGGCTCAACTCTGTGCCCGGACTCGTCCTCGGTGCTTCGGTCCCATCGTCCTCGGTATCCACCTCGGTGTCCTCGAGGCTTCTCGTTTCGATCTAGGTTCGGCGCTTTTCGTTTAGTCGTGCGCGTCCCACGATCCGTCTTTCGTTAGGAAAACGGTTTTTGGGGGTCCAAAACGTCGCACTTTTGGTAAGTAGCCCCAGAAGCCCCAGCGTTTGCTGGGTTTGGACATAACATCCTAGCTCGGTTTTGTTACATTTTGGGACGCGGATGTTACGTCGGGTGACCCAAAATGTAACAAAATCGGCTCGCCGGTTAACATTATGGGGTTCGTTTTTAACATTTTCGGACCGGCGAGGGCACAAATGTTAAAGGCGCGGCTCTCAGGAGGCTCTAGCAAACTCCCCGAAGAGATGCTCGGCAGCCTTTTTGTAGGCTTTGGAAGCCTCCTCGGCTGTGCGGTTCTCATGGTATTTGTCCATCGCCTGCTGGTGGGTCTCGAAGGACAGCAGCTGGTCGCGCGAGAGGTGCAGCGGACGGCGCTGCTCGACATCTTGACTCTCGCCGGCCCAAACGAGGTAGTGGCCCGTCAGATCGGATGGAGCGCCGCTTGCGTCCGCTAGGGTAAGCAAGCATTCTCTCATCACTGGGGAGAGAAAATGGCCAAGGATCTAATGGGTTGGGCTGCCGAACAGCCCGATTGGGTGAAGGACAGCTTGCGGCGGATCGCCGTCGCGGCGGACCATACCGTCGAGCAGGCTGATGCCGACTGTATCCTCGACAACGTGCGTGCGACGGCTAGAGCTGGCTCGTCCGTTCACCCCATTACTTCCATCGATGCCTCGCATCTCGGAGGCGGCTCAGGGGAGACGCGGCGGACCGTGCTGGCGCAGCTCGGTCCCGTGCAGAACATCGACCGGCTTGCCGGTGGTCAGAAGCTGCGCATGGCCCCAGTGGGCATCACGCTGGTCTATGGTGAGAACGGGAGCGGGAAGAGCGGCTACACACGCATCGCCAAGCGGCTGTGCCGCAGCCTGACCGCGGACCAGCTGCGAGGTAACGTCTTCGAAGCGAGCGCCGGACCAATGCGGGTGCAGGTGCGTTATCAGGTCGGCGACGACCCGGTGACCGATATCGAGTGGGATCCCGCGACACCGGCACCCTCGCAACTCCGCCAGCTCTCGGTTTTCGACAGTCACAACGCCCGGCTCTACGTGGATAGCGAGAATAGGATCGCCTATCTGCCCCGCGAGCTCGCGATCCTCGAGCACCATGGCGAACTGTGCGACCAAATGACTGAGAAGTTCTTGGCGGACGAGAAGGTCCTCGCACCGCGGCTTCGCGTCCCACTTCCCGCTGGCTACACCCAAGGTGGCTCTGTCTCCGTGACGCTCGCCAAGCTTGACCCAAAGGCCCCTTCGCTGCCTAGCGAGGACGATCTCCGCAAGCTGTCCGAACTTTCTGAAATTGAACTCGCGGAACTCGCCCAACTCGAGGTGGATCTCGCCGCCGATCCTGTCGCCTTGGCGGCGATGCGCGGCCGCGCCGCCGCGCTGCTGAATCGCGTGGGCGTAGTGCTGGGAAAGCTTCGGGAGGGGCTTTCAGAGACGGTTGGCGAGACGATCGCATTGGCACGGCGGGAGCTGGACCAGGCCGCGGAGGCCGAACGGATCGTAGCATCCGCCAGCTTCGCAGACGAACCCGTCGCAAACGTCGGCAGTCCGGCATGGCGCATTCTATTCGAGGCGGCGCGTGCGTTCGCGGCTGCTGGAGCGGAGGCGCCGCCTGAGCGTCTCCCGGAGGCGACCGGCGACCTCTGCCTTCTGTGCCTCGAGCCGCTCACCTCGCCGGGTGCCGCTCGACTTGCGCGCTTCAACGACTTCGTGAGTGGTGAGGCCACAAAGCGAGCCGATGGAGCACGCAACGCGCTGAAGGCGCTCCTGGAGCAGGTCGCGCAGGTGAAAGTGCCTGAGGTCGCGGTCGTTGAGGATAGCCTAGCAGGCTACGGACAGCTCGACGCCACGCGTGCAAACATCGTGGCCGAGATCATTAGGATCTTCGGTGATTTCGAGTCGCGGCGTGCCGCGCTGCTGGACGAGAGCGCGAACCCAGCCCCCGCTCCGAATGTCACCGCGCTCTCCGCGACGGTCACCGCCGAACTCGCCCGCCTTGAGGAGGAGGCCGCATCACTGCGGCAAAGCGCATCCCATACCGAAACTCTAGACGCCATGCGAGCGCGGCTCGCCGAACTCAAGGACCGGGCGAAGCTCGCGAACGACCTAGAGACGGTCCTTCAGCGTCTGCGGGATGTAACGGAGCAAAGGTCGCTGACCTCCTGCCGGACACAGGTGGCGACGCGACCGATCTCGAAGCAGATCACCGCCCTGCGCAAGCAGCTCGTGACCGAGGAACTGGAGCGCCGGATAGCCGAGGAGATCGGCTTGCTCGACCTGACCCACCTCCCGTTCAAGGTCAGCGATTCGAGTTCGGGCGGCAAGAGTCTGTTCTCGGTGGGTCTGCAGGGCGCCGGTGCGGTGAAGAACAATCAGGTCCTCTCGGAGGGCGAGCAGCGGGCGCTGGCGCTCGCGTGCTTCTTGGCCGAAATCGGAGGCGACGATGCGCGCTACGGCATCATCGTCGACGACCCGGTGTCCTCGCTCGATCACTTACGCATTCGCAAGGTCGCCCAGCGTCTGGTCGCCGAGGCGAAGAAGGGGCGGCAGGTCATCATCTTCACGCACAACCTGGTGTTCTTCAACGAGGTGGTCTCGGAGGCCGCTCGGGCCGGGGACGCCGCGCCGCTGATCAAGTCGGTTGTCGCCAAGACGCAGTCCGAGGGCTTCGGTGTTGTCCGCGAGAACAGCGCGCCGTGGGGCGCCGATCTGAACGCAAGGATCGAGATGTTGCGGAAGCGCGCCAAGGAACTCAAGGCTGTGACGGATTTCGATACGGACGAATACCGTCGGCATGCTAAGGACTTCTATTCGGACTTACGCGAAACTTGGGAGCGGACCGTAGAGGAAATCCTCCTAGCGAAGACCGTGGTAAGGCTCGTGCCTGACGTGAAGACAACTAGTCTCAGGGAAGTGACCGTCACCGACGAAGACTACCGAACCATCTTCTTCGCGATGAAGCGGACGTCGGAACGGTCGGGCCACGACATGTCTGCGGGCAGGGACATACCGCAGCCGTCCCCGAAAGAAATGGAGGCAGACTTCAAGGTGCTCGACGACTTCAAGATCGGACTCGTGAAAAGGAGGAGGGAGATCTCCGCCGTGCGATCCGCACTCGAGAACCCGGCGGGCGCAACGCTGCTCTAACGAGATGCTCCGACCATGCAGAAAATAGGTATGAGAGGGACAGGTTTTGTAAATCCCGTCCGAAACCCACCAGACTGACAAACGCGGAGTTATTCGTGTCGAGGCTCAAGATCATCCACACCGCCGACTGGCAGCTCGGCAAGCCGTTCGGACGGTTTCCCGTCGAGGTCGCCAATGCGCTGTCCGAGGCACGTCTCGATGCGGTCGACAGGTTGGCCTCGGCGGCGGCAAGGCAGGGTGCGAGACACATCCTCGTGGCTGGAGACGTGTTCGACAACGTCGATCCCGGCGACAGGGTCGTGACGCAGGCCCTGTCCCGAATGGAGGGAGCGAACGTCACGTGGTGGCTCATGCCGGGAAATCACGACCATGCACGTCCCGGCGGGCTATGGAGCCGGGTGAGGCGGCTCGCAGCCCCGCAGGTCCGCATCGTCGACTCACCGGAGCCTCGCGAGATCGAGGAAGGCGCTTGGCTCCTGCCGGCACCGCTCGAGCATCGAAAGACGGTCTCGGACCCAACCGCCGCCATGGTCGAGATGGCGACGCCGGCAGGTGCGTTGCGGATCGGGATCGCGCACGGCTCGATCACGGAATTCGGGGCGACCGGGGAAAGCTCCAACCTTATTCCCCCTGACCGGGCCCGTTCGGCCGGGCTGGACTATCTCGCTCTCGGAGACTGGCATGGGCACCTCGTCGTCGGCGATCGCACTGCCTACAGCGGCACACCGGAGATAGACCGGTTTGGCCGGGAGGAGGTAGGCTCGTGCATCGCAGTCGATGTGCGCAGCGGGGACGCGCCTTCACTCACGCCGACAGAGACCGGGCGATACCGCTGGCTGAGCCGACGGTGGGAGATCCAGACCGCGGAAAACATCGAACGGGAAGCGGCAGGCCTGAGGTCTGAGGCGCGCCTGTCCGATGTCCTCCTGCAACTGAAGCTCTCTGGGGTGGCAAGCGTGGCAGACCGCGTCGCCGCGACTGCGGCGCTGGAGGACCGATTGGCGCACGAGGTAAGGCACCTCGACTTGGATGCGAGCGGACTGGCCACACAGCCGACTGAAGAGGATGTCGCACGCATCGACGTCCAGGGTGCGCTTGCTGGTGCGGCGGCGGCACTCCGGGCGCGCGCCATGGGAGGAGGACTAGATGCGGCCATCGCTGCGTTAGCGCTCCAACGGCTCTACGTGGAGGCCATGCGTCAGGGAACTGAGGCTCAGCGATGATCATCCGCTCACTAGAGGTCTCCAACTTCCGCAAGTTCCGCGACCCTCTGCGCGTCGACGGCTTCACAGACGGTCTCAACATTGTTGTGGAGCCGAACGAGACGGGCAAATCGACGCTGCTGGAGGCGCTGCGCGCGGCCTTCTTCATCCGCTACTCGGCGAAGACCGAACTGGTTCGCTCCTATGTGCCGATCGGCGACGACGTGGCGCCTCGCGTCTCGGTGGGCTTCGACCTCAAGGGTCAGCAATGGACGCTCGACAAGCAGTTCATCAAGGCGCCTAGCGTGCGACTAGTCGGACCGTCCGGTCGCAGGGAAAGCGAGGCGGCTGAGGAAGCGCTTCAGGAGCTGCTCGGCTTCGAGCGCGGCAACAATCGCGGCACCGATCCCGAGACACGGGGTCCCCTCGGTATGCTGTGGGTGGAGCAAACCAAGGCGCTCGAGGTCGAGAGCCCAAACAGGATTGTCCGAGATTCGGTTCGCGGTGTGCTCGAAGCGGAGGTCGGCGCAGTCACTGGCGGCCGACGGTTCGATGCAATACGAGCCAGTGTCGACGCCGCCTACGCCGCTCTGCGAACGCTTACCACCGGCAAGTCGCGCGGCGAGCTCGCCGCCTCGGAAGCACGCGTCGCAGCCGCCAACACGGCATGTCACGAGGCTGAAGGGGCATTCCGTGACTATGAGCAGTTATTGAGCGACCTCGACAACGCCAAGGCGCGTCTCAGGATTGTAGAGCGGGATCTTCTTGATCCAGAGACGGTCGAGGAGCGACGAGAGTTGGAAGCGGACGTCAAGCTCGCGGAAACTGCTTCGCTGCGTTCGTCGGCGGCCGAGGCGCAGCACGGCCGTTCGGACGAACTGGCGAAGGCTGCCGCTGCCCGCATCGAGCGGCTGGACGAAGCGGAGGCCCGCGTCGAGAAGGCGGACGAGGAAATCGTTGCGAGCCAGTCGAAGAAGGCGGACGCACAGGCGGCCGTCAACGAAGCAAGCGTCGATGAAAGGGCAAGGCGCTCTTCGCTTGAGGCTGCACGCAAGGTTCGCGAGGATGCCGAGGCGGCGCTGACCGCCGCGCGGGACCGTGCGCGAGACTTCGCGGCGGCCGCTGGCGCGCGCCGCGCCGTCGACGCCCGGAGGGCACTGGGTGAGTTGGAGGAGCGTGAGCGCATGTTGGCCGGCGATGTCGCGCTCGCCCTCGACCGGAAGGCGTTGGACGAAATCGCGCAACTCGAGCGCGAGGAGATGGCAGCGCTCGCCCGGTTTGAGGCCGGTATCGTCAGGGTCGACCTCAAGACCGCTTACGGCACGCAGCTCCGGATCAACGGCGTGGTAAGCGAGGTAGAAAGCATCGATGTCCTCACCCCCACCCGCTTCGAGATCGGCGACGCCGGCAGCATCACCGTGCACCCGCCGCAGGCAACCGGCCGCTCGATGGAGGTGGACCTGTCAGCGGCACGCGCGAGGCTTGCAACCGGCCTTCGCTCTCTTGACATCCTCTCGCACGCCGCGGGTGTGGCCCGCAACGAGCGCGCAGCGAGCGCCGAGCGCGAACTGAAGGCGCTGCGCTCGCAGATCGCGGTCGCGTGTCCCGGCGACCTTGCCATTAATCTTGCTCCCGGTGCAGACGCACTCCGAGCCTTCGTTGCAGGGCTCGGGGGCAACCTGGCCGAGGCTGTAGCCCCAGCCGACGATCTCCCCGTCATCGAGGCAGAGGTGTCTGAAGCTCGGCTGAAAGAAGTGTCGGCCGCCGCCACGCACGAGGATAGTAGGGCGGTGCTGTCCAAGGCGGAAAACCTGCTCGCTACGGCTGCCGCCAACCTCATGTCCGCCACGCGCGAGCTGGACACTGCGGCCGAGAACCTGCGCACTGTGCTGGGGAACGGCGATCGAGCCACCCTGCAGGCGGCGCTCCACGAGGCTCAGCGCGACCGGGCGGCCAAGCTTGAGGCGCTGGAGCAAGCGCGTGAGGGTGCGAGCGCCTTCGACCTCGCGGCGATCCGACGTCGCATGGAGAACATCGACCGGGCGGCCTCCCGAGCTGGCGAGGAGAGGCTCGAGTTAACGCGCATGATCGCAACCCTCGAAGCGACAATCGCACGCGAGGGCCAGTCCGGCCCGGCGGGCCGTCTCGCCGAGGCGAGGGAGGAGGAAGTTGCAGCGACCGCAGCATGCGATCGGCTGCGCCTGGAGGCTGACACGCTCGAGACACTCCGCAAGGCGCTGACCGACGCGGCGAACGAGGCGTCGCGGACGTTCCTCGCGCCCGTCACACGGCGAGCGGCGCGCTATGTCGGGCGCCTACTGCCCGGTTGCGACCTCTCCTTCGACGATGGGCTTAGCTTGGCAGGAGTCACACGCGCCGGCATCGACGAGAACTGCGTCGATCTTAGCCGGGGGACGCAGGAGCAACTCGCGATTCTGACGCGGCTGGCTTTCGCCGACCTCTTGCTGGAGGACGGTGCACCGATCTCGCTGATACTCGACGACCCGCTCGTCTATTCCGACGACGCCCGCCTGGAGACGATGACTGACATTCTGCAGGAGGCATCGCAGCGCATGCAGGTCATACTCCTGACCTGCCGTTCGAAGGCGTTCCGACACGTCGATGGCAATCGGATCACCCTTCCGTGATCGATAGCAGTAGCGCACATGTCCTCACTTTTGTGAGAAGCTGCCTAGCCGCATCCGGCCCTGAACTAGATATTCGCACCTATCGAACCAAACCACCACTTATGGCTGCTTTAGGGACATCACACTTTCACAGCAGCAGTAGCCTGCACGTGCAACGAGCATAGCTAGGTCCGCATTGCGGCGAAAAACCCGGAGGGTTCCGCGGCCCCAACGTCGCGGGCACTGGCTGCATCCCCGTCACCTGCTCACGATATTTCTAGGACTTCGCATCGGGTGAAGTCCCCACCCGACGCAGCGCACAGCGGTCTTTACGGTCGATCTCAGTCAACAACAGATGAGATTAAGATGACCGCACCGCACGCAACGACACCGGCAGCCAAGCTTGTCGCTGACCGCGTTCGCGACCTGTCCCACCGCAAGACGCAGGCAGAGATCGCCAGCGAAGCGGGCTTCGCCAACCCGAACATGATGAACTTCCTCAAGACCGGGAAGAACAAGATCCCTCTGGATCGCGTGCCGTCCTTGGCGAAGGCGCTCGAGGTTGATCCGGCTTACCTGATGCGGCTGGCGCTCGACCAGGCTGTCGGCACTACCGCCGCGAAGGCGATCACCGAGATCTTCGGCACACCCGCCACCGAAAACGAGCGCGCCTGGCTCGACGAGATCCGTGACGCGTCACAGAACTCTGATCCGCGCCTGACCTCGCGCTCTCGGACCGCGCTAAGAGGAATCTTCGGCAAATGAGTGAGGATCTGTTCACTGTCCCCATGGGACCGGTGGGGCCGTGGGACCAGCTGAGCGCGAACGAGAAGGCTTGGATCGAGTTCATCAGGGTCATCTCGGGTGGACGTGACCCGAAGCCCTCTCCGGCGCGCGTGAGCGCGCTGTGCGCGCTTCTGGACGCGGGATGAGGCGTCGGCAGGGGAACGGTCAGCCGTTCTCCGCCTTGGCTTCCTGCTGCACCGATAGCGCACGCAGCCAACTGGCGAAGCTCGTCTCGGTAGCGGCGCCCGAGGCGAGGTCCTCCATCATCCTAACACCCTCAAGCGGCTCCGGGCGCAGTTTCAGCCCGTTCAGCCGCAGAAAGGTGAAGCTCGCGACGAAGGCGGTGCGCTTGTTACCATCGACGAAGGCGTGTGCCTTGCTGATCCCGAAAGCGTAAGCAGCGGCTATGTCGAAAACGTCCGGCGACCCGTAGGCGGCCAAGTTAATCGCCCGCGCACAGCCCATCTCCAACAGCGCCGCGTCACGCATGCCTGAAGCACCGCCATGTCGCGAGATCTGACGGTCATGGATCACCGTGAGTGCGCCCAAGGGCACCCAAATCCAGTCAGTCACGCCAAGGCCTGCAGCAGATCCCTGTTCTCGTCCATGACGACCTCGGCAGCCGCTAGAGCTGCTTTGAGGTTCGGATCTTCGACCATGACCTTCAACCCGCCGTCATCAGTGCGGACCACATAGAGGGTGTCGCCCTCCTTGGCGTCGAGCAGAGTCAGCATTTCGGTCGTGAGCGTCATCACGGCGGAGTTGCCAACCTTTCGGATCTTGGTCTCGATCATGGGGTCCTCTTTGTATGCTTATTTGTATATACTCCCTGGCGAAAGCCGCAACAAGTCGAGTTATAGGTTTCACGACGACGATATAACCTGGACCACCCGGCAGCCGTTATGAGGCTGCAGAGTGGTCCACATTCACGAGGAGCAGGCGCGGCCGATTAGGCCGCAAGGGCCCACGACGCGCTCATCACACAGCATGCCTGCAACTGCTGATCGTATTCATTCAGGTCCGCCAAGCGCCACCGGGTGCAGTTCGGTCCGACACGAACCGCAGCGGGGAAATTTCCCTGCTTCGTCCAGCGCCAAATGCTGTCAGTGGACACGCCGTAACGCTTCGCAACCTGCACCACCGAGAGGAACAGGTTTTCAGCTTCGAACGGTGTAGTCATAGTCCTCTCCAATGAACAGTGGCGCCGAAGATGCCGCCCAACTCACTCATACGGAGGACTGAACTGTTCATCCCGTGGGATGAGAAAAAATCTTGATGAGCGAAAGCTGTGTCGAGAGATCAGCCAAGCGCCAGACTGTTGTTGGTAAGGAAGTAGGTCCCGATACAGCACTGTTCGGAATATCCAGAGAATTCTGCTACTTACATGAGGTAGTGGCGGAGACGAAGGGATTCGAACCCTCGAGACGGTTCCCCGTCTGCACCCTTAGCAGGGGTGTGCCTTCGACCACTCGGCCACGTCTCCGCCGAGCGGTCTAGCAGCGGAGCGATGGCAAAAACAAGGCCCAATCGTCACGATCCTCATGGAAAGGCCGAACTGCCCCTGCCTTGCGCGTCAGCGATCTGGCGCACAAAGCGTCGCCTGCGCCCTCAACCGCTTACCTGGCGCCGCCAGAGCGGTCCAAGCCATCATCCGGCTTGCGGCCGCGGGCGGGATGGCGTTCCCTGAAGCTGATCGACACATGCCGAAAGCGAAGGTCAGGAAGACGGAAGACAGCGATGAAGACCCCTGCCCCCACGCCGGCCCCCCGGACGATGTCGCTGACGGCCCAGCATGTCGCCCTGTCGCTCAGGGACGAACCCGACCTTGGACCCGAACCGGGCTGGCGCCAGATGGACGAAGGCGCGATCGAGGCGCTGTCGCGCCAGTATCACGAGGATCTGGGCAGCGATCCGCTTTGGGTCTTTGCCTATGGCTCGCTGATCTGGAAGCCCGATTTCGACGCTGTCGATCATTGCCGGGCCAGCGCATATGGCTGGCACCGGTCGTTCTGCCTCAAGATGCATCATTGGCGCGGCTCGCCCCAGCAGCTGGGTCTGATGATGGCGCTGGAACGCGGCGGGCGATGCGATGGCGTGATCTATCGCGTGCGCGAAGGCGACCGGCTGGCGCAGATCCGGCGCATGGTCACGCGGGAGATCCGCTATCACGAGAATATCGACATGATGCGCTGGATCCCGGTCCACACCGCCCGCGGTCGGATGCGCGCGCTGGTCTTCTGGGCCGGGCCGAGCGGTGAGCGGATCCTGAGCAAGCTGCCGCTGCATGAGGTCGCGCATATCCTGGCACGCGCCTGCGGCTCTGCCGGGTCCTGCGCCGAATACCTGTTCAACACGGTGCTGCATCTGCAGGAATTCGGGATTCGCGACCGGAACCTGTGGACCCTTCAAAAGCTGGTGGCACAGGAAATCGATCAGCTGCATGGCCATCCCCGCGACCTTGCCGCCGAACGGAAAGGGGCCGCCGGTTGAACCGGCGGCCCCGATAGATCAGTCAAGCGGCTTCAGTCCGGCTTCGATCTGGGCGCGGCGCCCCTCCAGGAAGGGCGGCAGCGACAAGGACTGGCCCAGCGTTTCCAGCGGCTCGTCGACGGCAAAGCCCGGATCGTCCGAAGCCAGCTCGAACAGGTTGCCGCCCGGCTCGCGGAAATAGAGCGAGCGGAAGTAATACCGCTCAACCTCGCCCGAGCTGGGAATGCGCAGTTCGTTCAGGCGCTGCGCCCAGTCGTGGATCGCGGGCTTGTTCGGCACGCGGAAGGCGACGTGGTGGACCCCTCCGGCACCTTGGCGTGCGATGGGCAGGTCAGGCTGGACCGCGACGTGCAGTTCCGCCGAGGGACCGCCCGCGCCCATTTCAAAGACATGCACGCTGCCCTGCCCGTCCGGGCTGGCATATTCGCGCACCTTGCGCATGTTCAGCACCTGGGTCAGCACCAGTTCGGTCGGCGCAAGATCGGGAACCGAAATGGTGATCGGCCCCAGGCCGTGGATCTGGTGCTGAGCGGCGACCGGGCTTTTTTCCCAGGCCGCGGCGGTGACGCCGGGTGCATCCTCGGTCAGGCGGAAACGCTGGCCTTCCGGGTCTTCGAAATCAAGGCTGGTGCGGCCGTCAAGGTCAATGACCTTGCCCGCGGTCAGGCCGCGATCGGCCAGCCGACCCGCCCAGAAATCGAAGCTGTCCTTGCCGATGCGAAGACCCGTGCGGCTGATCGAATGGGTGCCGCGGCGTTCGCGGGCAGCCGGCCAGTCGAAGAAGGTCAGGTCGGTGCCGGGCTGTGCCAGCCCGTCGGCATAGAACAGGTGATAGGCGCTGGTGTCATCCTGGTTGACCGTCTGCTTGACGAGACGCAGGCCAAGCGCGTCGGTATAGAACTGCTTGTTCTCGCGGGCCTGGGCGGTGATGGCCGTCAGGTGGTGAATTCCGGTGAGCTCCATGGTGGGCCTCCTTTTCTCTGCCAGCCAATATCGGACAGGTCAGCCGTTTCCGCCACCGAGGCAGTGTCGAACATTGCGTTCTGCGCTGACGAACGGTCTTGGGCTTGCGCGGCGGCGGCCACCGGCTATCTTCCCGCCATGCGCTATGATCTGAACGACCTTGAAACCTTCCTGACCGTCATGGAGCTTGGCACCGTGACTGCCGCGGCCGCCCGCATGAACCTGTCGAAATCGGTGGTCAGCAAGCGGATCACCGATCTTGAGGCGACGCTGGGCGCCGCGCTGTTTCGCCGCAATGCCGGGCGTATCACCCCGACAGAGGCCGCGATGCATCTGGCCGAGCGTCTGCGCCCTGCCCTGAACGAACTGGTCGCAGCCGCCGAAAGCACGGCCTGGGACATGGATGGCGTCGCACCCCTGCGCGGCAGCCTGTCGATCTCGGCCCCGATGAGCTTTGGCATCCTGCATCTTGGTCCGATCATCGCGCGTTTCGCCGCGCAGAACCCCGAACTTGAGATCAAGGTCGATTACGATGACCGGACCCGCGACCTTGCCCGCGAAGGCTATGACATCGGCATCCGCGTGGGTAAGCTGCGCGACAAGGCCCTGATGCAGCGCAAGCTGTGCGAGGATGAAAGCGTCGCCTGCGCCAGTCCCGCCTATCTGGACGCGCACGGCCGCCCGGAAAGTCTGGCGGATCTGCGCGACCATCAGGTGATCGGATACAGCCACATGCCGAACAGCCAGCTGTGGCAGTTCCAGGACCGCGATCGCTTTGTCGCGCCGCTGGTCGAGGGGCGCATCTCGCTGAACAATGGCGAGGCGATCCGCGACATGGCGGTTCAGGGGTTGGGGCTGGCCATGCTGCCCGGCTTCATCGTCGCCTCGGCCGTCGCGGATGGGCTGCTTGAACGTATCCTGACCGGCTTTCCGACGCGCCGGATGCCCATCGTGGCGGTCTGGCCGCCGGTCGCCCCCATGCCCGCCAAGCTGCGCCGCTTCATCGACCATGTCGCGGCCGAGCTGAAGGATCCCCCGTGGCAGGACCCTGCCACGCAAGCCCCCCGAGGATAGAATGAAAAACATCGGCTTTCTCTCATTCGGCCATTGGTCGCCCGATGGCCATTCGGAAACCCAAAGCGCGCAGGACGTGCTGCTGCAATCCATCGACCTTGCCGTCGCGGCCGAGGAACTTGGTGCGGACGGCGCCTATTTCCGCGTCCACCACTTTGCCCGCCAGCTTGGCAGCCCGTTTCCGCTGCTGGCCGCCGTCGGCGCGCGCACGAAACGGATCGAGATCGGCACGGCCGTCATCGACATGCGCTATGAAAACCCGCTTTACATGGCCGAGGATGCCGGTTCGGCCGACCTGATCTCGCAAGGGCGGCTGCAACTGGGGATCAGCCGCGGCTCGCCCGAGCAGGTGATCGATGGCTGGCGCTATTTCGGCTATGCCCCGACCGAGGGTGAGACCGATGCCGACATGGCCCGCCGCCATGCCGAGGTGTTCCTGGACGTGATCCAGGGCCACGGCTTCGCCAAGCCAAGCCCGCGCCCGATGTTCCCGAACCCGCCCGGCCTGTTGCGCCTGGAGCCGCATTCGCCGGGCTTGCGCGACCGGATCTGGTGGGGCGCGGCTTCGAACGCGACCGCAAAATGGGCGGCGACGCTGGGAATGAACCTGCAAAGCTCGACCCTGAAAGAGGATGAGAGCGGAAAGCCTTTCCACGTCCAGCAGGCCGAGCAGATCCGGCTGTATCGCGAGACCTGGGCCGAGATCGGGCATGAGCGCGCGCCCCGCGTCTCGGTCAGCCGGTCGATCTTTCCGATCATGAACGACCGCGACCGCATGTATTTCGGGCGCGGCGGCAAGGAAGACGACCAGATCGGCCAGATCGACAACATGCGCGCGATCTTTGGCCGCGGCTATGCCGGTGAGCCCGACAGGCTGATCGAGGAATTGCGTGGCGACGAAGGCATTGCCGAGGCCGATACCCTGTTGCTGACTGTCCCGAACCAGCTGGGCGTCGAATACAACGCCCATGTCATCGGCTCGATCCTGGAACATGTCGCCCCGGCCCTTGGCTGGCGCTGACCGCGTCGCCGGTCCCGCCCGGGGCCGGCATTTCCGACAATCGCAGGATGCAGGGGCGCATTGCCTGCGCTAGTCTGCCGCGAACAACATAAAAAGAGGGACGGCACAGATGGCAGCGACCGAAGCCGCGGCGGGGGCCGCCCATATGGCCGGAACCAGCATTGACAGCGTGGTCATCCTGCTTGCCGCGGCGGTGATCGCGGTCCCGCTGTTTCGCAAGCTGGGCCTTGGCTCGGTGCTGGGGTATCTTGCGGCGGGGCTGGCCGTCGGGCCCTTCGGGCTGGGCATCTTCCACGACCCGCAATCCGTGATCCATGTCGCGGAGCTGGGCGTCGTCCTGTTCCTGTTCATCATCGGGCTGGAGATGCAGCCCTCGCGCCTTTGGGCGATGAGAGGCGAGATCTTCGGCCTTGGGCTGGCCCAGGTGCTGCTGGCGGTGGGCCTTCTGACCTGCGTCGGGTTGGCCCTGGGCTTTCCGGTCGCCTCAAGCTTCGTGTCGGGCGCGGGCTTCGTGCTGACCTCGACCGCCATCGTCATGCAGATGCTGGACGAACGGAACCAGATGTCGCTGCCCAAGGGGCGGCGCATCATCTCGATCCTGCTGCTTGAGGATCTGGCCATCGTCCCGCTGCTGGCACTTGTCGCCTTCCTTGCCCCCGGCGGGGGCGAGGTCACGCTGGCCGAACGCTTTGTCAGCATCGCCATCGGACTGGGCTGCATCGCGGCGCTGGTCGTGGCCGGACGCTATCTGCTGAACCCGATGTTCGGCCTGCTCGCCCGGTTCGGCGGGCGCGAAGTGATGACCGCCGCCGCGCTTCTGGTCGTGCTCGGGGCAGCCGTGCTGATGCAGGCCGGTGGACTATCGATGGCGATGGGCGCGTTCCTGGCGGGGGTGCTGCTGTCGGAAAGCACCTTCCGTCACCAGCTGGAAGCCGATATCGAACCCTTCCGCGGACTGCTGCTGGGCCTGTTCTTCCTGGGCGTCGGCATGGCGCTGGACCTGCAGACCATCGTTTCGAACTGGGCCCTGATCGCGATCTGCGTCCCGGCCTACATGATCCTGAAGATGCTGCTCATCTATGGCGTCGCCCGGCTTTGGCGTGCCGACCACCGCGAGGCGCTGGAGCGCGCAGTGCTGATGGCGCAGGGCGGCGAATTCGCCTTTGTCCTTTATGCCAGCGCCATGCAGGTCGGCATCATCTCGACGCAGGACAACGCCGTGCTGACGGCCATCGTCATCGTGTCGATGGCGCTGACACCGCTGATGATGATCCTGCACGACCGGATGACCCCGGACGAGATCCCTTCGCTGGACGGGGTCGAGGCAGCCGACGGCCTCAGCGCGCGGGTGCTGATGATCGGTTTCGGCCGCATGGGCCAGATCATCAGCCAGCCGCTGATCGCGCGGGGCCATTCCATCTCGATCATCGAGAAGGATCCCGAAACGATCCGCAACGCCGACGAATTCGGCTTCAAGATCTGGTATGGCGACGGCGCGAGGCTGGATGTCCTTCACGCCGCCGGCGCGGCCGAGGCCAGCCTGATCATCGCGGTCGCCGGAGACAAGGACGCCGTCACCCGCATCACCCAGTTGGTGAAGCACGAATTCCCCTTGGTCCCGATCATGGCGCGCGCCTTTGACCGCGAACATGCGCTGGAATTGGCCAATGCCGGGGTCGATTTCCAGCTGCGCGAGACGCTGGAAAGTGCGTTCAGCATGGGGCGCGAGGCGCTGCTGCAACTGGGCGACGAACCCGAGGAAGCCGACGAAGTCATCGCCGGGATCCGCGCCCGTGACATGCAGCGTTTCCAGATGGAATGCGTCGGCGGCATCTTTGCCGGTCGCGACCTGATCCTGGGAAACCGCGGCGCGTCCTAGATCTGGCCGATGCGGATCAGCCAGACCGGCGCAGTCGCGGAAAGCCGGCTCAGCGCGTCTTGCCCCTGACACAGCACCGCATCCAGCGGCCCCAGCGCCAGCGCCTCGGCGCCAAGCTGCAGGCGCGTGGCCTCGGTCGCGAGGACCAGCCGCCAGTCTGCGCCGGGTAGATCCTCGGCCTGATCCACCCGCGCGAGGCTGTGCCAGAAATGGCCGCGCCGCGTCATCACGTTCAGGTCCGTGATCGGACGACCCGGCAGCCGCGCCGAAACCGGGACATCCGCCGGAAAGGACAGCGGCGCACCGCCCGGTCCCAGAAGCTGCGGCGGCTCATCATGGATACTCAGCGCGATGCCGTCCCCGCTCAGCACCGCAAGGCTGCGATCGATGCCAGGAAAGATCGAGAAATCGCCATCCTCGTCCACGGCGGCCATGCTGACGCGCCAGCCGAAATCGGCCAATCCGGCGCCCTGCGGGTGGACCGCAATCTCGGTCGTCACGCCGCGGCCGTTCTTCCACGGCATCCGGCGATGGCCGGTCGCGGACAGGATCGCGATGCTCATGCCTTGCCTCCCTCGGGTTGTGCCCAGCGATAGCCGACGCCGGGCTCTGTCAGGATCAGCGCGGGCCGTGCCGGGTCCGTTTCCAGCTTCTGGCGCAACTGGCCGATGAAGACACGCAGATAGGGCACGTCCTCGACATGCGCCGGGCCCCAGACCTGCTGAAGCAGGCGGCGATGCGTCATCACCCGCCCCGCGTTCGAGGCCAGCACTGCCAGCAGATCGAACTCTTTCGGGGTCAGGCGAAGCTGTTCACCGTCGCGGCTGACCTGATGGGCGTCCAGGTCGATCACCAGCCCGTCCTGGCGGATGACCTCGATCCGGGCGGCGCGGCGCGGACGCAGGCTGACCCTCAACCGGGCCAGCAGCTCACCAATGCCAAAGGGCTTCGCGATGAAATCATCCGCGCCCAGATCCAGCGCCATGATCTTTTCCATCTCTTGATCATGCGCGGACAGAACGATCACCGGCAGGTCCGAACGCAGGCGCAGCCGTTCGATCACCTCTTTTCCATTCATGTCGGGCAGGCCGAGATCCAGGATCATCAGGTCGGGTTCCTGCGAGGAAACGCTCGCCAGCGCCTCGGAGCCATTGGTGGCCAGCCGGGTATCATAGCCGGCAGCGGTCAGCGCGTGGCCCAGGAAGCGCTGGATCTGGGGTTCATCATCGACGATCAGGATGGTCTGCCGCATGTTCACGACCCGCCGTCCTGCGGAACTGGCAGCCGGATGTCCAGCACCGCGCCACCCACCGGGGAATGGCTGGCCGAGATCGAGCCGCCCAGCGCCATCGCAATGCCCTTGCTGATCTGCAGGCCCAGCCCGATCAACTGCGGGCCGCGCGTCATGCTGTCCGAGGACAGCCAATCCCCGATGGGTCCGGGCAAACCGCGGCCGCGGTCCGAAATCGACAAGATGATCGAACCGCCCGGTGCGGCCCCATCCGCCTCAGCGCCGTCCGCCTCAGCGCCAACCGCCGGCGGAGGCTGCACGCGACCCGATACGCGGATGACACCCGGCGCGTATTTCACCGCGTTCTCGATCAGGTTGAAGATCGCCTGCTCCAGCAACCCGGCTTCGGCCCGGATCATCGGCAGCGCCGGGATCGCCGCCTCGATCCGAGCATTGGGCCAGGACCGTCTGGCCCGGTTCACCGCGGCCAGCGCGGCATCGCCTGCATCGACCCAGGTGGTGTGGATCTGCATCCCCGCCTGCAACCGGGTCAGTTGGAGCAGCTTTTCGACATAGCGGGCCAGACGCTCGGCCTCTTCCTCGATTGCGGCCAGCAGGTCGTCCTGCGCCTCGGGCGACAGGGTGCCACCAAGCTGGCGCAGCGTCGTGACCGAGCCAAGGATCGTCGCAAGTGGCGTGCGCAGGTCATGGGACAACGAGGCAAGCAGCGCCGAGCGCAGTTCTTCGCTGGTGGCGCGGCGGCGTTCGGCCTCGGCCTCCTGCGTCAGGGCAAGACGTTGCAACGCCTGCGCGCTTTGTCGCACGATCACGGTGATCGCCAGGTCGCGCCAGCCGTGATCCCGCCGATCCGCCGGGATGCGCCTGTGTCCAAGAACCAGACCGTCGCCGCGCCCGCCCGATCCGGCAACCGGATAGAAGGTCAGCCGCGACCCGCTCCACCCCTGGGCCGAGGCGAATTCGGGGCGACCCCGGCGATGCGCGACATCCGCGGCCTCAAGCTCGCTGGCATCGGGCAGATAGCCTTCGGGCGCGGCGGCCAGCAGACGAAGCTGGCCATCGACCGGCCCCAGCGCCAGCGCCGGCCCCTGCGCCAGATCATTCAGGTGCCTGACCGCGATCCGCGTCACCTCCGAGGCGGTGGTGGCTCCGGAGAGTTCGGACGAGACGCGGGACAAGGCCTCAAGCGCGGCGGCCCGCGCCTCGGCGGCGTCCACCTGTTCACGCAGGCGACCCGAGATCAGTCCGGTAATGGCCGCCGCAAGCAGAAAGACCGCAAGCTTGATGACATCCTGCGGCTGCGCGATGCGCAACGTCAGATGCGGCTCGACGAACATGAAGTTGAACCCGGCCAGCGCACCGAAGGCGCTGGCGATGCCGACCCAGAACCCGAAGCCCGCCGCGCAGATCAGAACAGCGGTCAAAAACAACAGGATAGCGACCGATTCCGGCAGCACGTCGCGCGCGGAACCGACGATCATTGCGACCACGATCAGGATGGCCGCAGCCGCAAAAAGCCCGCTCAGGCTGGGCGCCGTCATCCATCGGCGGTCATTCTTCAGCTGGGAAGTATCCATTTGGTTCATAATGGGATTCTGGCGGGTTGGCGCGATGCTTGTCCATTGCCTTTATGAAAAACTTACACACCCGCGTGAAATCGCGGTCGAACCTTTATGCTGCTCTGCGGCAATGTCCCGGGTCTGCGGCGAGTCGTGCCGCGACCTAGGAAGCATGAAATGACCACTCTGGATACTCACATTTCCGATGCCGAGCCGCGGCGCGCCGGGCTTTTGTCACTGTCGCTGGCGGCAATCGGGGTGGTCTATGGCGATATCGGGACCTCGCCGCTTTACGCCTTCCGCGAGGCGATGCTGGCCGCAGGCGCCAGTCATGGCGGCGTCAACCGCGAAGACGTGCTGGGCGTGCTGTCGCTGATCGTCTGGGCGCTGGTGCTGGTTGTCACGGTCAAATACGTCCTGATCCTCATGCGCGCCGACAACGAGGGCGAGGGCGGGACCCTGTCATTGCTGGCGCTGGCGCAACGCGCGATGGGGCGGCCGAACATGGCGATCCTGATCCTCGGGATGATCGGGGCCTCGCTGTTCTATGGCGACGCCGCGATTACGCCCGCGATTTCGGTCCTGTCTGCGATCGAAGGACTGAAGCTTGTCACCGACGGCGTCGATCCCTTCATCGAACCGCTGGCCATCGCCATCATCATCTGCCTGTTCCTGGTCCAGAACCGCGGCACGGACGCGGTCGCGCGCTTTTTCGGCCCGGTCACGCTGATCTGGTTCTTCGTCATGGCGGCCGGCGGCTGTCACTGGCTGGTGCAGGATACCGAGGTGCTGGCGGCCCTGAACCCGGTCCATGCCGTCCGTTTCGTCGCGACCAACGGCCAGCTTGGGCTGGTCGTTCTGGGCGCGGTCTTCCTGGCCGTGACCGGGGCCGAGGCGCTTTACGCCGATATGGGCCATTTCGGGCGCAAGCCGATCCAGATGGCGTGGCTGTTCGTGGCCTTCCCCGCCTTGCTGCTGACCTATTTCGGACAGGGCGCGCTGCTGCTGTCAAACCCCGCCGCGATCGACAACCCCTTCTTCCTGATGTTCCCGAACTGGGCTCTGCTGCCCGTCGTGCTGCTGGCGACGCTGGCCACCATCATCGCCAGCCAGGCGGTTATTACCGGGGCCTATTCGCTGACCCAGCAGGCGGTGCAATTGCGACTGCTGCCGCGCATGAAGATCCGTCACACCTCGGACGAGCACCAGGGCCAGATCTACATGCCCGGCGTCAACCAATGGCTGATGATCTCGGTGCTGGCGCTGGTGCTGATCTTTGGCTCTTCCTCCAGCCTTGCCTCGGCCTATGGGATCAGTGTCACCGGGACGATGGTCATCACCGCGACGCTGGCGATGATCGTCGCGCACAAGCACTGGAAACTGCCGCTATGGCTATCGGTCACGATCATGCTGCCCTTCCTGCTGCTCGACCTGGTGTTTCTGGGCGCGAACCTGATGAAGATCGCCGAGGGCGGCTATGTGCCGCTGGGAATCGCCGGCGTATCTCTTGTCATCATGGGCAGCTGGGTGCGTGGCACCGCTGCAGTGACCGCCAAGGACCGCGAGGCCGAGCTGCCGCTGGAAACCCTGCTGGAGCAAATCGAGAAATCCAGCTCGATCGCCACGGTGCCCGGCACGGCGGTCTTCCTGACCTCGACCCCCGACCTGACGCCCGGCGCGCTTCTGCACAGCCTGAAGCACTTCAAGTCGGTGCATGAGCAGAACGTGATCCTGACCATCGCCACCGCCGACGTGCCCCGCATCCAGCCCGATCAGCGCGTGCGGATCGAGGAGCTCAACGACCGCTTCCGCCGGATCGAGCTGCGCTATGGCTATACCGAGGATCCCGACGTGCCGCAGGCGCTGCTGCAATGCCGCCGGCAGGGGTGGAAATTCGACATCATGGCGACCTCCTTCATCCTGTCCCGGCGCCGGATCCGCATCTCGACCCGCAGCCGCATCCCGCGCTGGCAGGCGAACCTCTTCATCACGCTGTCGCGCAATGCCGCCGCCGCCTCGGACTATTTCCGCATCCCGGCCGGGCGCGTGGTCGAGATCGGCAGCCAGATGAACATCTAGCGGCGAAAGACCCGTGCCACGACCGGCGCCAGCAAGATCACCAGCACGATCCTGAGCAGGTGGTGGCTGACGACATAGGCCAGGTCGGCGCCTGCGATGATCGCGATCACGATCATCTCGGCCTGCCCGCCCGGCAGGAACGCCAGGAAGGCGTCCAGCCCCGGCGCCAGTCGAAGCTGCACGATGATCTCGATGAAGGCCAGGCTGATCGCCGCCAGCGCCAGCGAATAGACCAGCCCTGCCGTGACATGCAGCCGCAATTCGCGCGGCGTGATGCCGACATATTTCGACCCGACGGCGATGCCGATGAAATATTGCGCGACCTGGATCATCTCGGCCGGGGGGCGGTGCTGGATGAACCCCGAAAGCGACAGGGCGGCAGTCAGGATCATCGGCCCCAGGATCGAGGCCCCGAACAATTTGGCCCGCTCGGCCAGCTTCCAGCCCAGCACGCCGCAGGCCGCCATCAGCGCAAGCTCGTGCGGGGCGACCGAGCTTAGCGGTTGGCCCGGGGGCTGCGACAGGTCGACCGACCAGTAACTCGTCATGATCAGCGGCGCGACGGTGACGATCACCAGCACCCGCGTCGCGTGGATCAGCGACAGGGCGCGGATGTCGCCGCCCGCCTCCTCGCCAAATACCAGCATGTCCTGCAACCCACCCGGCATCGCGCCATACCATGCCGTCGCGTGGTCGAACCCGAAGGCCCGGCGCAGAAGCGGATAGCCGATCAGCGCGATGACACCGATGAACACCGGCACGAAGGCCAGCGAGGCAGCAATGTCCGGCAGGCCAGCCAGCACCCCCGGCGTGATCGACGCCCCGACCGCGACCCCCAGGATCGTGCGCATCAATGTGCCCAGCCACCCCGTATCGGCAAGGGGCGCGCCCGACAGTGCGGCCAACAGGCAGGCCAGCATCGGACCCAGCAGCAGGGGCAGCGGCAATCCCGCCACAAGGAACAGCGCGCCACCGGCCGCTGCGAGCGCGCAGGTCAGGATTCGTCGTCCGGTCAGGGTCATCGTGCATTCCGAAACAAGGCGTTGCCTTGTCCCGCGCAGATGCCGGGATGTCAAATCGACCCCTCGACGCCGCCGATGATCGAAATTATCTATGATCCATGGCTGACGAAACCCTGACCTCCCGCATCGCCCGCGTCCTCGCCGACCGGATCATCCAGGGCCAGCTTTCCCCCGGAGAGAAGCTGCGCCAGGATCATATTGCCGCAGAATTCGGCGCAAGCCATGTCCCGGTGCGCGAAGCCCTGCTGCGGCTTGAGGCGCAGGGGCTGGCGATCAGCGAACCACGGCGCGGAATGCGCGTCACCACCTTTTCCATCGACGAGCTGCGCGAAGTCGCCGAGATGCGATCCGCGCTTGAGGCGCTTGCCCTGCGCCACGCCGCCCCGCGCCTGACGCCCACGCTGCTTGACCGCGCCACGGATGCCGCCGTCAGGGTCGACAATGCGGCCAGCGTCCGCGAATGGGAGGCAGCGAACCGCGGCTTTCACCGGATGCTGCTGGCCCCGTCCGAGATGCCGCGGCTGCTGTCCTCGATTGACGACCTGCACACGGCCTCGGCCCGCTTCCTGTTCGCCGCCTGGCGCTCGGACTGGGAGGCAAAGACGGACCACGATCACCGGACCATCCTTGCCGCCCTGCGCCGGGGCAACGTGACGCAGGCCTGCGCCACGCTGGCGCGCCATGTCGGCTGGATCGGCAAGCGCCAGATCCCGTCGACGAATGGCGCCATGCGCGAGGCCTATGCGATCTCGGGCTAGGCGATCCGGGCGACGGCCGCGCCAAAGCCCAGCGTCGCACCCGCCTCGACCAGCCGCGACAGCTTGCCAGCGCGATGCGCTTCGATCCGGGTCTCCATCTTCATCGCCTCGATGACCGCGATGACCTGACCGGCCTCGACCTCGGCCCCGTCCTCGGCCTGCCACAGGGTCAGCGTCCCGGCCACGGGCGCGGTGACGGTGGCGTCGTCGGCCTCGGGCGTGCTGTCATCGACCAGGGATCCGCCGCCCGTGGGCAGTGCGGCAAGCAGGTTCGCGGGCAGGCCCAGTTCATGCCGCTTGCCGTCGATCTCGACCGCAAGGCGCAGCATTTTCGCGGGCGCGGCCGGTGTCACCCGGGCATGAGGTTCCATCGCGGCCGCCAGCGTCTCGGCGAAGTCGGTCTCGATCCAGCGGGTATGGACGCGGAATTCGCCATCCTCGGCCCGGAAATCGGGCTGCTCCAGCACCAGCGCGTCGAATGGCAGGACCGAGGCCACGCCTTCGATACGGAACTCGCGCAGCGCGCGGGCCGCGCGGGCCAGCGCCTCGGCACGGGTCGCACCGGTCACGATCAGCTTGGCCATCATGGAATCGAAGCTGCCCGGCACGACCGAGCCGCTGGCAACACCGCTGTCGACCCGGACACCCGGCCCCGAGGGCGCATCGAAGACCTCAATCGGCCCCGGCGTGGGCAGGAACCCGCGGGCCGGATCTTCCGCATTGATGCGGAACTCGATCGAATGGCCGCGCGGTTCGGGAACGGTTTCATCCGCCAGACGCGCGCCCTGCGCGACCCGGATCATGCCGCGCACAAGATCGATGCCGGTGGTTTCCTCGGTCACGGGATGCTCGACCTGCAGGCGCGTATTGACCTCAAGGAAGGAAATCGTGCCGTTCGCCGACAACAGGAACTCGACCGTGCCCGCGCCGGAATAGCCGGCATGGGCGCAGATCGCGCGCGCCGCGTCATGGATGCGGGTGCGCTGTTCGTCGGACAGGAAGGGAGCCGGGGCTTCCTCGACCAACTTCTGGTTGCGGCGCTGAAGCGAGCAGTCCCGAGTGCCGATGACCTTGACGGTGCCATGCTTGTCGGCCAGCACCTGCGCCTCGATATGGCGGGGGCGATCCAGGAATTGCTCGACATAGCATTCGCCGCGGCCAAAGGCGGTCAGCGCTTCGCGCGTGGCGCTGTCGAAAAGTTCTTCGACCTCTTCCAGCCGCCATGCGACTTTCAGGCCGCGCCCGCCGCCGCCGAAAGCGGCCTTGATCGCGATGGGCAGGCCATGCACCTTGGCAAAGGCCAACGCATCGGCCGGGGTCTCGACGGGTCCGGGCGTTCCCGCCACAAGGGGCGCACCCACGGCCTCGGCGATGCGCCGCGCCTCGATCTTGTCGCCAAGCGCCTCGATCACACGAGGATCGGGGCCAACCCAGATCAACCCGGCATCCTGAACAGCTTGCGCGAAATCCGCGCGCTCGGACAGGAAGCCGTAGCCCGGATGGACCGCGTCCGCCCCAGCCTCGCGGGCAATGGCAATGATCTTGTCAGCGTTCAGATAGCTGTCGGCGGGCCGGTCGCCCCCCAGCGCATGGGCCTGATCGGCCATGCGGACAAAAAGCGCGTCGCGGTCGCTGTCGGCGAAGACGGCGATGGACTCGATCCCTTCGTCACGGCAGGCGCGGATGATGCGGACGGAGATTTCGCCGCGATTGGCGATCAGCAGGCGGCGGATCGGCTTTTCGGCGGCATCGGCGGGGGCGAAAAGGGTCATGCGGACCTCGCAGGAGTAATCAGGGCAAAATCTTGGGCGGCGGTAAAGCGGATGCGCGCGCCGGGCGGTATCTGGCCGGCAAGGTCCAGCGCCTGCGGCAGCAACGTCGCGATCACCGGATAGCCGCCGGTCAGCGGGTGGTCGGCAAGGAACAGGACCGGTTGACCGGAATGGGGTATCTGGATCGCGCCGGTTTCGGTCCCCTCCGAGGGTAGCTCCAACGCGTCCTCGCGCGTCATCGGCTGTGCGCCCTCAAGCCGGATACCAACGCGCGAGCTTTGCGGCGTGACCATCCATTCCTGCGTCAGGAAATGGGCGATCATCGCGGGCGTGAACCAATCCGCGCGGGGGCCCAGCGTCACCGGCAATTCGACCAGATCGCCCGCCTTGGGCAGCGAAGGCTGGTCCTGCGGCACGGCCACCGCGGTGGCCGGACTTTGCGCGCAGGCCAGTGCTGTGCCCGGTTTCAACGGATCGGGACCGACAAAGGCCAGCGTATCGGTCGCGGCCGAACCCAGCACCGGGGCGACATCGAAACCGCCGCGCAGTGCCAGATAGCTGCGCATCCCGGCTTCGGGCGGCAGGATGGTAACCTCGTCCCCGGAATCCAGGGCAAAGGCCACGCCTGCGGGTTGCGCAAGCCCGGCGACGCTGGCCGTGGCCGCGCCGGTCAGCGCCAGCGTCACCGGCTGGTCGGCGCGCAGGCGAACGGGGCCAAGCGTGATCTCAAGAGCGGGTGTTCCCGAGGGGTTGCCGACAGCACGGTTCGCCCGCCGCAGCGCGCCCATGTCCAGCGCGCCCGAGGCCGAGACGCCCTGCCCGCCCTGCCCGGGCCGTCCCTCGTCCTGAAAGACGATCGGAAAGGCCGAGGACAGGATCGTCAGGGCGGGTTCGGTGACTGGTGCAGGAATCGCGGCCGAAGGGTGGAAATCAGCCGCACCCTCGACAAAGCGGGCGCGCACGCCCGGACGCAGCAGCGCGGGCGGGTCGCGGGACAGATCCCACATCGGCACCTTGGTCGTGCCGATCAGCTGCCAGCCACCGGGGGTTTCCTGCGGATAGATGCCGCAGAACCGCCCCGCCAGTGCCACAGAACCCGCCGGAATCCGTGTGCGCGGCGCGGGTCGGCGCGGCAGGTCGAAACGCGGATCGTCGCAGGTCATATAGGCGAAGCCGGGCGCAAAGCCGCAGAAAGCCACTTGCCACGTGGTCGCCTGATGGGCGGCGATGACCTCGGGGACGGTCAGGCCCATATGGCGGGCAACATCGTCCAGGTCCTCGCCCGAATAGGTCACGGGAATCTCGACCGTTTCGACCGGGCCTTCCTCGCGCCTTGTGCCGGGCGCGGGCTGACGCGCCAGAACCTGCGCGGCAAGCTTAGCATCGGCGACAAAGCCCGGCGCGGTGCGGATCATCAGGGTGCGGGCCGCAGGCACAATCTCGGCCACGCCGTCGATGGGATCGGCCAGCAGCGCGTCGAACAGGGCCAGCGTCTGGTCCAGATCGGCCAGCTCGACCAGGAAGGTGCGCGGTCCAACGGGCAGGAATTTCATGCTCATATCTGCCACTGCGTATCCGGCACGTCGGTGATGAACATGTGACCCGGCGCATGGGTGATGGCGAAGGGCGGTTTCGAGGCCATGACGGCGGCCTGAGGGGTCACGCCGCAGGCCCAGAAGACCGGCACCTCGCCGTCTCGGATCTGGACGGGATCGCCGAAATCGGGGCGCGCAAGATCGGCAATCCCCAGCGTTTCCGGCGAGCCGATATGGACGGGCGCGCCATGGACGGCGGGGAAGCGACCGGTGATCGTCGCGGCCTCGGCCACGCGGTCGGCCGGCACCGGACGCATCGAAACGACCATCTTGCCATGCAGACGTCCCGCCGGACGGCAGTCGCGATTGGTCAGGTACATCGGCACGTTGCAGCCCTGAGCGACGTGACGCACCTCGATCCCGGCCTGCATCAGCGGAGTCTCGAAGGTGAAGGAACAGCCGATCAGGAAGGTCACCAGATCGGAATGCTCGGCCCAGACCTCGGTCGCGTCGGCCAGTTCCTCGGCCAGGACGCCGTCCCGCCAGACCCGGTAAAGCGGCAGATCGGTGCGCAGGTCCGCATTTGGGGCCAGCGCAGTGCGATGGCTGCCGGGATCGGTCACGTCAAGGACGGGACAGGGTTTGGGGTTCCGCTGCCCGTAAAGCAGGAAATCCCAGGCCCAGTCGCGCGGCAGCGAGATCATGTTGCATTGGGTAAAGCCGGGCGCCATGCCAGCAGTCGGGGCGACCAGCCCCTTGCGGCACCCAAGACGCGCAGCGGCGGCAGCGGCAAGATCGGGACGCAGCATCACAGACCCTCCGTGAAGGACGCGATCGCGACACCGGCCCGGACCAGCTCCTCGCGGATGCGGCGGGCCATGTCGACGGCGCCGGCGCTGTCGCCGTGGACGCAGATGCTGTCGGCGTGAAGCGTCAGGGTCGAGCCATCGATGGCCTCGATCACGCCCTCACGCGCAAGACGGACCATGCGCGCGGCCACCAGTTCCGGGTCATGCAGCACCGCACCCGCTTCGCGGCGCGAGACGAGTTGCCCCTGCGGGGTATAGGCGCGATCGCCGAATGCCTCGGCCACGGTGGTCAGTCCCGCGGCGCGGGCGCGTTCCAGGATCGGGGCACCCGCCAGCCCCATCAGCACCAGCGCCGGATCGATCGCCTTGATCCCGGCGATCACCGCGTCAGCCTGGCGGGCATCGTTCGCGATGGTGTTGTAAAGCGCGCCATGCGGTTTGACATAGCTGACCCGTGTCCCGACCGAGGCCGCCAGCCCCTGAAGTGCACCGATCTGATAGATCACGTCCGCGGTCAGTTCAGCCGAGGTCACATCCATCGGGCGACGGCCAAAGCCCACGCGGTCGGGATAGGATACATGCGCCCCCACGGCGACCCCCTTGGCGGCGGCATCGCGCAGCGTGGCCAGGATCGTCAGCGGATCGCCCGCGTGAAAGCCGCAGGCCACATTGGCCGAACTGACGATGCCCAGCATCGCCGCATCGTCGCCCATGCTCCAGGCGCCATAGCCTTCGCCGAGGTCGCTGTTCAGGTCGATCTTGTGGGTCATGTTATCCTCCGAAATTCCAAGGGGCGGCGACCGCAGGGCCGCCGCCGCAATTCGTCATGCGCCCAGGAAGGCGAAGATCGGGCCGATCGACTTGAAACCCATATACCAGGTCAGGGCACAGACGATCGCCGAAAGCGTCAGCAGCGCCCGGTTATAGACATGTCCGCCCATCAGGTCGGGCCGGGCGAAGCCGACATAGGTAAAGATCGACAGGCCGATGGGCAGGATCAGCCCGTTGAAGCCGCCGACAAAAACCAGGATCGCCGCGGGCGCGGTGCCGATCGCCATATAGACCGCCAGCGAGATCGCGATGAAGATCACCGTCGCGATGTTGCGGCTACGCTCGGTCAGGGTCGAGAACACGTTCAGGAAGCTGACCGAGGTATAGGCCGCCCCGATGACCGAGGTGATGGCCGCGGCCCACAGGACCACGCCGAAAATCCGCATCCCCATGTCGCCAAGCGCGGCGGCAAAGGCCTGCGCGGCCGGGTTCGCGGCCTGGCTGGACAGATCCAGCGTCACGCCCGACGCGACAACGCCCAGGATCGCCAGGAACAGGACGAAGCGCATCACCCCGGTGACGAAGATCCCGGTCAGCGAAGCACGGGTGACGGCGGCAAGGTTCTCCTCGCCCACAAGGCCCTTGTCCAGCAACCGATGCGCGCCGGAATAGGTGATGTAGCCGCCCACGGTGCCGCCGACGATGGTGGTGATGGTCGGGAAGTCGATCACGTCGGGCAGGATCGTCTGGCGCAACGCATCGCCCACCGGCGGGTTCGAGGTGATGGCGACAACAAGCGTCATCACGATCATCAGGATGCCCAGCCCGATCAGCGACCGGTCCAGCAGAAGCCCTGCGCGTTTCGACAGGAAGACCCCGATGGCCAGCAGCGCCGAGATCGCGCCGCCGATCTTGGGATCAAGGCCGAACATCGCGTTCATGCCCAGACCCGCCCCGGCGATGTTGCCGATATTGAAGGCGAGGCCGCCGATCAGGATCAGGATGGCCAGCAGATAGCCCGCGCCGGGGATCGCGGCGTTGGCCGTCTCGGACGCATTGCGACGGGTCAGCGCGGTGATGCGCCAGATGTTCAACTGCACCACGAAGTCGATGACGATCGAAGCGAGGATGGCAAAGGCAAAGGCCGCGCCCAGTTTCTGGGTAAAGGTCGCGGTCTGGGTGATAAAGCCGGGGCCGATGGCCGAAGTGGCCATCAGGAAGATCGCCGCCAGAAACCCGCCGCGAAGGCTGGCATTGGCGGCGGTGGGAGCGGATGCGCTCATCTAAATGCTCCTGGTGGAGGGATTCTGATTTTTGGATGACGGGACTGTGAATTTGACAGGCGGTTTCGTCAATAATTATCTGACATCATCGTATAGATTGTTGAACAGTTATTACCGATACGCCGGGCAATATGCGCAATTTGTAGGCATGAATCGCACAGACTGCCCCTAAGGCGGCAGGGGCCGGCCCGCTTCCGCTTGTCTGCGCCCCGCCCCTCGGACATGATGCACGGCACTCTGGACGGATCATCAATGTCATCAGCACCCAGTCCCAGCCTGACCGAAGAAATCGCGACGCGGATCCGCGATCATGTCACCGGAGGCGTGCTGATCCCCGGCCAGCGCCTGTCCGAGGCCCGGCTTGCCGGCGATCTCGACATTTCACGCAATACCCTGCGCGAGGTGTTCCGGCTGCTCACGCGCGAGGGGCTTTTGCGCCATGAACCCAATCGCGGCGTCTTTGTGGCAGAACCGTCGATGGCCTCGATTCTGGACATCTATCGTGTCCGCCGCCTGATCGAGGTTCCGGCGCTGGCCCAGGCCTGGCACCGCCACGCGGCAGTGGCGCGGATGCGGGCGGCGGTCGAACGCGCGCAGAACTTGCGCGAACTGGGCGACTGGCGCGGCATCGGCAGCGCGAACATGGAATTTCACGCCGCCATCGTCGCGCTGACCGACAGCCCGCGGCTGATGGGCTTTTTCGCGCAGGTCAGCGCCGAGCTGCGCCTTGCGTTTGGACTGCTCGACAGTCCCGAACTGCTGCATGAACCCTATATCGACCGAAACGCCGATATTCTTGTCCGGCTTGAAGGCGGAGATCCCGCAGGCGCCGCGGCGATGCTGGACGACTATCTCGGGCAGTCCGAACGGGTCGTGCTGCAGGCTTTCGCGCGGCTGGCCTAGTCCGCGGCAAGCGTACGGCAGGTGCGGGCGATGCGGGCGATGCCTTCGTCGATCTCTTGCGCCGCGATCGAGGAATAGGCCAGACGATAGAACGCGGCCCCCGCTTCGCCCCCGCGAAAAAAAGGCCGCCCCGGCTCGATCAGCACACCCTGCGGCTTCAGCGTGCGTGCCAGCACGTCGCTGTCCAGCCCCGTCGGCACCCGCAGCCAGAAACTGGATCCACCGCGCCCAACCGGCGTCCCCTTGTCCAGACCGTGCCGGTCAAGCGCGGCCGCCGTGACCTGCCGGCGTTCGGCATAGGCTTCGCGCATCCGCTTCAACTGCCGGTCGTAATGGCCCAGCGACAGGAAATAGGCCATGGTCCGCTGCACATGGCCGGGCGGATGGCGCAGCATCATGCCCCGCAGCGCCCGCGCTTCGGCGACAAAGGCCGGATCGGCGACGATGTAGCCCAGCCGCAGCCCCGGAAAGACCGATTTCGAGAAAGAGCCGATATAGATGACCGCGCCGCTGCGATCCATCGCCTTCAGCGCGGGTGAGGTCGCCCCGGAAAACGAGATCTCGAACTCGTAGTCGTCCTCGATCACCACGAAGCCGCGCGCGGCCGCCATCCCCAGCAGCGCCTCGCGCCGGGCGCGGGGCATGGTGCGGTTGGTCGGGCACTGGTGGCTGGGCGAGGTAAAGACGACCGAGACACCCTCGGGCACGGCCTCGGGTGGCAGGCCGTCCTGATCGATCGGCACCGGCACAAGATTTGCGCGCAGCGTGGCAAGGATCTCGTGCAGGCCGGGATAGCCCGGTTCCTCCATCGCCAGCGTCTCGCCGCGACCAAGCAGGATCGCGCAGATCAGCCACAGCGCATTCTGCGCCCCCATGGTCAGCAGCACTTCCTCGGGCCGGGCCTTGATGCCACGCCGGGGCAGAAGGTGGCGGATGATAAAATCGACCAGTTCCGGGTCGTCGCCGTCATACTGGTCATGGGACAGCGCGCCGAAATCGCGACGGCCCAGCGCGCGCACCGCGCATTCACGCCAGGCGGCAAGATCGATCAGCCGGTCGTCCGTCTGCCCGTAAAGAAAGGGAAAGGGATAGCTGCGCCAGTCGGTCGGGCGGTCTTTTCGCCGCGCGGCAAGGTTGCGGCCATCCAGCCGGGCGGCCCAGTCGAAACGCGCAAGAGGCGGCGCGGGGGCCGGGTCGTCGGCCAGATCCTCGACCCGGTCCGAGACGAAATAGCCCGACCTGCCCCGCGCGCTCAGGTAATCGGTCGCAACCAGATCACCATAGGCCTGCGTGACGGTGATCCGCCCGACCCCCAGATGGGTCGCAAGCGCGCGGCTTGACGGCATCCGCTCGCCGGGTTGAAGGCGGCGCTCATGGACGGCCAGAACGATCTGCCGCCGCAATTGAACTTGCAGCGGCAGGACCGACTTGCGGTCGATCAGGAATGTCTCGGGCGGGATCTGCATGGCGGCCATGGCTGTCGGCCGCCATCCTGCCTTAACCAAAGACCCGGGTCAGCGCCCCGTCGATCGCATCCGTCAGCGCATCGATGTCGCTTTCGGTCGAGATCAGCGCGGGCGACAGGCACAGCGTGTTGTTGAAGCCCGGAACCGAGCGGTTGGTCGCCCCGATGATGACGCCTTGCGCCATGCAATCTGCCACGACAGCCTGGACCTTCTTTTCGTCCGCGGGTTCCTTGGTCGCGCGGTCGGCGACCAGTTCCGCGCCGCAGAACAACCCCTTGCCGCGCACGTCGCCGATGATCCGGTGCCGCTCCATCAGCGCGTTCAGGTTGCCCACCAGCCGCGCGCCCATGCGAGTGCAATTGTCGAGAAGGCCCTCTTCCTCGATGATGCGCATGTTCTCGATCGCGGCCGCCGGACCCGAGGTGCAGCCGCCGAAGGTCGAGATGTCACGGAAATAGCCCATCGGATCGCTGGCATCGTCCTTGAACATGTCGAAGACCCGCTCGGTCGTGACCGTGCAGGAAATCGCCGCATAGCCCGAGGCGACGCCCTTGGCCATGGTCACGAAATCCGGCTCGATCCCGTATTGCTGATAGCCGAACCACATGCCGGTGCGGCCGACGCCGCAGACGACCTCGTCGATATGCAGCAGGATGTCATATTTGCGGCAGATTTCCTGCACGCGCTGCCAATACCCCTCGGGCGGGGTGATGACGCCGCCGCCCGCCGTCACGGGTTCCAGCACCAGCGCACCGATGGTGTCGGGATCTTCGCGCAGGATCACCTCTTCGATGGCATCCGCTGCACGCTCGCCGTAATTCTCGACATCCCATTGCTTGCGGTATTCAAGGCAATGCGGGACGCGCACGAACCCATCGGGATAGGGACCGTATTGCATCGCCCGCTGGTCCTGCCCCGAGGTCGCAAGCGTGCCGATGGTCGTGCCGTGATAGTCGCGGTCGCGATACAGGATCTTCCATTTCTTCCCGCCGTAATGGCGCGCCGCGATCTGGCGCACCATCTTGTAGACCTTCTCGTTCGCCTCCGAGCCGGAGTTCGAATAATAGACGCGGCTCATGCCCGGCATCTTCTCGATCAGCTGCTGGGCAAAGATCGCGCCCGGGACGGTCCCGGCGGCTCCCGCGTAATAGTTCAGCTTCAGCAGCTGGTCGCGCACGGCATTTGCGATGCTTTCGCGGCCATAGCCCACGTTCACGGTCCAGACCCCGCCCGAGACCCCGTCCAGGAACTCGCGCCCGGTGGCGTCCCAAAGCCGCATCCCCTTGCCTTCGACAAAGACGCGCGGGTCGATGGTTTCGTATTGCTTGTGCTGGCTCAGGTGGTGCCAGACATGGGCCTTGTCGGCGGCGATGACCGGGCTGAGGTCGTTCATTTTGGGCCTCTGACGATAGGAGGGGGGCTTCATTGACGGGCCGAGACTACGCTTGGCGGCGGGGACGCAATAGATCCAAAATCAGGTCATCTATAGGTCCAGATCGGCGCTGCTGGACAGGGTGGGCCGGGCCGGACTAGACCGGATCCAGATGAACGCATTGGGGGGCGGATGTCCGATCAGGGCCGCAAGCTGGAACAGGCCGCACGCGCCGCATGGCTTGCCCATGTCGCGGGCCGGACCCAGGACGAGATCGCGGGGATCATGGGCGTCTCGCGCCAGACCGCACAGCGGCTTGTGGCGCAGGCCATGGCCGAAGGGCTGGTGAAGATCCGCATCGACCACCCTTTTGCCGACTGCATGGAGCTTGCACGCGAATTGCGCGCCCGCTGGGGACTGCAATTCTGCGAAATCGCACCCGCCGATGCACCCGAGGCCGGCGTCGCCCATCACCTTGCCGACACGATGGAACGCTGGCTGCGGCGCGAAGACCCCCTGACGCTGGCCATCGGCACCGGACGGACGCTGCGCGCCGGCGTGGCGCGGCTTCCGCATATCGACTGCCCGCAGCATCGCATCGTGTCGCTGACCGGCAATATCGCGACAGATGGGTCGACAGCCTATTACAACGTACTCTTCTCGCTTTCCGAACTGGTCACGGCGCGCAGCTTTCCCCTGCCGCTGTCCGTGCTTGTCCCGACCGAGGAGGAGCGTCACGCCATGATGCGGCAGCCCGGCATCCAGCGCGTGATCGAGATGTCGTCGCAGGCCGCCGTGGCCTTCGTCGGCATCGGGACCATGAACGACAGCGCCGCGCTGATGCTGGACGGCTTCATGACGCGCCCCGACCTTGACCGCATGATCGCCGCGGGCGCAGTGGGCGAAATCACCGGCTGGGCCTATGACCGCGACGGCAGGGTGATCCAGGGCCTGACCAATGACCGCGTTGCCTCGGCCCCGATCCCCCCGCGCGACACGACCCTGGTGATCGGCGCGGCTTTTGGCCCCGAAAAGCTGCCAGCCCTGCTGGGCGCGTTGCGAGGCGGACTGATTAGCGGATTGATCACGGATGCCGCCACCGCAGAACGCCTGATGCGCGAGGGCTAGGCCCGGCTGGCGGGGTAAAGCGCGCGGAAACGGGCATGGCTTTCGGCAAAGGCTGGCACCAGCGCGGGATCGGGCCGGATCTCGGCAGCAATCGCGGGCATGGCGCAGATCTCGTCGCTGCCTGCCCCGGTCGCGGCCATCATCCCCAGCCGCGCCGCGCCAAAGGCCGCGCCATAATCGCCCCCGACCGGCAGCATCACCGGCAGGTCAAGGACCGAGGCGATCAGCCGCAGCCAGTAATCCGACCGCGCACCCCCGCCAAGCGCCAGAAGCCCGTCCAGTTCCGCCCCCGCTGCGCGCAGGGCGGTCAGGTTGTCCGCAAGGGCAAAGGTCACGCCCTCCAGCACGGCCCGGGTCAGCGCGGCGCGGTCGGTTAGCGGCGTCAGCCCCGCCAGCAGCCCCTTGGCCAGCGCGTCATTGTGCGGCGTGCGCTCGCCCGAGAGATAGGGCAGGAACATCGCGCTGCCCGGAGGGTGAAGCGGTCCCAGATCCGAAGTCAGTTCGGCCGGGCTGGTGTCCAGGACGCCGGCCAGCCATTCCAGCGCAGCCGAGGCCGACAGGATCACCCCCATCTGGTGCCAGCGTCCCGGAAGCGCGTGGCAAAAGGCATGGACCGCCGTTTCCGGCGCTGGCAGGAAGTGGTCCGAGGCGGCGAAGACCACGCCTGACGTGCCAAGGCTGACAAAGCCCTGCCCCTTGGCCACGGTACCCGCGCCGATGGCTGTCGCGGCATTGTCCCCGGCGCCACCCGCGACGACGACCGACCCGGTGATGCCCCATTCCGCGGCCAGTTCGCGGCGAAGCACCCCCGAGACCTCGGACCCCTCGACCAGCGCGGGCATCTGTGCCCGGCTCATGCCGCTGGCCGACAGCAGCGCCCCGGACCAGTCGCGCCCGGCCACATCCAGCCAGCTTGTCCCCGAGGCGTCCGACATCTCGCTGACCCGCTCGCCCGTCAGCCACAGCCGCAGATAATCCTTGGGCAGCAGCAAGCAGGCCACGCGGGCAAACAGATCGGGCTCGTGCCGCGCCATCCAGACCAGCTTGGGCGCGGTAAAGCCCGGAAAGACGATATTGCCCGACAGGCGGCGCATCTCGGGCTTCGCGTCCAGCCCTGCCGCCTCAGCATGAGAGCGGGTATCGTTCCACAGGATCGCGGGGCGCAGGACCGCGCCCGCCGCATCCAGCGCCACCGCGCCATGCATCTGCCCGGAAAGCCCGATGCCGCCAACGGATGACAGGTCATGGGACCGGGCAAGCGCGCCCACCGCATGCCGGGTCGCAAGGATCCAGTCCGCGGGATCCTGCTCGGACCAGTTCGGATGCGGTCGGCTGACGGTCAGGCCCGCAGTCTCGGACCCCAAGACCTGCTGGTTGTCGTCGATCAGCGTCGCCTTGACGCCGGAGGTGCCCAGATCGATGCCCAGATACATGCTCAATCCCCTGCGGTAAGTTTGGTGATTTCCGCGCGCTGTTCCTGCATTCGCAGGAAGACGCTCCAGTCCCGTTCGCGGCGCAGTCTGGCCTGGGGGTCGGGGCGCGTGATCTCGACGTCGCGGGCAAAGCGCGCCCGCGCGGCGGCAAGCCCGCCCGCCTGCGGGGCGGCGGCGGCAATGGCGGTGCCGCGAAGGACCGCATCCTCGGGTTGCCAATGGATCTCGGCCCCGGTCGCATCGGCGTAAAGCTGGCGAAGAAGCGGCGCGCGCGCCTGCCCGCCAGCCATCGCGATGCGTTGTGGGCAAAGGCGCATATGCCCGATGACCTGCCGCGTGCCCAGCGCGATCCCCACCGCTGCACGCCAGTAAAGCGCATCCATCGCCGCGACCCCGCGCTCCAGCGACAAGCCGTGGATGACGCCGCGCATCAGTGGATCGGCAAAGGGCGCCCGGTTGCCCTTGAAATCGGGCAGGACATGCATCCCCGGCCCCGGCTCTGGCCCCGCGGCAATGCGGGCGACGATCTCGTCATGCGTCGTTGATTGAGAATATTGCCGCCGGATCGATTCCAGAAGCGCGCCGGTCGCGGATTGACCGCCCTCGCTGACCGCCTCGGCGGGCATGATCGCGCCGGGATAGGGTCCCCAAAGCGCCGGTGCAGCCGCGACCCCGCCCGCCATCACGCAGTTCGATGTACCCGCGATCAACGCGGGCATGTCGGGGGCCGCGCCCAGGGCGCCGGCAAAGGCGTCGATCAACCCGGCGGCGATCACGCATTCGCGGTCCAACCCCAGTTCGGCCGCGCCCTGCCGGGACAGGGGGCCGATGGCCGCGCCCGGCGGCAGGACCGGATCGTCATGCGGGAAGCCCGCGATACCCAGCGCCGCCAAAAGATCCTCGGCCCAGCCGCCGCGATCAGGCAGATAGGGCCATTTCGCCGCCGTCGCGCACAGCGACCGGGCGGGCGTTCCGGTCGCGCGAAACGCCAGGTGGTCGCAAAGGTCGCGCACCCCGCGAAGCATCCGCCAGGCCTCGGGACGCCTGCGGGCCAGCCACATCAGCTTCGGTGTCTGCATCTCGGGCGAGACCGAGCCACCGGCCCGGACCACCACCTCATGCGCTAGGCGGCCCAGTTCCTCGGCCTCGGCCACGGCGCGGTGATCATGCCAGGCGATCACGTCAGGGGCGAATCCCGGCGCGTCGACCACAAGCGAGCATGTCGCATCAAAGGCCAGCGCCTGCACCTGCGCGGGGCTTGCGCCCGCCATCCGCCGCGCCTCGGCAAGGGCATCGGCGACGGCCTGCCAGATCTCGGCAAAATCGAACCCGGCTTGGCCGGATTCAGGCGAAAGCGTCGCAAAACCGCGGCTGGCCCGTGCGACCAGGCGCCCATCGGTCGTGAACAATCCCGCGCGCGCCCGCGCCGAGCCCACATCAACGGCAGCAATCAGCACGAAATCCCCCTAGCCCAGTCGAGCCAGAGTGTTGGGCAAATCGCGCGCATGTTCAATCAGCGCGTCGGGCCGCAATTCGGCAAGCCGGTCCCGCAGCCGCGCCGGGGCAGCATGGCTGCCGCCCAGAAAGCCGATGACCCGCATTCCCGCCGCCTGCGCGGCAAGGATGCCCGCGGGGCTGTCCTCGACCACGACGCAGTCACCGGGCGGCACCCCAAGGCCTCGCGCCGCCAGCAGGAACAGGTCGGGTGCGGGCTTGCCGTTCGTCACCTGCGCGGCGGAATAGACATGCGCGCCGAACAATGGCGCCAGCCCGGTCAGCCCCAGCGACAAAGCCAACCGTTCCGGCGCGCTGGACGAGGCGACGGCGCGCGGACCGACGATGCCGCCGATCACCTCGGCCATACCGGGCACGGCGCGCAGCTCGGCCCGAAAGCGTCGGGCAAGAGCGTCACCGTATCCGGGCAAGGCCGGGCGGATATCAATGCCGTGATCGCGCGACACTGTGTCGATGATGGTTTGGACCGAGCGGCCAAGGAATTCGTCATAGATCCGCGTTGCATCGACCGGCGCGCCGATTGCGTCCAACATCGCGACCAGTTCGATCACGGCCAGCGGCTCGGAATCGACCAACACGCCGTCGCAGTCGAAGATCACCGCGCCCGCCACCTGTCATCCCCTGAGATAGGCGGTCAGGGTCGCTGCCGTACCCTCGCGCCACAGCATTCCCAGCCAGCGCGCGAACGGTTCGGCAAACTGAGGGTCCAGCCCCGTCGCGCCATATATCTCGGCCATGCCAAGCCATGCTCCGGGATCGGTCCGGGCTGCCCGGGCGGCAGCGGTCAGGCGGTCCCAGTTCGGATCGTTTGGCTGGATCACCGCGCCGCTGTCGGTCGTGGCCGCGCAGTAACGGCACCACAGCGCCGATTCCAGTGCGAGCCCCTCGACCGTCAGCCCCCGGGCCAGCCGGTCCTTGATGGTCGGGATGATGAATTTCGGCTGTCGGTTCGACCCGTCAAGGCAAAGCCGGCGGATGGTGTCGCCGATCTTGGGATTGGCGCAGCGTTCGGCGACTTTCTGGTAATAGCCATGCAGGTCGGTGCCCGGAACCGGCGGCACGACAGGGATGATCTCCTCGGCCTCGATCTTGTCAAGAAATGCGCGAACCAGCGGGTTTTCCATTCCTTCATGCACGAAATGGATGTCCATCAGCCCCGAGGGATAGGCGATGACTGCATGCCCGCCGTTCAGAATCCTGATCTTCATCAGTTCCCACGGGGTCACGTCCTCGACGAACTCGACGCCGACCTCTTCCAGCGCGGGGCGGCCTTGGGGGAAGTTGTCCTCAAGCACCCATTGGATGAAATCCTCGGCAAAGACCGGACTGTCGTCCTCGACTCCGAAATCCTCGCGGATCATGCGGCGCTCGCGGTCGCTGGTCGCGGGTGTGATGCGGTCGACCATGCCGTTCGGAAAGGCCACGTTCGCGGCAATCCATTCGGCCAGAGCGGGGTCGGACAGGCGCGCAGTCTCGACCACCGCCTCGCGCGTGACAACGCCGTTATGGGGGATGTTGTCGCAGCACATGACGGTAAAAGGCGGAACGCCCGCATCGCGGCGCGCCTTCAGTCCCGCGACCAGCATGCCGAAGACCGTCTTCGGTGTGTCGGGGTTCCTGCCATCATCGGCAATCGCGGGATGGGCAGGATCGAAATGACCGGTTGTGGCGTCGATGAAATAGCCGCCCTCGGTGATGGTCAGGCTGGCGATGCGGATTGCCGGGTCTGCCAGCTTCGCGACGATGGCGACTGCATCGGCGGCGGGCAGATGGTCGATCATCGCGCCGATCACCCGCGCCTCGGACGCCTCGGCGGATTGCTCGACCACCGTGTAAAGCCAATCCTGCGCGGCCAGCACCTCGCGCATCTTCGCGTCCGAGGGCATGACGCCCGCGCCGACGATGGCGAAGTCATGGCCCTTGCCCAGGTTCATCAGCCGGTCCAGGTAAACAGCCTGATGCGCGCGGTGGAAATTCCCCAGCCCGAAATGGACGATGCCCCCCGACAGCGCGCCACGGTCATAGCCGGGCGCGGCGACGGGAAGGCGGGACAGGTTGGCTTGGTTCAATCTGGTCATGTCAGCTCATCCAGTTCCCGCCATCGACGTTGTAGGTCTGTGCGACGATGTAATCGGCCTCGGGCGTGGCCAGGAAAATCGCCATGCCGGTCAGGTCCGCGGCAGTGCCCATGCGGCCGAAGGGCACAGCGGCACCAACCTCGGCCTTTTTCTGGCCGCGCGGCTTGCCTTCGTATTCTGCAAATTTCGCGTCCACCCCGTCCCAGTGCTCGCCATCGACGACACCCGGCGCGATGGCGTTCACATTGATGCCATGCTGGATCAGGTTCAGCCCGGCCGACTGGGTCAGGCTGATGACGGCGGCCTTGGTCGCGCAATAGACCCCGACCAGCGCCTCGCCCCGCCTTCCGGCCTGCGAGGCCATGTTGATGATCTTGCCGCGGCGACCGGTGTCGATCATGTGCCGCGCGACCGCCTGCATCACGAACAGCGTGCCGCCGACATTGATCGCGAACAGCGTGTCATAGCTTTGCCGCGTGATGCCGGTGATCGGGGCCAGATCGAACAACGCGGCATTGTTGATCAGGATGTCGATGCCACCCATCAGCCGCACCGCCTCGGCCACGCCCGCATCGATGCTGTCCTGCCGGGTCACGTCCATGACGACGGGATGCGCGCCGATTTCGGCGGCGGTCTGGCGCACCGCGGCTTCGTTGATGTCGGCGATGGCGACCGTCGCGCCCTCGCGGATATAGGCCTCGGCAAAGGCGCGTCCGATGCCGCGCGCGGCCCCGGTAATGATGGCGGACTTGCCAGAAAGTCTCATAGCGCGAGCCCCTGTTGATCGAAACGATAGATCCGTCCATCGACCGGCGTCAGCCAGATGCGGTCGCCGTGGCTGATCGGGAACTCTCCGGCGGCGCGGGCGACGACATGCTCGCCACTGTCCAGATCGACATGCAGGAAGGTGTCCGATCCCAGATGCTCGGCCACGCCGACGGTGCCGGGCAGCAGCCCCTCGGATGTGGACATCTGGAAATGCTCGGGACGCACGCCGATGGCATGGGCGCCATGCCGGGCCGCCACCTCGCCCTCAAGGAAGTTCATGTTCGGGCTGCCGATGAAACCGGCCACGAAACGGTTGGCGGGGCTGCGGTAAAGTTCCAGCGGACTTCCCACCTGCTCGACCCGTCCCGCCCGCAGGACGACGATCTTGTCGGCCATCGTCATCGCCTCGACCTGGTCATGCGTGACATAGATCATCGTCGTCGCCAGCTTCTTGTGCAGTTCGGAGATTTCGACCCGCATGTTCACCCGCAGGGCCGCGTCAAGGTTCGACAGCGGCTCGTCGAACAGGAAGGCGACCGGTTCGCGCACGATGGCACGGCCGATGGCGACGCGCTGTCGCTGCCCGCCCGACAGCTGCCCCGGTTTGCGGTCGAGGTAGTCGGTCAGGTTCAGGATGCCCGCGGCATGGGCGACGCGCCGCGCCTGTTCGTCCGCGGCCATTCCCGCCATCTTCAGGGGAAATGCGATGTTCTTCCGGACCGACATATGCGGGTAAAGCGCATAGGACTGGAACACCATCGCCAGCTTGCGCCGGACCGGCGCCGCCTGCGTCATGTCCTGCCCGTCGATCAGGACCTGCCCCGAGGTCACGTCCTCCAGCCCCGCGATCAGCCGCAGAAGCGTGGATTTGCCGCAACCCGAGGGGCCGACAAAGACGACGAATTCGCCGTCGTTGATTTCGAGATCGGCGCCGGGGATGACCTCGACCTCGCCAAAGACCTTGCGGACCTGCTTCAAGGTGATGCTACCCATCATTCTCCCCCTATTTCACCGCGCCGAAGGTCAGGCCGCGCACGAGTTGCTTCTGGCTGAACCAGCCAAGGATCAGGATCGGGGCGATGGCCATCGTGCTCGCCGCCGAAAGTTTCGCGTAGAAAAGCCCTTCGGGGCTGGAATAGCTGGCGATGAAGGTCGTCAGCGGCGCCGCCTTGCTGGTCGTCAGGTTCAGCGTCCAGAAGGCCTCGTTCCAGGCCAGGATCACGTTCAGCAGCATGGTCGAGGCGATGCCGGGCACCGCCATCGGCGTCAGGACGTGAACGATCTCGTTCTTCAGGCTGGCCCCGTCCATGCGCGCGGCTTCAAGGATCTCGGACGGGATCTCGCGGAAATAGGTGTAGAGCATCCAGATGATGATCGGCAGGTTGATCAGCATCAGGACGAAGGTGATCCCGAAGCGCGTGTCGAGCAGCCCCGAGGAGCGGAACAGCAGATACATCGGGATCAGCACGCCCGCCGCCGGCATCATCTTGGTCGACAGCATCCACATCAGCAGATCCTTGGTCCGCTTGCCGGGCTGGAAGGCCATGGACCATGCCGCCGGAATCGCGATCAGCAGGCCCAGAAGCGTCGATCCGATCGAGATGATGACCGAATTGGTGAAGTGCCGGAAATAGGGCGAGCGCGCCTGAACCTCGGCATAATTCTCGGTCGTCCAGTCGAAGAACAGGAACTTCGGTGGACTGGCGATGGCGTCGGCCTCGGACTTGAAGCTGGTCAGGATGGTCCACAGGATCGGGAAGAAGATCACCAGCGCCACCAGCCACGCGAGGATGGTGAAGGACCAGCGGCGGCGTTCGGAAACTCGGCGGGTCATGGCGCTACTCCAGCGTCTTTCCGATCATCCGCATCAGGAAGATCGCGACGATATTGGCCAGGATGACGGCGATGATGCCGCCGGCGGATGCACCGCCCACGTCGTATTGCAGAAGCGCCTGCGAATAGACGAGATAGGTGAGGTTGGTCGAGGCATAGCCCGGCCCGCCATTGGTGGTGACCAGGATCTCGGCAAAGACCGAAAGCAGGAAGATCGTCTCGATCAGGATGACCACGGTGATCGCGCGGGACAGATGCGGCAGGACCAGATGGGTGAACTTGGACCATGCGCCGGCGCCGTCCATCTCGGCCGCCTCCATCTGCTCGCTGTCCAGCGATTGCAGCGCGGTCAGCAGGATCAGCGTCGCGAAGGGCAGCCATTGCCAGGCGACGATCAGGATGATCGACATCAGCGGGTATTGCGCGAAAAAGTCGATCGGCTGCGCGCCCACAGCCTTGGCCATCCACGCGAAAAGCCCGTTCACCGGGTTCATGAACATGTTCTTCCACACCAGCGCGGACACGGTCGGCATGATGAAGAAGGGAGCGATCATCAGGATCCGTACGATCCCCTGCCCCATGATCGGCTGGTCCAGCAGCAGGGCCAGCACCACGCCACCGATCACGGTGATCGCAAGGACGCCGCCCACGATCATCAGCGTATTCGCCATCGCCGTCCAGAAGGCTGGGTCGGACAGGAAATACTTGTAGTTGGTGAAGCCGATGAACTGCTCCATGCCGGGCGAGAGCAGGTTGTAGCTTTGAAAGCTGAACCACAGCGTCATCGCCAGCGGCACGATCATCCAGCCCAGCAGCAGCAGGACCGAGGGCGCAACCATGAAGCGCGCAAGGGTTTTCTGGTGTCTCGTCGCCATGACCGCGCCTCCCTGTCGCGGGGGAATGGAGTGCGGGGGGCTTGATCGTCCCCCGCCTAGCCGGGGAGGCTATTTCGGGTAGCCGGCCTTCGCCATTTCACGCTCGGAACTCTGCTGGGCCATTTGCAGCGCCTGCTCGACACTGGCCTGCCCGGCAAGTGCTGCCGAGAATTGCTGGCCGACCGCGGTGCCAAGCGCCTGGAATTCGGGGATCCCGACCCATTGCGTGCCGATATAGGGAACCTGGACCGTGGTCGGGTTCTTCAGATCGGCCGACATGATGCTGTCCAGCGTCGGTTTGGCGAAGGGCGCGGCCTTCTGGTATTCCGGGTTCTCGTAAAGCGAGGTCCGGGTGCCCGGGGGCACGTTGGCCCAGCCTTCGGCTGCCGCAACCTGTTCGGTATAGGCCTTGGAAGTCGCCCAGGCGACGAACTTCTTGGCCGCGTCCGGCGCATCGGTCGAGGAAGGGATCGCCAGCGTCCAGGCCCAAAGCCACATCGCGGGCTTTTCACCCTCGGGTGCCAGCGCATAGCCGACCTTGTCGGCCACCGTCGATTCCTTGGGGTTCGACACGAAGCTGGCGGCGACCGTCGCATCCATCCACATGCCGCATTTGCCGGTCTGGAACAGCGCGAGGTTTTCGTTAAAACCGTTCGAGGACGCGCCGGGCGGTCCGGCCTCGGTCATGATGGTGACATAGTCGGTCAGCGCCTTCTTCCACGCCTCCGACCCGAATTGCGGCTTCCACTGCATGTCGAACCACGGCGCGCCATAGCTGGCCGCCATCGAGGTGATGAAGGCCATGTTCTCGCCCCAGCCGGCCTTGCCGCGCAGGCAGATGCCATAGACCTCGTTCGGCTTGTCGGTGATCTTGCGCGCAGCGTCGAAGACGAAATCCCATGTCGGACGCTCGGGCATGGTCAGCCCGGCTTTCTCGAACAGGTCCTTGCGATACATGATCATCGCGGATTCGCCGTAGAAAGGCGCCGCATAAAGCTTGCCGTCCTGCGACAGCCCATCGCGGATCGGCGGCAGAATGTCATCGGCGTCATAATCCGCGCCCATGTCGTCCAAGGGCATCAGCCAGCCCTGCTTGGCCCAGATCGGCACTTCGTAATTGCCGACGGTGACAATGTCATATTGCCCGCCCTTGGTGGCGATGTCGGTCGTCACGCGCTGGCGCAGGACGTTCTCCTCCAGCGTGACCCATTCCAGCTGGATGTCGGGATTCGCGTCGGTGAAGGGCTTGGTCATCTTCTGCATGCGGATCATGTCACCGTTGTTCACGGTGGCGATGGTCAGGGTCTCGGCCGTGGCGGGCACGGCAAGGGCCGAAAGGGCGCATGCCCCCAGCAGGCCGCGCATCATCATGCTCATTCTGATCTTCCTCCCTGCGGATCGGCATTTGCCAATTCGATGGGCAAATGCTCACACAGAGTCGCAATTCTGTCAAGAAGCGTGCGCGGGCACGCCTTTCAGTCCCGCTTCAGGCGGCGCAGGTGATCGACAAGGAAGTCGGAAAGCTGGCGGGCCGCGGCGCTTTGGTGATGGCCCAGCGGGCGGCACAGTTCCAGGTTGGTCTCGATCCGGTCGCGGGCGCAAAAGGGCCTCAGGACCAGCAGTCCGGCCAGAATTTCGCGCGCGACGGTCTGGCGGGGCAGGATCATCACCGCAGCCCCACGGCAGGCCAATTCCTTCTGAAGTTCCAGCGATGAGGTGGTGAATGCGATCTCGGGCGCGTCCAGCCCGGCCGCGCGCACGCGGGCATCAAAGGCGCGGCGCACGCCAAAGGCCCGGTCCGGCAGGGTCAAGGGATGGTGAAGCAGATCCTCAAGCGTGACCATTTCGCAGGCGGCAAGCGGATGGGTCGAAGCCATGACCGGCTCATGCCGCATGGGAAGTCGCAACAGCACCTCGACCCGCGGATCGGGTGGCATGAACATCGCGACCGCAATCTCTGATACGCCCGTCGCCGCCGCCTCGAAGGCCGCGGCGGCCGAAGTCACCGTGATCTCGATCTGGATATGGGGATGCAGCGCCGAAAATTCGGCCAGCGCGGGTGCCAGCATCGAACTTGCCGCGACCCCCGGCAGGTGCAGCGAGACCGAACCGCGCTTGAGCCCGCGCAGATCGTCGATCTGACGTCGCGCCGCAGTCATCTCGCGTGCCACCAAACGCGCCCGTTCGGCCAGAACTTCGCCCGCCGCAGTCAACCGGATCCCCCTGGGTGAGCGTTCGACCAGTGCGGTCCCGAACGCATGTTCCAGTTTGTCGAGCTGACGGACGACGGCGGTGGGCGACGTGTTCAACCCCTCGGCCGCCTGCCGGATTGAGCCGGACCGGACAAGTTCGTTGAAAGTCGCAATGCTGTTCAGATCCATGGCGCCCCCAGTGCAACGGAAAGCGTAGCAGCGTGTGCACAACATGGCGACTTCCATTTCGCCCGGCGCTGGCCGTTCATGGGCAAAAACCAGCAGGAAGAATACCCACATGTCCCAGATCCTGGACCTTGGCGCGCGCCAGATCCTGAACGCGTTCAGATCGCGCGAGTTGTCGCCGGTGGAATATATGCAGGCACTGATCGCGCGGGTCGAGGCGTCCGAGCCCTGGGTTCAGGCGCTGTGGTTGTTCCGTCCCGAACGGTCGCTCTCCGAAGCGCGGGCGTCAGAGACGCGCTATGCGCAGGGGGTGCCGCTGGGCCTGCTGGACGGAATGCCTGTCACGGTCAAGGAACTGATCGCGACGCAGGGGGATCATGTGCCCCTGGGCACCGCGGCGACGCCGCACAGTCCGGCTGCCGAAGACGCGCCATCGGCCGCGCGCCTGCGCGAGGATGGGGCGATCATGTTCGCCAAGACCACCTGCCCCGATTACGGGATGCTGACCTCGGGCCTGTCCTCGTTCCACCATCTCAGCCGGAACCCGTGGGATCTGAGCCAGAACCCCGGCGGCTCCTCCTCGGGATCATCTGCGGCTGGCGCGGCGGGTTACGGACCGCTGCACCTGGGAACCGATATCGGTGGCTCGATCCGGCTTCCGGCGGGGTGGACGGGCCTGTTCGGGCTGAAGCCGTCGCTGGGTCGCGTGCCGATCGATCCCTATTACACCGGGCGCGCGGTGGGGCCGATGACCCCCGCGGTGGATGATGCGGCGCTGCTGATGCGGACCGTGACCCGCCCCGACTGGCGCGACGCCACCGCTGTCAAACCCGAAGAGATCGACTGGGATGCCGGTCCAGCCGATGTCCGGGGCATGAGGATCGGCCTGATGGTCGATGCCGGCTGCGGCTTGCCGGTCCATCCCGAGGTCGCCGCCGCCATCGCCGCCGCCGCCCGGCAGTTCGAGGCGAATGGCGCAATCATCGTCCCGCTTCCGGGCGTGCTGACGCGCGAGATGCTGGATGGGCTGGACATCGCGTGGCGCGCGCGCTTTTGGGGCCAGATGCTGAAGCTGCCCACCGAGGCGCGCGAGAAGATCCTGCCCTATATCCGCGAATGGGCCGAGGTCGGGGCCAGCGCCTCTCCGGTCGCGGTGGCTGAAGGATTCGACCAGACTTTTGCCATGCGCCGTGCCGCAAACGAGGCGCTGCACGGGCTGGATTTCATCCTGTCCCCGGTCAACCCGATGCAAAGCTATCCGGCCGACTGGCCCTCGCCCACCAACGATCCGGCGCGACCCTTCGAGCATATCGCCTTCACGGTGGCCTGGAACATGGGCGAGCAACCGGCTGCGTCGATCCATTGTGGTATGACCTCGACCGGAATCCCGATCGGGCTGCAGATCGTCGGACACCGCTTCGACGATCTGGGCGTGATGCGGGTGGCGCGCGCCTATGAGGAATGGCGCGGCCCGATCACCACCTGGCCGCGGCACGACCGCTAGTCGGTGTTGATCCAGATCGCCTTGGTGTCCAGGTATTCCTGCATGTGTTCGATCCCGCCCTCGCGGCCATAGCCGGACATTCGGACCCCGCCAAAGGGAACGGCGGGGTCGATGGCGTGATACATGTTGACCCAGACCGTCCCCGCCTTGATCCGCCGCGCCAGCTTATGCGCCGTGCCAAGATGGTTGGTGAAGATCCCCGCGGCCAAGCCATAGGGGGTATCATTCGCGCGCCGCACGACCTCTTCCAGATCATCGAAGGGCAGGGCCGAGATGACAGGCCCAAAGATTTCCTGACGCGCGATGGTCATGTCGTCGGTAACATCGCCAAAGACGGTCGGGGCAATGAAATTCCCGCCGTGATAGCCTTCACCCTGCAAGCGGGCGCCCCCGGTCACCAGCCGCGCGCCTTCGTCCCGGCCCACACCCAGGAAATGCTCGACACGCTCGGCCTGGCGGTTCGAGATGATCGGCCCCAACTCGGTTTCGGGCAGCACCCCATCGCCGATCTTCAATGCCCCTGCAAATGCCGCCAGGCGGGTCAGGAATTCGTCATGAATCTCGCGCGCGACGAACAACCGCGACCCCGCGATGCAGATCTGGCCCGAATTGGCAAAGACCGACATGGCGGCGACCGGAACCGCCTTGTCGAGATCGGCATCCCGGCAGACGATGACCGGCGACTTGCCCCCCAGTTCCAGCGAGACATGCTTGAGATTTCCGGTCGCCGCGCGGGCGATGGCCTGCCCGGTCGCGGTCGATCCGGTGAAGACGATCTTGTCGACACCCGGATGGGCGGCCAGCGCCGCACCCGCCTCGGCCCCGGTTCCGGTGACGATGTTCAGGACGCCATCGGGCAATCCGGCCTCGGCCATCAGGCGGGCGATCATCAGCACGGTCAGCGAGGCTTCCTCCGAGGGCTTCAGAACCACCGTGCAGCCGGTCGCAAGCGCGGGCGCAATCTTCCAGACCGAACCCGCAATGGGTGCATTCCAGGGGATGATCGCGCCAACCACGCCGATCGGTTCCTTTACCGTCTGGGACAGGATCTCTCCGGGGAACGAGTTCGGAATTGTGGCGCCGTGCAGCGCGACCGCCTGTCCGGCATAAAAGCGCAGCATCCCCAGGACGCGCCGGCTGTTGGCCAGCGTGCGGGTGATCGGCATGCCCATGTCCAGGGTATCCGACAGGCACAGGCTTTCCCATTCGGCCTCGAAGCGCTCGGCAATGCGCAGCAGCAGAGCCTGGCGCTCGAACGGGGTCCAGCGCGACCACGGCCCTTCGAAAGCGCGTCGGGCCGCGGCGACCGCCTGGTCGATATCGGCCCCGTCGGCGCGTGGCACGGTGGCAAGAAGCCTGCCATTCGCGGGATTGCGTGCCTCGATCACCGCGCCCGAAAGCGCCGGTATCCATCTGCCCCCGACGAACATGGGCAGGAACCCACCATCATAAAGCGCGTCGCCGCGTGTTCCCCATTCTGCCATGCCCATCCTCCGCCTTGCGATCTGGATATTGAGAGGATCGGGGGGATGGCTCAAGGGCTGCTGGCATCACCGCGTGGTTTCTGGCGGCGGCGGAATTGGCCCGGCGCATTGCTTCGCGTTGCGGGGATTCTGTCCTTGAGCCTGAATGCGGACTGGTGTCCGGACAGCAGAACGCCTCCTGCGCACAGGAGGTTGTGGAGAGTGTAGGAGATTTGGTTGCGGGAGCAGGATTTGAACCTGCGACCTTCAGGTTATGAGCCTGACGAGCTACCGGGC
>NZ_JAVRQI010000020.1:0-84044 GCF_031854425.1 Paracoccus broussonetiae | reverse complement strand
CGTCGCCGTCTCGGTGAAGGCGTATCTAGGGACTCCCAATCACCCTTGCAAGAAGAAAATCACAGCGAGGGAAATTTTCTTCCTGGCACCCACAACAGGGGCAGCGTCCGCTGCGAACTCTGCGAAGCAAGGTGGCGCCCCATCCCCTTCTGCTGTCATCGCGTCGGTCTGCCGGGCCCTTACCTGGCGACTTTCCACAGCTTTGCGGCTAGCCTCAATGTCCTTCGACCACCATTGCGAGGGATCATGGCTGTCTACATCGCGCTTCTTCGCGCCGTGAATGTCGGCGGCACCGGCAAGTTGCCGATGAGCGAATTGCGCAAGACCTGCGAGGAGATCGGCTTTGAGGATGTCCGCACCTACATCCAGTCCGGGAATGTCGTGTTTCGGACTCGCATGGCAAGGGATGCAGCGGCGACGGCCCTGAAGAACGGCCTGGCGGCGCGGTGTAGCAAGCCGGTGGGCGTCATCCTGAGAGAAGCGGAGGAACTGAGACAGCTGATCCGGGAGAATCCCTTCCCGACGGCAGCGCCGAACCGGGTCCTGGTCCTTTTCGTTGAACACGATGCGCCGCTGGATCGACACGACATCGGCAAGGGCCGCAAGGATGAGGAGGTCGCTTTCGGAAGACACGAGGTCATCATCCATTATCCCTCCGGCATGGGAACCTCGCGCCTGCGACTGGCCGCTATGGCGATCGGGACGGCGCGCAACCTGAACACCATCGCAAAGCTTGCCGAAATGGCGCATGACAAGACGTGACCCATCAGCCTTCGGCGCGGGCACAGCCAATGCAGGGCACTGGCTTCCATGCGCCGCGTTCGACCGGATGCCTGAGACCTGCCATTGCCATCGGCGCGGGCGTCATGACGAAAGCAAGGATAAGACACGCCCCCACGGCATGGCGACGCCATCAGTTGGATGAGCGCGCCCTGCCGCCGTTAAGACAAAGCGATCAGCCGGGCAACGTGACGACGATAGCGCGACGTTCAGTCGCCACGACCGTATGTTCATATTGCACGACCGGCGCGCAGGGGTCGCTGTAAAGGGTCCAGCCGTCCTCGCCCTCGCTGGCCCAGCGGCCGCCAGTGGAAAGGAAGGGTTCGACCGTCAGGACCAGTCCCTTGTCGATACGACGCCTTTCGTCCCGCATTGGCCAGGTCGCGATTTCCTCGGGGTATTCATGCAGGGAACGGCCGACGCCGTGGCTGGCAAGATTACGGATCAGGGTATAACCGCGGGCTGTGGCGAAGCGGCCGATGGCCTGCCCGATTCCCGCCAGAGGCTTACCCGCACCGACCTGCGCGATCCCGATCTGCATCGCCCGCTTGCCGTCGCGACATAGGCGATCAAGCTGCGTCCGCTTCGGCGAAAGACAAAAGCTGGCACCGGTATCGGCGAAATAGCCGTTCTTCGATGCGGAAACGTCGATATTCACCAAGTCTCCCGGCGCGATCACCCGATCGCCGGGGATGCCGTGGGCGATTTCCTCGTTCACGCTGATGCAGGTCGCGCCCGGAAAATCATAGCTCGCCTCGGGCGCAGACAGCGCGCCTTCGCGTTCAAGCAAAGACCGACCGATTGCGTCCAGTTCGCGGGTCGTCATTCCCGGCTCCATCGCCCTGGACATTGCATGCATGGTGTTGGCGACGATTCGGCCGATCTCCTTCATGCCGTCCAGTTCGTCTTCCTGCGTGATTGTCATGCGGCGTTCCATCAATGGCGGCGATCAGGCGCGCCACACTAATCGGAAAGCGCGGAAATGTCAGGCCCCGGGTCAATTGCCCTGTAGCGGCAGGGCTTTTTCAGGTTGGCAGATCCCTCGGGCGTGGCATGACGACGCGCGACGAAAGGGTGACTTGCTTTTTGCAAGAATGGCTTCATCGCATTGCACCCCCCGGACGAGGGGTCTAAGGACGCCCCATTGCCCTTGGGCATTTCCCACCCATAAGCCATCGGCAGGAAAGACCAATATGACCGATCTTCCCGGATATCCCAGCCGTCGTGGATTCCTGAAGGGGTCCGCCGCAGGTGTCGCTCTGGCAGGCCTGGCCGTCTCGGCCAAAGCCCAGCCCGTCGAACCTCCGGCGCCGCTTGAAGACTATGATTGCCAATATTTCACGCCCGAAGAATGGGCTTTTGTGATTGCCGCGACCGCGCGGCTTATTCCGTCCGAAGGTGACGGGCCCGGCGCCATCGAGGCGCGCGTGCCGGTGTTCATCGACGGCCAGCTTGCCGGCGATTTCGGCCGCGCGGACGACTGGTACATGGTCGGCCCGCATGATCCGTCCGCGGATCCGCTGCTGGGCTGGCAAAGCCCGCTGAACCCGGCCCAGATCTACCGCCAGGCCATCCCCGCGTTCAACGCGTGGTGCGAAGCGCAGCATGGCAAGGCGTTCATCGCACTGGATGACGCCCAGAAGGACGCGGCGCTGACCGCATTGCAGGAGGGCGATGTCGGCCTGCAGGCCGAATTGCGCGATTTCTTCACGATCCTGCTCGCCAATACCAAGGAAGGCTATTTCGCCGACCCGATGTATGGCGGCAACCACGGTATGCAGGCCTGGACCCATATCGGCTTCCCCGGCGCACGCGCGAGCTATCGCGAATGGGCGACGCGCCACAATATCCGCTACCCGCTCGGGCCGGTTTCCATCAAAGGCGAGAGGGCATAAGCGATGGCACGTCAGGAAAAGAAAAAAGACGTCGTGATCGTCGGCCTAGGCTGGACCGGCTCGATCCTTGGGATGGAACTCGCGCAGGAAGGCCTGGACATCGTCGCGCTTGAGCGTGGCCATGACCAAAGCACGGTGCCGAATTTCCAGTATCCCCAGATGATCGACGAGCTGCGCTATGGTGTGCGGCTGAAGATGATGCAGCGCGCCAGCCAGATGACGGTCACCGTGCGCCGCAACGAGGCAGAGACCGCCCTGCCCTATCGCAGCTTCGGTTCGTTCCTGCCCGGCAATGGCGTCGGCGGTGCGGGCACGCACTGGAACGGCCTCAACTGGCGTCCCCAAGCCGAGGAAATGCAACTGCGTTCCTATGTCACCGAACGCTGGGGCGCAGGCATCATCCCTGAGGACATGCTGCTGGCCGACTATCCAGTCACCTATGACGAGATGGAGCCCTTCTTCGACCGCTTTGAGCGTGTCGCGGGCATCTCGGGCCAGGCGGGCAATCTCAAGGGCCAGAAGATCGACGGCGGCAACCCATTCGAGGGCTGGCGGTCGCGTGACTATCCCATGCCCCCGATGCCCACGACCTGGGACGGACAGAAGTTCGCGGATGCCGCGAAGGCGATGGGCTATCACCCGTTCAAGGCACCGGGCGGCATCGCCTCGACCGGCTATGTCAACGAATACGGCATGCAGATGGGCCCTTGTAACCTCTGTGGCTTCTGCGAGCGCTTCGGCTGCTATCAGTACTCGAAATCCTCGCCGCAGACGACCATCCTGGACGCGTTGAAGCGGATGCCGAACTTCTCGTATCGCACCGAGTCCGAGGTGCTGCGCGTCGAAATGGCACCCGACGGCAAGACCGCGACCGGCGTGACCTATTTCGATGAGAAGACGCAGGAGGAAGTGTTCCAGCCCGCCGACATCGTGATCCTGTCGTCGTTCCAATTGAACAACGTCCACCTGATGCTCGTGTCGGGGATCGGTCAGCCTTATGACGCCATGACCGGCGAAGGCGTAACCGGGCGCAGCTATGCCTATCAGATGACGGGCGGCGTGACGATGTTCTTCAAGGACGAAGAATTCAATCCCTTCATCGGTACCGGCGCCAACGGCATGTCGATCGACGATTTCGGGGTGAATCAGATCGATTTCGGCCGCGAAGGCTTCATCGGCGGCGCCTATTGGCGCTCCGGCACGACCAATGGTCAACCCATCCGCTCGATGCCGCTGCCCAAGGGCACCCCGGGCTGGGGCGCGGATTGGAAAAAGGGCATCAAGGAATGGTACGGCCATTCGATGTCCATCGGCTCGCATGGCTCGCACATGGCCTATCGGACAAACCACCTGGATCTCGACCCGACCTACAAGGACCGCCACGGCCGGCCGCTGATGCGGATGACCTTCAACTGGAACCCCAATGACCTTCGCATGAACCAGTTCATGAAGGGCAAGATGGAGGAACTGGCCAAGACCATGGGCCCCGACCTGATGCAATCGGCGTTCAAGGGCGACGGCACGCAATATGACGTCCGTCCGTATCAGACGACGCACAATACCGGCGGCCATGCCATGTCGTCCAACCCGCGCGAAGGTGCGGTCAACCGCTATTCGCAGGCCTGGGACAAGCACAACGTCTTCGTCACCGGTGCAGGGAACTTCGTGCAGAACACCGAATACAACCCGACCGGGCTTGTCGGCGGGCTGGCCTATCACACGGCCCACGCGATCCGCACGCAGTATCTGTCGAACCCCCGCCCGCTGATCTGAGGAGCCAGACGATGAAAAAATCTCTTCGCATCGTCGCTGCGCTTGCGGCGGTCGGCGTCGTTGGCGGGCTGGCCTTTGCCTTCGTGCCCACGCAGATCACCGGTCCGTCGACCCAGCTGCCGGATGATTGGAAACCGGCCGAGGGTCAGGGGAAATACGCCATGTATGCCTCGGACTGCATGGCCTGTCACACGGCGGATGGCGGCAAGTCCTTTGCGGGAGGGCGCGCAATCGCAAGCCCGATGGGGACGATCTGGTCGACGAACATCACCCCGGATCCGGAAACCGGAATCGGAAACTGGACGCTGGATCAGTTCCGCGCCGCACTTCAGGACGGCATTCGCGCGGATGGCGCCCATCTTTACCCGGCCATGCCTTACGAGAATTATCGCAAGCTGACCGAGGAGGACGTCCGCGCGCTTTACGACTACTTCATGCATGAGGTCGAGCCGGTCCAGAACAAGGTCGAGGAAACGAAGCTTTCCTTCCCCTTCAACATGCGTTTCGGCATCCGGGCATGGAACTGGTTGGCGCTGACGCATGACGCGGGCTTCACCCCGGCCACCGGCAAGACCGAGATCGAAGAGCGTGGCCAGTATCTGGTCGAAGGCCCTGCGCACTGCGCCGCCTGCCACAGCCCGCGCAATGCGCTGATGGCACAGGACGGCGTCAGCGCAAGCGACGCGAACTTCCTGGCCGGCGGCGTCGTCGGCGGCTGGAACGCTCCGTCGCTGCGCGGTCCGAACTCGGCAGCCCAGAAATGGGATGCCGCAGACATGGCGGCTTATCTGGCAACGGGTCGGAACATCCATTCGACCGCCAATGGTGAAATGGGGCTGGTGGTGCAGCATTCGCTGCAACACCTGACCGACCAGGACAACCTGGCCATTGCCGCCTTCCTGAAGGGGCTCGACGGTGCGCCGGCCGATCTGCCGGAAAGCTTCGCGGCAAAGGAAAGCCTGGCCATGCCCGCGCTTGACGCGGACGAGGCGGGCAAGGAAACCGAGAAGATGCTGACCGAAGCCGCCCCCGACATGGCACTGGGTCCGCGGCTTTACCTCGACAACTGCGCGGCCTGTCACTTTGTTTCCGGCAAGGGCGCGCCCGAGATCTTCCCGGAGCTTGCGGGCAATCACCTGGTCACCGGCTCGGAAGTGGAACCGCTGATCTCGGTGATCCTGAACGGTGCGCAGGTGCCTTCGACCGCCAAGCGGCCGATGCATCTGGTCATGCAGGGCTATGCCGATCGCATGAACGACGATGAAGTTGCCGAGCTGGCAAGCTTCCTGCGCAAGGGCTGGGGCAATGACGCAGCGGCCGTGACCGCCGCCGACGTGGCCAAGGTGCGCGAGAAGCAGGTTCACTGAACCACGCCTGAAAGTCGGAAAACCGCCCTGCCCGAAAGAGCAGGGCGGTTTTTCATTGGCTCCGGCGCGGCGTCTGCGGATCACATAACGTCGAAACGGATCCTCCGGTCAGGTCAGCGATTGCGGGTATCGACCGGATAGGCGGTGCTGAAGCGGATCCGCTCCATCGAGAAATGCGATGTGACGTTCTTGATCGGCACCGCATCGGTCAGGCGCTTGTAAAGCCGATCGAAGGAATCCATGTCGGGCACGGCAACGCGCAGCATGTAATCCATGCGCCCGGCCATGCGATAGACCTCCATCACCTCGGGAAGCTGCGCCACGGCTTGGGTGAACTCTTCGCGCCATTCATGGGAATGGTTCGGGGCCTCCACCTCGACAAAGACCAGGATGCCGAAGCCCAATTTGCCGGGATCGGCCAGGGCGACGCGCCCGGTCAGCACCCCCAGAGTTTCAAGCTTCTGGATACGTTTCCAGCAAGGTGTCTGCGAAAGACCGACCTTTTCCGCAATCTGCGCAATGGGCAGGGTCGCGTCCCGCATCAGCTCGGCGACGATCTTCCGGTCGATCAGATCCAGACTCTGCATTCCTTCCCGCCTTCCCCCAGTTCGGCACAACCGGGTGCACTATCCTCCGTTTTATCACTATTGTCGATAGGGTGAGTCGTGTATAATGTAGTTATGTGCAGCGCCAGATCGTGGAGGATCGAAGCGAGATGAGCAGACCCAACGTGACGAATGGAACCGCCCCGAATGCCGAAGGCGAACAGTTGTTCGCGGTCAGGCTGATTGATCGCCGGACCGGAGAGGTGCCAAATTTCAACGGGAATCCGCTGAGTGTACTGACAAGATCCCCCCGCGCCGCGATCGCCGACCTGCTGAGCGGGCGCAACCAAAAGCTGTGGCGCGCCGAGGTCGAACCAGTCGGATCCCCTGCCCTGCATCAGAGCCGCGGGGTCGCTTTCTAGCGTCGCGGCAAGAGAAGGGAAATTTCCCCCGCAGGCATCACAGGGAAGGCAGATCCTGCGAGACGCAAAAGGTAAACATCCGGCAACTATAGAGTTTTTTCGACTTCAACCATATGATTTCAGAATGTTCCGGCCGCCGGCTCCTTACTCCGGTACCGGCCTTTCCCGATCGGGATTGCGAATGTGGTGACTTTTCGGAGGCGCGCGATGCGGATCATCAGGATTTCCGAAATTCTTCACGACGAAGGCGTGACGGGCCTGTACTCGCGGCTTCGCTTTCCCAAGGCGGCGTCGGGCGGCTGGTCCCCCTCTCCCATCACGCCCGAGGTTTCGGTCACTGGTGGCCGTCCCGACCTGCAGGACCGTTTGCGCTGCGTCTTGCGCCGCGCCGGTCGGCAGGTGATCCGGGATCGGCGCGGGCACGAATTGACCCGCTTTCACATCGACCCCGCGCTTGGCCCCTTTGAATCCTATGGGTCGAACGACATCCTTGTCCTATCGCGCAAAGCCGGTCCGCATCTGGACCAGATCGTGCAGCACGGCAAGTCGGCCCAGGCTGTGGTCGAAATGTGCCCCGAGCGTTATCAGAAACTGGCGGCGGCCGGGATGGGGCGCGACCGTCTGTTCCTTGCGGTTGGCGGACTTGATGGCTTTGCGCTTGGCATCTATCGCTTCTTGCTGGCGGCGCGGGCGGTCGAACCGGACGCTGTCGATTGGCGCTCGATGGTGCCGGATTTCCAGGTCGGGCATGACCGCATGCCGCGCCTGTGCCTCAGCTTGGGAGAGGTGAAGTTCCGTCGGCAGTTTTTCCTGCAGCAGGGACCGCGCGGTTTCGTGATCTGCGACGGGCTGCGGCAGGATCCGGGCTGGATCGGCGCCGCCATGGGCTATCGCGCAATGGCCCAAGCCTGCCTGGCCAGAGGGATCGGACAGGCGATCTTTTGCGAAGACGACGTCGAGATCGCACCGGATTTCGAGATCCGGTTGGAAAAGGTCATGGCCTATCTGAAAAGTCGCGACTGGGACGTGTTCTCGGGTCTGTCGACCCATGTGCGGCAGGGCTATCATGCCGAACAGGTCGAAAGCTTTCGTGGCGAGACATTCCTGCACCTGAACCGCACCACAGGCATGGTCTTCAACATCGTCAACCGCCGCGCGCTGGAGCGGCTGGCCGCCTGGCGCTATGACGAACATGGTCGGCAGGGCATCACCATAGACGCGCACCTGGAATCGATGCCGGGATTGCGGGCGGTGACGACCATGCCTTTCCTGGTGGATCACTGCGATGCCCTGTCCTCGACCGCCTGGGGATTCAGCAATCGCAGGTATCGGGGCATGATCACGAACAGCCAGCAGCGACTTGCCCAGATGGCGGCGGCACGTCTGGGTGACGCCACCGCCGCGATCTAGCGAAGGACCAGGTCGCGGTGCCAGCGGAACAGCAGCGCCAGCCCCAATCCGAACAGCGACGCGGCGACCAGCGCGACATAGGTCGGCTCGACATATTCCGCGCGATAGGTGGAATAAAATCCGCTGCGGTTCATGCCGACGATATGCACCACCGGGTTGAACCACAGGACATTCCGGAATCCCTCGGGCAATGAATCGAAGGGGATAAAGATGCAGGACAGCAGGAACAGCGGCCGTGTCGCGATGGCCAAGATATTCGACCAGATCGGAAACCTGCGCATCAGGAAGCAATTCATGCAGCCGACCCCAAGACCCAGCCCGGCGGCCATGAAAAACGCTGTCACGATCTGCGGCAGATTCAGGATCAGCTCGACCCGGTCGTAAAGCACAATGCCGATGATCACCGTCGTGAAGACGATGGCATGGACGACGCAGGACAGCGTGAACCGCGCGAAGATCGCATCGGTAAACGTCACGCCGGGATAAAACAGAAGCTGTTTCGAAAATGAAAGCGATTGCGCGATCTTGCGGGCGATATCCAGAAACATCAGAAACGGCAGCAGCCCGGTCGCATAGAAAAGTGCGAAGCTGGATCCGACCGGCGGCACCCTGACGGCAAGCGAAAAGATCACCGTCAGCAGCGCGATCCCCCCGACCGGCTCGAGAATGGCCCAGACAAAACCACCAGGAGACTTTCCATAGGATGTGGCCATTTCGCGAAAGATCAGCGCCCCCAGCGTGCGCAGTCCCCGGGTCCGGCTCAACGGGTGGCGGCGGGCGCGGCTATTCATCATCATCCTCGTCCACGGCGCCGCCCATATTGGCGGTGTGGGTGGCGATGGCCTCTTCGACATCGGGGAAATAGGTCAGCCGTCCCTGATGAAGCACCGCCGCCGCGTCGCAGATCGAGCGGATCATACTCATCGAATGGGACACCATGATGGCGCCGCTGTTGAGCAGGCGGTTGCGGAAATAGGCCTTGCTTTTCTCGCGGAAATACCCGTCGCCGACGCTGGTCACCTCATCGACAAGATAGGTGTCGAAATGGATCCCCATCGACACGCCAAAGGCGAGCCGCGACCGCATCCCGGAGCTGTAGTTCCTGAACGGCAGATAAAGGTGATGCCCCAGATCCGAAAACCGGGCGACGAAACCCAACAGCCCCTCGGCGTCGATGTCATAGACCCGCGCGATGAAGCGCGTGTTCTGCGCGCCCGTCAGATCGGGGTGAAAGCTGCCTGAGAAGCCGACCGGCCATGATACGGTCCCGGTCGTGACCACGTTGCCCCGGTCCGGCCGGACCACGCCGGCGATCATGCGCAGCAGGGTCGACTTCCCCGCGCCATTATGCCCCAGCAGCCCGATGGCGGTGCGATCCGGAAAACTGACATTGATGTTTCTGGCCACCACGGTCGTTCGCCCATTGACCGTGAAGCTTTTCGACAGGTTCTCCAGCCGGATCATGATGCCCGATCGCGGTTGCTGATGCCGATCAGAACGACGCTGAGCCAGCCGATGAAGATGAAGACCGTGGCAAGCAGCGTGATCGTGCCCCGACGCGGGCGGGTCGCGGCTTCCGGCAGCGATGGCTGCACGAATGTCGCCAGATATCGGTTGTCCTGCTCGGACTTCGAACGCGTGGCTTCGACCCCCGCAAGAGCCAGGGAATAGCTCTTTTCGGCCAGTTCCAGATCGAGTTGCAGCTTGGTATAGCCGTCAAGCACGGCGCTGAAGCTTAGCGCGCTGCCTTCGGCCCCGATATAGCTTTGCTGTTCATCCTGCAGGCGACGGCGCAGCACGTCGATGCGCTTCTGTGCCTGAGCCAGACGGATATCCGCGGTGCCCTGTTCGCGCAGTGTCTCAAGCTGGATGATCGCCTCGGTCAGTTCCTGCGACAGACCCGCGATGACTGCGGAGTTTATGTTCAGCGCCGCCTGCGGGTCCATCAGGCGGTGCTCGTCGCGAAACCGTGCAATGGCGACGCGGGCCGCGCTCAGGCGCTGCTCGGTTTCCGCAAGATCGCGCTCGGCGTGCCGCAACGAACTGTCGCGCGCCTCGTCCGAGACCGCGTTGACCAGCCGCGCCGCCGCATCATGCACGGCCACCGCAATCCTTTGTGCGTCGTCAGGGGCAAAGGCACGGACATGGATCCCGATCATCCCGGTGGCGGAATCGACGCTGATCGTCGCCATGTGCCGCCAGTAATCGACCAGCTCCTCGCGCGTCGCGTCCTTCTTCAGGGCAAAGACCGGGTCGCCCGCCGCCCGTGAATAGATCGCCCGCAGATCCACCGTGCGGTCCAGATCTGCCACGAAGCCAGGGCTGCGCAGGTATTCGTACAGCATCTTTGCGTCGGTGGTGGCATTTCCCGCCGTCGATAGTCCCAGTCCCGCCAGCATTCCAAGGTTGGTCGACTCGTCGTCACGGACGACGAAGGACACCTCGGAAACGAACTGGTCCCGTGCAATCGCGAACATATAGGTGGCGACAAGCCCGGCGGGCAGCAGGAAACCCAGCACAAAGCTTAGGCCCACGATGCTGTGCCGCAGACGCCATCCCGCCCGCGCGACCGGAGGTGGGATGCGAGGGTTGGCCGAACGCACTCGCGGCTGAAGGGGGGTCTCAAGATCCTTCATGACCGCGCTGCCCGTCGTTCTGCCGGACGCCGCTCGACCCGGTCATACAGGGCCACGGCATCGTGCAGTGCCGCCGTCACTTCGTCCATCGCGGTTTCGGAAATGCGGTCATGCTCGACAAGGTCCAGAAGTGCACGGCGGCGCAGGTCCGGGCCGATCGGGATCGGCATTCGTTCGGGCAACCCGATCCCGGCCGCATAATCGCGATATTTCACCTGATCGCCGTGGACCGCGTTTTCGTGCCCTTCGAAAGTGACAAGCGCGACTGGGATGCCGTAGGCATGGCAGGTGATATAGACATGCATCGCGCTGGTCAGCACGGCATCGTATTCATGCAGTTTGTGGATCAACGCCAGGATGGCGTCCCGGCCGGACCTCAGGATCGAGAGTTCGTCGACATGCTCGGGCATCCGCAGCGGAATTGACCGGTGCGAAAAGTGGCGGACCAGCGCGATCCGGCCATTGCTGTTGGCGGGATGGGGATGCGGAAACAGCCTTGGCAGGATTGCAGCCGGATCGCCGAAGCGCTCGACCTTGGGACCGCCCGCCGCCGCCACCGCCTGCGCGGAATACGGTCCGCGCAGCGAAATATATGTCGCGTCCGGCGCCAGCGCCGCATCGCTGCGGCTGATCCCGGTCCCGACTAGGATCGACGAGGTCTGTGCGAAGCGCCCGATCGAACCAAGGGCCATCAGATGCGGCGGTGCATCCGCCTCGTCATGGCGCTGAAAGCGGACGGGCCGCGCGGTCAGCTTGCCAAGGATCAGCGGTGACAGCCAATCGCCGTAGTTCCCCGGATAAGGCTTGTCCCACCAGTGCAGGCGCAGCGCGTCTTCGGACACTTGCCCGGCGTGCTCCAGGAACGCATTGGCGGCACCGATCACGGCAAGGTCGGTCGCGGCGGGCAATCGGCGGGCATCCATTGCCGCGATCCGGTCCCGCACTGCCTCGGCGCGCCCCTCTCGTGCCTCGTGGACAAGGTGATAGATGCTGTTCGGCGACAGCCCGCTGCCACCATTGCTGGTCGCCGGCAATGTGGGCGACAGGAACTCGGTAACGCCGATCCGGTCGGAAAGCCGCCGCAGTGGCCCAGCAATGCGCGACGGCAGGACGCCTTGCATCTGGCGTGCGGTCTGCAGGGCAATGGATTTGACCCCCGGCGCAGGTTTCATCGGGTTCGGCCGCGCCCGACGGTCATGCTGCGCGGCCAGCCCCTTGAACGTCGCGACATTGCCGCTGGAGCCGAAGAAGAAGAAGGGACGCGCGCCCGTTCCATCCTGCGCAGTGCGTCCGCCCAGCATCGAGGCCGGGATCACCTGAAAGCTCAGTCGGTCTGCGTTGCGGCGCCACGCTTCTTCGAAGAAATAGTCGTCGGTGGCACGAATGGACATGCTGGCCGAGGCACGCGCCGCGTCCGAGATATAGGCGCGGGCAGCGGGGGTCGTGTTGATCCCCCAGAAGCACGGTTCCCAGAAGCGCGCGCTGTGCCCATATCCGATCCGCAGCGGAGTATTAAATCCGCGCTGGAACCCTATGATATCGGCGGAAAAATCGGCAACAAATCCGGGCAGGTAATCGATGTCGCAATCGATGTCGATCCAGAAGATCCGCTTGTCAGGGTGATCCTCGCACACGGAATGAAGGAAGGGGATCTTCTTGCGGCAAAGTTCGATCCATTCCTCGCCGGGGGCCTTTTGCACCTCGGCGATGCGATGGGGTATGCCCAGCCCCGACAGCGAGCCGCGAAGCTGTTCGGCGGCTTCGGCGTAATAGTCGTCGGGCGTGTGGAACGAGCAGACAAGTATATCGTCGCGGCCCTGGGCCGACGGCCTGACCTGGGTTTCGATGGGTGCAGACACCGCCCGTGCTCCTCATGCTTGCGGCCGATTGTCCCGGCCTCTTGTAGCTTGGAATATCCGCCCGACGCCTGCGCCGTGCCATTCCAAAGCCCGGGCAGGAAATAGGACGCCATCCCCCTTTGGGGGGCCGGAAAGGAAATCCGCTGCTGTTTCGGCAAAAGCGCGCCGGGATTGGCGGTCGGAATCCCGACAGCCCGACAGCAGGTCGGGCCGGTTTTTCGCACCGGAGAGAGAAGAATGCCCCCCACTTTCCCCAGGAGGATGCATCCGATCGCGGGGTCAGGATCCGCCGAGTGCCCGCGACGCCGCGTCGAACGGGCTGGACAGGATGCGCCCGGTGGCGTCCAGCAGATAGGTGCCGGCCCGCCGCAAACCGCCACCGTGATGATCTTCGGCGGCGGCGGCATAGCGCGCGGCAAAGCCGATATAACGGTCATGGTTCAGGGCATCGGTCGCGGGCACGGCCGTGATATCGAAGATGCGCATCCCGTTCTGTTCGGCAACGGCCAGAAGGCGCGGGTCATTCAGGGGCGCGTTACCGACGCGAAGACGCCCGCCCGACAGACTGCCCGAGACTCCCAGCACGCGGTCGTCCGAGGAGACCAGCACCGCCATCGGAGTCCTCAGCGGTCCCACCACCTCGCTTTGCCGGCGGAAAACATCCATGTCGATATCCGGTGCCGCCAGCACGACGCGCAGCGGGTCGACGACATCGCCCCTGCCCTGCAAGCGCAACTGGCGCAACGTCTCCATCACCAGCCATGCGCCCATGCTGTGCCCGACCACGGCAATCTGGCGTTCGCCATGCCCCTCGCTCAGCCGGATAAGCAGCCGGGCCAGATCGTCGCGCGCATAGGTCGCGCCGTCGCGATCCGCCAGATAGCCAGTGGCGCGCGCATCCGAGGGCCAGGAGAACAGGATCGGCACCGCCCCCTCTCCGGTTTCGGCGCTGAGTTGGGCGACGCGGAACACCGCCTCCTGGTAGTTGTAGTTATAGCCGTGGACAAAAACCATGATCGTCTTGTCTCGTGACCGCGCAAGACGCGCGACCTCGGCGTCAAAGGCAGGCGCGCTCATCAGTCGCCGTCCGGTGGTGACGAAATCCTTCGACGGATCGGCATCCGGACCACTGACCTTGCCGTCCTTCTGTGCCGGCTTCGGGCGCGGCTGGAACATCAGCTGTTCATACGAGGCATCGCCCCGCCCGCTGCCGGGCACAGGTGGCGTACCCGCGCCCGGTGCCCGGTCGGTGACCGCGAACAGCGTGATCGGCGCAGGTCCGCCCGCCGGCTGGACCACGGGCTGCAGCGTTTCCGGTCCGGGACGGGCCGCACAGCCCGACAATGCCATCAACAGGATCAGGCTTGCCGAACCCGCGCGTCTCCGCCAGCAGGCAAGGGCGCGAAACCGGTCGGAGGATTGAGATAGACTGCTGTTCTTCATTTCGCCTGCCTTGTGCGAAATCGACTGTGGTGCGGACTTTCGGGAAATTCAATTCAATCCGGCAACCCGTTGCAGACGCCCGATCAACCCCACATCCCGCGCATCCTTTGCCCGATATCGATGACGGGCATTGTCGGCGATGGTCCCCCCGTCACGGGTGCCGCAGACCAGTGCATGACCTCGAACCGCTCCAGCAGATCGCGCGGGATAAAGCGGCTGCGCGCGGCATAGACGTGGCGATCGCCGCGACGGGTCTGCTGGGTGACGTAGAATTTCAGCGGCACGCCCAAGGTCAGGCGATCCTTGGCACGCGTCATCGCAACGTAAAGCAGCCTGCGTTCCTCTTCGATTTCGGCGGTTTGGCCGGTCCCCAGATCCGAAGGAATGCATCCATCGACGACGTTCAGGACGAAGACGGACTTCCATTCCTGACCCTTCGACGAATGGATGGTCGACAGGATCAGGTAATCCTCGTCCTTCAATGGAACGCCCGCCGGGCCGCTGGTGGCGTCGGGTGGGTCCAGCGTCAGGTCGGTCAGGAACCGCTCGCGCGACGGGCTGGCCGTGGCGATCTGTTCAAGCTGCAACAGATCGGCGCGCCGGAACTCGGCATCCTCATGGATGCGGTCAAGATGCGGGTCGTACCAGCAGCGGATCCGGGCCACCTGCTCAGGCCAGTTCCAGGGGGCAAGCGCATCCATCAGGTCGGGCCAACCGGTGCAGCGGGGCGGAGCTATGTCCCGAAGCGCCTGCAGCGGATCGCGATCGGACTGGATGCGGTCCAGCACCTTCCCCGCGCTGCCCGGCCCGATCCCCGGCAGCAATTGCAGGACGCGGAAACCCGCGACGCGATCCCGCGGGTTCTGGGCAAAGCGAAGAACAGCCAGCATGTCCTTGACGTGGGCCGAGTCGAGAAACTTCAGCCCACCGAACTTGACGAAGGGCACATTCCGGCGGGTCAGCTCGACCTCAAGCTGGCTGGAATGGCTGGAGGTGCGGAACAGCACGGCCTGCTGGCGCAGGGTCATGCCTGCTTCTCGATTGGCAAGAACCTGATCGACGAAGTGCCGCGCCTGCTCGGCCTCGCTGCCATAGGTGACCAGCCGCGGACGCTCGACCGATTCCCGCTCGGTCCACAGATCCTTGGTGAAGCGTTCGCGCGCGCCCGCAATCACCGCATTCGCAGCCGCAAGGATGGGCTGGGTCGAACGATAGTTGCGATCAAGCGTCACCACTCCCGCAGGCGGGCTGAACGCCTCGGGAAAATCAAGGATGTTGCGCACCGTCGCCGCCCGAAAGCCATAGATCGACTGGGCATCGTCGCCGACGACTGTCAGCCCCTGTCCGTCCGGTTTCAGCCCCAGCAGGATGTGGGATTGCAGGCGGTTCGTGTCCTGGTATTCGTCGATCAGCACATGATCCCACATCGCCCCCAGATGGCTGGCGAATGCCGGTTCATCGACCACCTGCGCCCAGGCCAGCAACAGATCGTCATAGTCCAGCACACCCTGAGCCTGCTTGGCGGCGACGTAATGACCGAACAGCCGCCGAAGCTCGGCTTCCCATTGCGCGCACCAGGGAAAGCGATCGCGCAGCACGTCGGCAAGCGGCTCATCGGCATTGACGACGGTGGAATAAATCGACAGGCAGGTGCCCTTGGTGGGAAAGCGTGCCTCGGTCCGGGACAGGCCCAGCTCGTGCCGGCACAGGTTCATCAGGTCGGCGGAATCCTCGCGGTCATGAATGGTGAAGTCCGGGTTCAGCCCGATCTGCAAGGCGTGTTCGCGCAGGATGCGGGCGCCGATCCCGTGGAATGTCCCGGCCCAGGTCAGGGCCTCAGCCGCAAAGCCCTGACCCATGGCCTGCATCGTGATCCGCTCGACCCGGCGGGCCAGTTCGCTGGCAGCGCGGCGCGAAAAGGTCATCAGCAGGATCCGGCGGGGATCGGACCCCGTCGCCAGCAGATGCGCGACGCGATGGGCGATGGTATTGGTCTTGCCCGAACCCGCCCCCGCAATGACCAGCAGCGGGCCGTTCCCGAACTCGACCGCCTGCCGCTGGCGGTCGTTCAGCTTTTCCAGATATCCCATGCCCGCCCCCGTTTTTCGGCAAGGTTAACCAATTCGGAACGGAAAGGGAACGCCCGATGGATCACTCGGCCGGGGTCGTCTCGCGCGCTGGAGGCAAGCCAGGGTTGCGAGGACTGGTCGGCGGGCTCGCTTCTGTCGTGACGGACAGCTGCGGCCCCAGTTCGGCCACCTCGGCATCCTCAAGATGGGAAATGGCGCTTTCACGGCGCCAGCCGCCATGCAGGTAAAGGGCGCCCGCCATCAGCATCGTCGCCACCATCGCGACCGGAAAGCTGAGCCACAGCGCATCGACACCCAGCCAGCCGCGCAAGCCAAGCGCGACTCCCAACCGAACCGGATAAAGCGAGATCGTCAGAATGATCAGCGGCCAGATCACCTGCCCATTGGCCCGGATGGTTCCGAACAGAACCATCGTGATCCCGAAAGCGATGAAGCCCCAGGTGGCGACATTCGCAATATGCTGCCCGATCGCGATGGCTGGGCTGTCCGCGCCCAGAAAAAGCGCCAGCGCATAGCGGTCGGCAAAGGCAAGTGCCAGCACCAGCCCGCCGGTCAGCAGAAAGTTCAACGCGATCCCGACACGCGTGATCCGCGACACCCTGTCCCAACGCCCCGCCCCGATATTCTGCGCGGCCATGGCGCTGACCGCCGCCCCCAGCGCCATCGCGGGCATCTGGACATAGGTCCAAAGTTGCTGGTTTGCGCCGAAGGCCGCCGTCGTATCGACGCCCTCACGGTTGACCAGCGACATCATCGTCAGCATCGCGCTGGAAACGACGACCATCTGCAAACCGATCGGCAGGCCCTTCGACAGCATCAGGCGCAGGATATGCGGCGCGGGGCGCAGCATCTGCAGTTCGGTTCCCGTCAGTCTCAGCGGGTGGCGGCGCAGGTAGACATAGACCAGCATCGCGACAAGGCTGGTATAGTTCGCAACTGCCATCGCAAAGGCCGATCCCCCGATCCCCATTTGTGGGAAAGGACCCTTGCCCAGGATGAACAGCGGGTTCAGGATCACGTCCAGCACGACCGCCAATGCCATGAAGATCAGCGGGGTCAGCGCATCACCCGCGCCGCGCAGCGCCATCATCAGCATCGTCTGCATCAGGATCGCTGGCATCGCCAGAAACGTCACCCGCAGGAAGGCGCGGGCGAGGGGCGTGATTTCAGGGCCGGTCCCCAGAACCGCCAGCAGATGCGGCGCAAGAAACCAGCCAACCACGGCGATCAGCACCGCCAGCGGGGCGAATGTTCCGACAGCGGTGCCGACAACCTCCTTCGCCTCGTGCATCGATCCTCGCCCGATCGCCTGCCCGATCAGGATCGTAGCCGCCATGCCGAAGCCAAAGACAAAGGCGGTCAGCAGGAACATCACAAGGTTGCCGTTGGTGGTCGCGGCCAGTGCATTCTCGCCCAGCAGATTGCCAACCCAGACCGCGTCGATCGACCCGTTCGCCGATTGCAGGACCGACGATCCCAGCGTCGGAAGCGCGAAAAGCAGCAGGGTCGAGGTGATCGGCCCCGTCGTCAGATCGGTGCGTGGCTTCATGTCCTGTCCCCTTGCGACGTCCAGCCAGAACGCCGGGCGGCGAAAGAAGTTCAGGCGGCACGCCCGTGTTTCCGCCCGAAGCTGGCCGCAAGCTTCGGGTAAATCGGGACGGCGTGCCAGTCCAGATGTCAGTCTTGCGCCGGGTGTTCGTCGGCGTCGACCGCCCAACCCTCGATCGCCGAGACAAAGGCGGCCAGCCAGGCATTCGTCTGGTGGCCATCAAGGACACGGTGGTCGATGGTCAGCGTGACATAGCACATTGGGCGGATCTGGATCGTGTCGACGCCTTCGACCTCGCGTACGACGACCCGCTTTTCCAGCTTGCCGATGCCCAGGATCGCGGATTGCGGCTGCTGGATGATGACCGGTGCCGCCAGAAGCGAGCCCGAGACTCCATGGTTCGAAATGGTGAACGTTCCGCCCGCCATGTCTGCCGGTGCAAGCTGGCCCTGCCGGGCTCGCGCAGTCAGGTCCTGAAGACGCGTCGCGACGCCGCGCAGGGACAGGTCCTGAACGTCGCGGATGACCGGGACGACAAGTCCCTTGTCCCCCAGCGCGGTGCCGATCCCGATATTCACCCGGTCGAAAACTTCCAGCCGGTCGGGGTGCCAGCGACTGTTCACCTGTGGCACCGCGCGCATCGCCCGCGCGGCGGCAAGGATGATATAGGGCGTAAAGGACAGCGCGATCCCAGCCGCCGCAAAACCATCACGGTGCCGCTTGCGATGGGCGGTCACGGCGCTGAAATCGGCCTCGAACACGGCAGTCACCTGCGGCGCCTCTGAGACCGAGGCCAGCATGTTTCGCGCGATGGCAAGTCGCATCCGGTCGTGGGGAACAAACCGGCCAGCATTGTTGCTGGCCACGGCTGCGGGCGCGTGGGCGGTTCGCGCCGCGGTCTCGACATCGGCGCGAGTCAGCCGGCCGTCACGACCGGTTCCTTTGATCGACGCCGGATCAATGCCAGTTTCCGCAAGCGCCCGTCGCACCGCAGGTGAGTGCCAGGACGACATGTCCCTTTCCCCTCCCGTGGGCGCGCCAGCGGGACCGGCAGGCGAGGATGGCGCCCCAGCGGACTCGTTCCCGACCTCGATCCGCGCCAGAACCGTTCCGGGGCGCGCCTCGGCGCCCGCTGCGATCAGGATCTCGCTCAGGCGGCCTGCCACCGGGGCGGGCACCTCGACCGAGACCTTGTCCGTCTCCAATTCGACCAGCGGGTCATCCTTGGCGACCAGTTCACCCACTTTGTGCACCCAGGCCGAAACTGTGGCCTGCGTTCCTTCCTGTTCAAGCGGCACCAGCACATCGACCATCTTAGAACTCCAGCAATTCGGTCAGCCGATCGCGGATCGCTGCGACCGAGGGCACGGCCCAGTCCAGAAAGGCCGGATTATGCGGGCTGGGGATGTCGGGCATGGTCAGCCGCGCCACCGGGGCGTCGAGATCGGTAAAGGCCTCGTCCGCGATCACCGCAGCAATCTCGGCGCCGAAGCCCGCCGTGCGCAGATCCTCGTGCACGATCAGGCAGCGATGGGTACGCGCGACCGAGGCAAGCACGGCCTCGCGATCCCAGGGCACCAAGCTGCGCAGGTCGATCACGTCGACCGACAGCCCCTGCGCGGCTTGTTCGCAGCGATCGACCAGCCCGCCCCAGGTGACGATGGTGGCCCGCTCACCTTGTGCGACCATGCGCGCCTTGCCAAACGGCAGGATATAGTCATCGCCGGGCCATGCGCGCCGCGCCCAAGCGTGGTCCAGCATCGCCCGATGCTCAAGGAAGATCACCGGATCGTTGCCGCGCAGCGCACCGCGCAGAAGGCCGGCCGCATCCTCGGCATTCGAGGGTACCGCGACCTTCCAGCCGGGACTGTGAACGAATGCGACCTCGTTCGTCTGGCTGTGCCACGGGTCGCCGCATTTGAAGAAGCCGACCGGCATCCGCACCACCATAGGCGCGGCAAAGCGGTTGTTGGTACGCCAGCGCATCGAGCCACAATCGTTCAACTGCTCGGTCGCGGGTTCGGCATACTTGCGGAACTGGATCTCGGGGACGGGCAGAAGACCCGCCAGCGCCATCCCGACCGCACGACCGATGATCCCTTCTTCGGACAGCGAGGTGTCAAAGACACGGGCAGCCCCATGGCGCTCTTGCAGACCCAGGGTGACGGCATGGACCCCGCCCTTTGGCCCGACATCCTCGCCAAAGATCACCATGCGCGGGTTGGCTGTCATTTCCTGGTCCAGCACGCGCCGAATGGCCGTGACCATGTTCAGGCGCTGCCCCTGCGGCCGGGGCGTGTCGTCCGCGGGTGGCGGGGTCCAGCCCTGCGGCATCAGACCGCCCACCTGCTGGATCTCGCCTTCGTAAAAGACATGCCCCAGGATCGAGGCAGGATCTGAAACCGGACGGGCCTCGGCGGCAATGCGTGCGGCCTCGACCGTCTGGGCGGCTCGGGCGATGGCAGCATCCCATTCGCTGGCGCTGATCCGGCCGGGGACAAGATGCGTGCGCAACTTAGGCCAGGGATCGCGTGCCTGCTCGGCAGCGACCAAAGCGGCGGGCTTATAGGCCTGGGTGTCCTGAAAGCTGTGCCCCTCCAGCCGGGGGACGGTCAGGCGCAGCAGCGCGGGGGCGCGCTCGTCGCGCACGAAGGCGACGGCGTCGGCGACAAGGCCTGCTGCTTCGGCCGGGTTGGTGCCATCGCCGGACAGGATCTTCAGGCCCTGCCACGCACCAAGATTGGCGGCAATGTTCCCGCCCGGCGTCTGCAGCGTCGAGGGGACCGAGATGCCGAAGCCATTATCCTCGACATAGAAAAGCATCGGCAGGCGTTTGGTGGTTGCAATGGTCAGCGCCGACCAGAACCCGTTCGAGGCGACCGCACCGTCTCCACCCAACACGACCGCGATCGAACGTCGATGCGCGCTCGATCCCAACACCTCGGCGTGGTACTCCAGCGCCTGCGCCCATCCTGCGGTAGGTGTGAACTGCGCGCCCACCCCGCCGCACATCGGCAGCGCAATGGTGCCTTCGCGGTTTGGGAAGTTGAAGACGACCCCGATGTCGCGCCCGTCGGAGTAACCACCCGAGCGCCCCATCGCAGAAGCCAGCGCATCGACCGGATCGACCCCCAGCGCCAGCAAAAGCGGCCGAGATCGGTAATAGCCGCAGACAGCGTCATGCGGACCATCAAGCTGCAATCCCAGCAGGATTTGGGCCATGTCGTGCCCGCGGGCCGAAAACTGATACAGAACCTTGCGTTCAGGGACGAGCCGGGTTTCTTCGATCTCGTCAAGCGCACGGCTTAGCGCCATGTGGCGCATGACCGCGCGCCAATCGACCTCGGGTGCTGCCGATCCGTGAACCAGTGCCGCTGCCTGTCGTGCCATGCCGTCCTCCTGCCCGCATTTGAAACCATTTTACGCGCAAGTGGTGGAACAGGCTTTCAATCGCTTCACTTCCAGGGTGAATATTGGTTCATTCAATTCACTCTTAGCCATGCAGTGAACCAAATGATCCAGATTGACGCGCTTGACCGAAAGATCCTTCGCGCCTTGCAGGAAGACGCCTCGCTGTCGAACCAGGAACTGGCCGAGCGTGTCGGTTCCTCTGCCGCATCCTGCTGGCGCCGGGTCAAGGCGCTGGAAGAGGCGGGCGTGCTTGGTCCTGCCGTCAGGCTTGTCGATCCCGCGCGACTGGGGCGGGGTCTGGACGTGTTCTGCCAGATCCGCATGAAGTCCCAGGGACGCGCCATGCGCGCCACCTTTGAAGAGTTCATCGAGGCGCAGCGCGACGTGGTCGAATGCTATTCGATCAGCGGTGACTGGGACTATCTGCTGCACATCGTCGCCGAGGATGTCGCTGATTACGAACGGGTACTGATGCACGGCATCCTGGATCACGAGGCAATCGCGAGTTCTTCCTCAATCTTTGTGCTGCGCCGCGTCAAGCACCGCACCGCCGTCCCGGTTTGATCCCGCGAACCATGTCGCTGTGATTGAGCCTGCGCATGGCCCATGGCAGTCATCGTTCCGGCAGCATCATTGGGCGGTCAGCTTCCCCGCCATCTTCGATCCGGTCAAAGACATGCTCGGACTTGCGCAGGAATTCCTCGCTGTCGAGCCAGTCAGCCAGCCGGTCCATCGTGGCGATGAATGCCCGAACCTCGGCCCTCGTCAGCGGCTCGAAGACCGCCTCGAGCCCGCGCTCGGACAGCAGGTCAGCTCGGGTGCGCGCATCCTGTCCGGCGGCGGTGATGAACAGGCCAAAGCGACGCGCATCCGACTGGTCGTTCCGGCGCTCGACATAGCCGCTTCGTACAAGGTTTTGGATCATGCGCGAAACAAGGCTGCGCTCCATCGCCGTCATGACCGTCAATTCGGCGAAGGTGGTTCCGGGGTCGTCCCCAATCAGCCTCAGCACCCGGATCGTGCGGATGTCGAGGCCGACAAGATTGACGAACCGGTCCTCGACTGAGCGGATGGATTCGGTGGCCAGCATGTTCAGTTTGTAGATCGCATTGCCCTGTCGAAAGCTTCGAGACCAGGTCTTTGCCATAATCATCCGCCCCGCCCGTGATCATCCCCATCTTGAGGATGAAAAGCGGAAGCTTCAAACATTTCCTTCGGGTATCAATAGCGGGTGGCCGCGCGGCGCTGCGCCCCTTGGGCCAGCAACCGCGCCGCCGCGCATCAACTGCGCACCGACTGTGCCAGTCGCTCCAGCCCCGCCATTTCGTCGGCGGTCAGATCGATCCCCTCGGCCAGCGAACGGGCACGGGCGGTGAAGCGGCGTTGCGAAGGCAGGCGCGCGCCCTGCCCCACGATGGCCTCGAACAGCCGCTCGGCCCGGTCGAAAGCAGCGCCGGGACGACCGGCCGAGAATTTCTCGGGCGACAGGGCGATGATCAACTCGCCATGGTGGGGCAGAAGATCGGTGCTGCCCAGGAAATCAAGGGCCTCTGGACTGGTCAGGTCGCCGATCATGGCCCCGGCAAGCAGTTCGATCATGGTCGAGATCGCGGATCCCTTGTGCCCGCCGAAGGTCAGCATCGCGCCTTGCAGGGCGCTTGTCGGATCGGTCGTGGGCGCCCCGTCGCCATCGATGGCCCATCCCTCGGGCAACGGGCTGCCGCTGCGGCGGTGCAACTCAATCTCGCCCCGCGCGGCGACAGATGTGGCAAAATCGAAGACATAAGGCGGCTTGCCCGGCCGCGGCCATCCGAATGCCAGAGGGTTCGTGCCCAGCAGCGGCCTGCTGCCTCCGGCAGGCGCGACGGTCGCATAGCTGGGGCACATTGCAAGCGCCGCCAGCCCCTGATCGGTCAATACCTCGATCTCGGGCCACAGGGCCGAGAAATGCGTGCAGGAATTGATCGCCAATGCCGCTATGCCCAGTTCCCGCGCACGAACGGCCAACACCGGCGCGCCGATTGCGAAGGCCGCCGGGGAAAAGGCCCCGCGCGCATCGACGCGGATCACCGCGCTGCCGTCGTCAGTCAGGACAGGCTCGGCCTTGCCCTGCACCTTGCCCGCGCGCAGAGTCCGCAAGCATCCCTCGATGCGATAGATGCCATGGGACTTGCAGGCATCCCGTTCTCCGGCGACGATGACCTCGGCGACTGTCCGTGCCTGCAGATCCGAAAGGCCGGCATCGGCAAGGATCCCGGTCACCATTTCGGTCAGGCGCGGCACACTCAGCGTGGTGGTTGGGGTCATCTTATCCCTCGCTCGTCAAGTCTTGCGTTTTCTGTGCATACTATTTGTATGCAAATTGGGCAACCCGCGCATTCCCCGCATTTGACTGCCCGTTTGTATACTTTATGTATTTTTCATTTGATTTTCGCTCCGACTGGTCAGATACAAATTGAACGGAATCGGTCCAAAGTGATCCGACACACCAATATGGGAGAGAAGACATGAAATCCTCGGTTCTCGCGCTGGCCGCGATGGCGACGGCTCTTGCGGCACCCGCATTTGCCGACAAGCTGGACGACATCATCGCCTCGGGTACGCTGCGCTGCGCGGTCGTGCTGGACTTCCCGCCGATGGGCGCGCGCGATGCGAACAACAATCCCGTGGGTTTCGACGTGGATTACTGCAACGATCTTGCGACCGCCCTGGGCGTCACCGCGGAGATCGTCGAGACACCCTTCCCCGAGCGCATTCCCGCGCTGATGTCGGGCCGCGTCGATGTCGGCGTCGCCTCGACCTCGGACACGCTTGAGCGCGCCAAGACCGTCGGTATGTCGGTCCCCTATTTCGCCTTCGAGATGGCAGTGACCTCGAACGACAAGTCGGGCATCAAGTCCTTTGACGACATGAAGGGCAAGACCGTCGGCGCCACCGCGGGCACGTTCGAGGCGATCGCGCTTGAAAAGCAGGTCAAGGAATGGGGCTCGGGCGAATTCCGTCCGTATCAGACCCAGGCCGATGTCTTCCTGGCACTGAGCCAGGGCCAGATCGACGCCACCGTCTCGACCTCGACCGTGGCGCAGGCAAACGTCAAGACCGGCAACTTCCCCGGCATCTCGGTCGTCGGCAAGGCGCCCTTCGACACCGACTACGTCGCGCTTTTCACCAACCGCGAGGAATACGGCCTGATCAACTACCTGAACCTGTTCGTAAACCAGCAGGTGCGGACCGGCCGCTATGCCGAACTGTATGAAAAGTGGGTGGGTGGCGATCTGCCGGACCTGACGGTGCCGAACGTCTACCGCTGATATGACGGAACGGTTGCCGGCGCTGCCCTGCCGCGCCGGCGGCCCTCGATCAGAGGCGGGACGCTGATGTTCAACTATACCTTCCACTGGCACCAGGCGCTGCGCGCCCTGCCGCAAATGCTCGAAGGCGCGCTGGTCACGCTTCAGATCGCGTTGCTGTCAATGGCCATCGGGCTTGCCTGCGCTTTGCTTCTGACCCTCATGCGGCTTTCGGGCAGCCGTGTCTTGCGCGGAGTTGCAAAAACCTGGGTCGAGGTGGCGCGGAACACTCCGGCGCTTTTCCAGATCTACATGGCGCATTTCGGATTGGGCAGCTTCGGCATCCATCTGAGCCCCTATACCGCGCTGCTGGTCGGGATCGCGTTCAACAACGCGGGCTACCTGGCCGAGAATTTCCGCGGTGCGCTGAAGGCCATTCCCGACACCCAGACCCGCGCCGGACGCTCGCTGGGGATGAGCGCGCTGCAGGCCTTTCGCCTGATCGTGCTGCCACAGATGCTGCGCATCGCCTTCCTGCCGATCACCAACCAGATGGTCTGGGCGATCCTGATGACCTCGCTGGGCGTCACCGTCGGCATGAACACGGACCTGGCCGGGATCACGCAGGAACTGAACGCGCGGACCTTCCGCACCTTCGAGTTCTTCGCGCTTGCTGCCGCGATCTATTACCTGATCGCCAAGGTCGTCACCCTTGGCGCGCGGCTGATCGCCTGGCGCATGTTCCGCTACTGAAGGGAGGAACGCATGTTTGATACTGCAATGACAGCGAACGACCTGCTGTTCCTGGCCAAGGGCGCGGGCATGACGCTGGCGGTGACCGGAGTTTCCGTCGCCGCGGGCACCGTCATGGGGATCCTGTTCGGCGTCGTCCGCGTCCAGCTGGGCGCCTGGTGGGCCGCGCCGCTGACCTTCGTGCTGGACATCTTCCGTTCAGTCCCGCTGCTGATCCAGCTTGTGCTGGGCAACGCCTTCCAGTCCATCGCCAAGCTGGGCTGGGGGCCCTTCACCACCTCCTGCGTGATCCTGTCGCTTTACACCGCCGCCTATTGCACCGAGATCGTGCGGGGCGCCATCGACGCGGTGCCCGGAACGACGCGGCGCGCGGCACGTTCGCTTGGGATGACCTGGGGTCAGGACATGCGCTTTATCGTGGCGCCGCTGGCGACGCGGATCGCGCTTCCCTCGTGGATCGGCCTGACGCTGGGCGTGATGAAGGACAGTTCGCTTGTCCTGTGGCTGGGCCTGATCGAGCTGCTGCGGGCATCCCAGGTTCTGGTCACCCGCCTGCAGGAGCCGCTGTTCATTCTGTCGATCTGCGGCCTGATCTATTTCCTTCTCAGCTTCCCCATTGCCCGGCTTGGCGGGTACCTGGAAAAACGGTGGTCCCCCAATGATTGAGATCCAGAACGTCCGCAAATCCTTTGGCCAGCTGGAAGTGCTGAAGGGCATCGACCTGACCGTGCAAAAGGGTGAAGTCGTCACCGTGATCGGCGGGTCGGGGTCTGGGAAATCGACGCTTCTGACTTGCATCAACGGGCTCGAGCCGATCGATTCCGGCAAGATCCTGGTCAATGGGACCGAGGTTCATGCCAAGGGCACCGACCTGAACAAGCTGCGCCAGAAGATCGGGATCGTGTTCCAGCAGTGGAATGCCTTTCCCCACCTGACCGTGCTGGAAAACGTCATGCTGGCGCCCCGCAAGGTGCTGGGCATTCCAAAGGCCGAGGCCGAGGCGATTGCCGTCAAGCAGCTGACCCATGTCGGCCTTGGCGAAAAGCTGAAAGTCTATCCCTCGCGCATGTCGGGGGGACAGCAGCAGCGGATGGCCATTGCCCGCGCATTGGCCATGTCGCCCGAATACATGCTGTTCGACGAGGTGACATCGGCACTGGACCCGCAGCTGGTGGGCGAGGTTCTGGATACGCTGCGCATGCTGGCATCGGAAGGCATGACGATGATCTGCGTGACACACGAGATGAAGTTTGCGCGCGAAGTATCTGATCGCGTTGCCTTCTTCCACAAGGGCGTTCTTGCCGAGATCGCCCCCCCGGCCGAGTTGTTCGGCACACCGAAAGACCCGGAGCTGCAAAAGTTCCTGGCCGCGACGCATTGAGAGAATGATGCAACCACAATACGACGTAACCGTCATCGGCGCGGGTGTCGTCGGCCTTTCGGCCGCGATCGCCCTGCAGAACCGTGGGCTGACGGTGTTGGTCCTTGACCGCGAAGGACCGGCTGCCGGCGCTTCGGCCGGCAATGCCGGCGCCTTCGCCTTTACCGACATCCTGCCGCTCGCCTCTCCCGGCATTCTCAGGAAGGCGCCTAAATGGTTGCTTGATCCGCTGGGTCCGCTGACCGTGCGGCCGTCCTATGCGATGCGGATCCTGCCCTGGATGTATCGGTTCTGGCGGGCCTGTTCGCCCGCCCGCGTCGCCCAATCGACGGCGGCGCAAACTGCGCTGATGGACCTGTCGCGGTCGGAACTGGAACCCTTCCTCGCCGCATCGGGCACGATGCCGATGCTGCGCAAGAACGGCAATCTGCAAGTCTATGAATCCGAGGCCGAGTTTCAGGCTTCCCTTCCCGGATGGGAGATCCGTGCCCGCCACGGCATCGAATTCCGGCACATGGACGCAGCCGAGATGGCAACGATCCAGCCCGGCATCGCGCCGCGCTTCATCAAGGGCACCTTCACCCCTGGATGGTTCTCCATCGATGACCCGCGGATTTACACGCTGGCCTTGGCCGATCACTTCCGCAGCCTTGGCGGAGAGATCGAGCGGGCGGAGGTTACCTCCCTGCGCCCAGTGGAGGGCGGGGTCGAGATCGACGGCAGCCGTCGCGCCAGCCATGTCGTTCTGGCGGCCGGAGCATTCTCGCACCGCGTCGCGCGGTCCCTGGGCGAGAAGATCCCGCTTGAGACAGAGCGCGGCTACAACACCACCTTGCCGCCCGGCGCGCTGGACCTGCGCACCCAAATCACCTTCGGCGGTCACGGCTTCGTCGTCACGAACCTTTCGACCGGCATCCGCGTCGGCGGCGCGGTGGAGCTGGGCGGGCTGGACCTGCCTCCGAACTTCAAGCGCTCCGATGCGATGCTGGCCAAGGCGAAAACCTTCCTGCCCGCGCTTCGGACCGAAGGCGGCGTGAAATGGATGGGCTTCCGCCCCTCGCTTCCCGACAGCTTGCCCGTGATCGGCCGCGCCCGCGCCACCCCGCGCGTGATCTATGCCTTCGGGCATGGCCACCTGGGCAAGACCCAATCCACCGGGACCGCGCGCCTTGTTGCCGATCTGGTGACGGGCCGCGCCCCCGCCATCGACCTTACCCCCTTCTCGCCCCAAAGGTTCTAAGCCATGACGACCCATACCTTCTCCTGCATCGACGGGCATACTTGCGGCAACCCCGTCCGCCTTGTCTCGGGGGGCGGCCCCCGCCTTGAAGGGGCGAACATGCTGGAGCGGCGTGCCCATTTCCTGCGCGAATTCGATTGGGTCCGCACCGGCCTGATGTTCGAGCCGCGCGGCCATGACATGATGTCGGGCAGCATCCTCTATCCGCCGACCCGACCCGATTGCGACGTCGCGGTCCTGTTCATCGAGACCTCGGGCTGCCTGCCGATGTGCGGCCATGGCACCATCGGCACCATCACCATGGGAATCGAGAACGGGCTGATCCAGCCGCGCGAACCGGGTAAGCTGTCGATCGACGCACCCGCGGGCAAGGTCGACATCACCTATCGCCAGGAAGGCCGCTTCGTCGAGGAAGTCCGCCTGACCAACGTCCCCGGCTTCCTTTACGCCGAGGGCCTGACAGCCGAGGTCGAGGGGCTGGGCGAGATTGTCGTCGACGTGGCCTATGGCGGCAATTTCTACGCCATCGTCGAGCCGCAGAAGAACTTCCGCGACATGGCAGATCACACCGCAACCGAACTGGTCGGCTGGTCGCCGAAGCTGCGCGCGGCGCTGAACGCGAAATACGAATTCGTCCATCCCGAGCATCCCGAGATCAACGGCCTGTCCCATATCCAATGGACCGGCGCACCGACGGTCGAAGGGGCCCATGCCCGCAACGCTGTGTTCTATGGCGAAAAGGCCATCGACCGCAGCCCCTGCGGGACCGGCACCTCGGCCCGGATGGCGCAGTTGGCCGCCAAGGGCAAGCTGAAGGCCGGGGACGAGTTCTGGCACGAATCCATCATCGGCTCGATCTTCAAGGGCCGGGTCGAGGCCGAGACCACCGTGGCGGGCCGTCCCGCAATCATCCCCTCGATCGCGGGCTGGGCGCGGATGACCGGCTACAACACCATCTTTATCGACGAGCGCGATCCCTTTGCGCATGGCTTCGTCGTGAAATGACCGCGGCCCTGTCCATCCTGCCCGGCAATGCCGAGGGGCCCGTCCTCGCGATGACCGAGGGGCTCAGCTTCTGGGGCGGGGTGGACCCGGCGACCGCGCGCGTGATCGATGCGCATCATCCACTGCACGGTGCCTGCCTTGCGGGCGCGGTGGTGATGATGCCGACCAGCCGGGGCTCTTGCTCCGGCTCTGGCGTGGTGCTGGACCTGCTGTTGAAGGGCAATGCCCCGGCTGCGCTGATCTTTTCCGAACCCGAGGACATCCTGACGCTCGGCAGCCTGATCGGGGCCGAGATGTTCGGGCGCAGCTTTCCGGTCCTGCGTGTTGCCGAGGGCGACTTTGCCCGGCTGGCTGCGCAGCCCCGGCTGTCGATCCGCGAAGGGGAAATCGTCGCGGACGGAACCCGCATGCCCGTCCTGGCGCCGCGCGATACCTCACTGAGCCTGACCGAGGATGACCGCGCCATCCTTGACGGGCGCGACGGCAAGGCGGCGGCGCTTTCCATGCGCATCATTTGCGCAATGGCGCGGCAGCAGGGTGCAACGCGGCTGACCGACATTTCCCGAGGGCATATCGACGGCTGCATTCTGGCCCATCCGGCGAACCTGATCTTCGCCGAAAAGATGGACGAGTTGGGAGCAAGGGTCCGGGTCCCCACCACGATCAACGCTATTTCGGTCGACCGACAGCATTGGCACGAACAAGGCGTCCCGCCGGTTTTTGGCAACCAGGCCTCGCGGCTGGCGGATGCCTATGTCCGCATGGGTTGCCGGCCCAGCTTTACCTGCGCACCCTATCTGCTGGAGGATCGGCCCGGACTTGCCGAACCCATCGCATGGGCCGAGTCGAACGCAGTCGTCTATGCCAATAGCGTGCTGGGCGCGCGTTCGCCCAAGCATCCAGACTTTCTGGACCTGTGCATGGCGGTCACCGGGCGCGCGCCGCTGACGGGCGTCTATCTGGACGAAGGCCGCCTGCCCCGCCGCGTGATCGACATCGCGCCGCCCCCGGACCATGACGACGCAATCTGGCCGCTGCTGGGCTATCTGGCCGGGCTGACCTCTCCTGACCGTATCCCGCTTTTGCGAGGACTTGCGGCGCTGTCTCCGACGTCCGACGATCTGAAGGCGCTTTGCGCGGCCTTTGGCACCACTTCCGCCGCGCCCATGCTGCATATCGACGGTGTCACGCCCGAGGCCGGCCCTGTTGCCGCCGATGCGGACCAGTACCACATCGGTCCCGAGGATCTGGCGCGGGCATGGAACCTGCTGAATAAGGGGCCGCAGGACGTGGACCTGATCGCCATCGGCAGTCCCCATGCCTCGGCCACGGAATGCCGCGCATTGGCGATGGCGCTGGACGGAGATCGTCCGTCGATCCCGGTCATCGTCACCGCCGGACGCCAGATCATCGAGGAACTCCGCCTTGACGGGGCGCTGGAGCGGCTTGAGACGGCTGGCGTGCAGGTGATCCCGGATCTGTGCTGGTGCTCGATCACCGAGCCGGTCTTTCCCCCCGCCGCCCGGACCGTCATGACCAACTCCGGCAAATACGCCCATTACGGACCCGGCTTGTCCGGCCGCGCCATCCGCTTTGGCAGCATGGCCGATTGCGCGGCGGCCGCCCTGACAGGACGGGCGCCTGCGGGACCGCCAGAATGGCTTGGCGGGCATCGCGGAAATTCATTTGAATCTTTCTAGGAAGAAACAGCAACCATGCGCAGTACAAAGACAATCCACGTTATCTCTGCTCATGCAGAAGGCGAAGTCGGCGACGTCATCGTGGGCGGCGTCATGCCCCCTCCCGGAGAAACGGTGTGGGAACAGAGCCGGTGGATCGCCCGCGACGGGCGCCTGCGCAACTTTGTTCTGAACGAGCCGCGCGGCGGCGTCTTTCGGCACGTGAACCTGCTGGTTCCCCCCCGCCACCCCGAGGCCGATGCCGCCTTCATCATCATGGAGCCCGAGGACACTCCGCCCATGTCCGGCTCGAACTCGATCTGCGTATCGACCGTGCTGCTCGATGGCGGCCTGATCCCGATGCAGGAGCCCGAGACGCATCTGGTTCTTGAAGCGCCCGGTGGTCTGGTTCGGGTCCGCGCCGAGTGCCACAATGGCAAGGCCGAGCGGATTTTTGTCCAGAACCTGCCCAGCTTCGCCGGGCCGCTGGACCAGGCGCTTGAGGTCGAGGGCCTGGGAACGCTGACCGTGGACACGGCCTTTGGCGGCGACAGCTTTGTCATCGTCGACGCGGCCGCGATGGGCTTTTCCTTGCAGGCTGATGAAGCCCATGACATTGCCCGGCTTGGCGTGCGTATCACGGATGCGGCGAACAAGGCCCTGTCCTTCCGCCACCCGACGCTGCCCGACTGGCGGCATTTCTCGTTCTGCCTGTTCGCGGGGCCGGTCCAGCGCGACGGAAACGATCTGCGCGCCGGCGCGGCGGTCGCGATCCAGCCGGGTAAGGTCGACCGCTCGCCCACCGGGACCGCGCTTTCGGCCCGCATGGCGGTGCTGCACGCGCGGGGCCAGATGGGCTTGGACGACCGCCTGACCACGGTGTCGCTGATCGGATCGACCTTCGGCGGCCGGATCCTTGGCACCACCTCGGTCGGGGACACCCCGGCGATCCTTCCCGAAATCTCGGGCCGGGGCTGGATCACGGGAATTCACCAACACATGCTGGACCCCTCGGACCCCTGGCCCGAAGGATATCGCTTGACGGACAGCTGGGGCGCGCGCTAGCGGCTGCGACCTTGGTTTAGCCAGTTTTCGACCAGCATATTCGTCGCCATGAAAGTGCCCAAAATGACAAAGAAACCCGCATCGAGCGCCCTTTCCGAACGCAAGCGCGGCGAAGGCGCCAAGCTGGTCTACGACATCCTGCGCGACGACATTCTGGGATTGGTGCTGCCTCCGGGCAGCCCGATCGACGAGATCCAGCTGGCCGAGCGCCTGTCGATGTCGCGCACACCCATCCGCGAGGCATTGGTCAGGCTGGCCGGCGAGGGGCTGGTCACGACGCTGCCGAACCGCTCGACCGTGGTGTCGAATATCGATGTCTTGAACCTGCACACATTCTTCGATGCGTTGACGCTGATGTATCGGGTGACGACACGGCTGGCGGCCGAGTATCGCAGCGCCTCGGATCTTGAGATCATCCGCGCGCGCCAGGCCGAGTTCGCTGCCGCGGTCGACGCCCAGGATGCTCTGGCCATGATCGCCACCAACCGAGAATTCCACGCAGCCATCGCCGAGGCCGGGCGCAACCCCTATTATACAGGGCTGTTCTGCCGCCTGCTGGACGAGGGACGCCGGATCCTGCGGATCTATTACTCATCCTATAACGATCGCTTGCCCCAGCGTTTCGTCGACGAGCACCAGGACATCATCGGCGCAATCGAGGCGCGTGACATTGCCACCGCGGACCGGTTGGCCAAGCAGCATGCCGACCAGATCGTGCTGCAGATCCAGCAGATGTTCTCGCGCGACCGACGCCAACAGATCTCTCTTTGACCCCATCAATGGCAGGGATGCGCCGAGTTTCCGCATGCGCCGAAAAGTTGTCGACATAAAAAATACAAACGGTATTCTAACAGTCGACCGGAAGCGATTCGGGACGCATTGTCGCGCCCTGCCGCCGTTCGATGCCATAGCCAACAGGAGTCCCTGATGAACGCCCAGATCTTTTCCGGCTGCATGCCGGCGCTGATGACCCCCTGCACCGCGGATCGCCGTCCCGACTTCGATGCGCTGGTCCGCAAGGGCAAGGAACTGATCGCCACCGGGATGTCGGCGGTGATCTATTGCGGTTCGATGGGCGACTGGCCGCTGATCTCGGACGAAGAGCGGATGGAAGGCGTTGCCCGCCTGGTTGCCGCTGGCGTTCCGGTGATCGTCGGAACTGGCGCGATCAATACGGCCAAGGCTGTCGCTCTGGCCGCCCATGCCCAGAAAGTCGGCGCACAGGGCCTGATGGTGATCCCGCGCGTTCTGTCGCGTGGCCCGTCGATCACGGCGCAGCGCAACCACTTCAAGGCCGTGCTTGCTGCGGCGCCGGACCTGCCTGCGGTCATCTATAACAGCCCCTATTACGGCTTCGCCACGCGTGCCGACCTGTTCTTCGCCCTGCGCGCCGAACATCCGAACCTTGTCGGTTTCAAGGAATTCGGCGGGCCGGACGATCTGCGCTATGCAGCCGAAAACATCACCAGCCGCGATGATGAAGTCGCACTGATGGTCGGCGTCGATACCTGCGTCTTCCACGGCTACGTCAATTGCGGCGCCAGCGGCGCGATCACCGGCATCGGCTGCGTGCTGCCGCGCGAGGTGCTGCATCTGGTGGCGCTGAGCAAGGCTGCCGCACAGGGCGACGTCGAGGCACGTCAGCGCGCGCTGGAGCTTGAGGCCGCGCTCGCCATCCTGTCCTCGTTCGACGAAGGCCCGGACCTGGTCCTGTATTTCAAGCACATGATGGTGCTGAAGGGGAACCCGGAATACGTCCTGCACTTCAACGAGGACGACGCCCTGACCGACAGCCAGCGCGGCTATGCCGAAGCGCAGCTGAAGCTGTTCGACACCTGGTATGCCAACTGGTCGAAACTGCCGGGCGCAGTTCGCGCCAACGCAGCCTGATGCCCTTGGGGCCGGCAGCAATGCCGGCCCCTTTCAAATCCTGCGTACCAGATCAGTGGGCCTGATGGGCCTGTCTGCTGTCTTCAGGCGCTTCGTCCCGCCGCGCCATGCCATAATCCCGCTGCACGGCGGCAACCCGCAGACGATAGTCCTGGAACACATGATCGCGCCCGGCCGCCTGAGCGGCACGATGCTGCGGCAAGGCGCGCCAGCGGGCGACCGCATCCTCGTCCCTCCAGAACGAAAGCGACAGCAGCTTGCCGGGCGTCGTCAGGCTTTGGAACCGTTCGATCGACAGGAAGCCGTCGATCTGCTCAAGCTCGGGTCGCAATGCGGCGGCGAAATCCAGATACTCGTCGCGGTGACCGTCCTTGATGACGACCTCGAAGATTACCGCGATCATGCTGCTTGCTTTCCATGTGGGGCCGAGCTTCGGCGCAGGAACAGCCTGCTCTCCCGCCGGATGAATCCCTCGCGCCGGGCAAAGTCGTAATTCTCGCGCCCCAGCGGGTCGGCAGCCAGACGCGCGCGATACGCTTCGTAATCGGCAAGCGAGGGAAGCGAGTAGATCCCATAGGCGGTGCTGGCGCAGCCCTCATGAGGGGAAAAATATCCGAAAAGATCCGCGCCGCTTCGCGGGATCGCCTGCCCCCAGTTCCGGGCATATTCGTCGAAAAGTTCGCGTCGGTTCGGGTCGATGTCATAGGTGATGATGCAGGTGATCATGGTTGGCCTTTCCTGTTGATGCCCACAGCCTAGCCGATTGCCCGGGCCCGATGCTTCGATTAGCATCGAACCATGCGCGAAGGTCCGGACATTGCCCGCATTGCCGCTTTGGTCGGCGATCCCGCCCGCAGCATGATGCTGCTGGCCTTGATGGATGGCCGTGCGCTGACGGCGACCGAGCTTGCAACCATCGCCGGCGTCACCCGCCAGACAGCCAGCAGCCACCTGTCCCAACTGACCGATGCCGACGTGCTGGTCCTGCGCACCCAGGGTCGACACAGGTATTTCAGTCTCGCAGGCGCGCATGTCGCTCAGCTGCTTGAGGCGCTGATGGTGTTTTCTTCGGACGCCGCGCCGCCCTTGCGCACCGGGCCGAACGATCCCGCATTGCGACGAGCGCGCCTGTGCTATGACCACCTTGCCGGAGAGCTGGGCGTCGCCATGTTCGACCGGCTTGGCGCCGAAGGCGCGCTGTCGCAGGCATCGGGCCAGCCCGACGTGACCGAGCAAGGCTGGCACCGGCTGGCGGTGATCGGACTGCGCCGGGACGATCTGCCGCGCAGCAATCGGCCGCCATGTCGCGCCTGCCTGGATTGGAGCGAGCGCCGTCCACATCTGGCGGGAACCGTTGGCAAGATGATCCTGCAGCGGGTCCTGGATCTGGGCTGGGCAAAGCGCCTTCCCGGCTCGCGCGTGCTGCGCTTTTCGGCCGAGGGAGAGCGCCGTTTCCTGGACTGGCTGGCCTGACGCGGCGGGAACGAAGACGCCCTGATCTGCCTTGTCCCAGTGAACCTGACGGATGGAGGCAATATGGACGACCTTCCCGACCTGACCCTTGGCATCGAAGAAGAGTATCTGCTGGTCGATGCCGCGACGGGCGATCTCAGCGACGCGCCCGACGCCCTGATGCAGGCCTGCAAGGCCGAGTTGAGCGATCAGGTCAGCCCGGAGTTCCTGCGCTGCCAGATCGAGATCGGCACCCCGGTCGCGGCGGACATCACCGAGGCGCGGGCGCAATTGGCGACACTGCGCCGCGCCATCTCCCGTCACGCCGGGGAATTCGGACTGGCCCCGATTTCGGTCGCGTGTCACCCCTCGGCCGACTGGCGCGAACAAGGCCGCACCGACAAGGAGCGTTATCACCGCCTGTCGCACCAGATGCGCGGCATGGCCCGGCGCATGCTGATCTGCGGGATGCATGTCCATGTCGGCCTGCCCGACCCGGCGACGCGTATCGATTTGATGAACCAGTTCAGCTACTTCCTGCCGCATCTTCTTGCACTTTCCGCATCCAGCCCCTTTTGGCAGGGCGAGGATACGGGCCTTGCCTCGTATCGAACGACCGTCTTTGGCGGCTATCCCCGCACCGGCCTGCCGCCGCATTTCACCAGCTGGCACGAATTCGAACGAGCTTCGCAGACGTTGACCGATCTGGGCATCATCGAGGACAGCAGTGAGATCTGGTGGGATCTGCGCCCATCGGCGCGGTTTCCGACGCTGGAAACTCGGATCTGCGATGCCTGCCCACGTCTTTCCGACACGATCACAATGGCCGCGCTGATCCAGACCACCCTGCGCATGTTGCTGCGCCTGTCGCGCCGAAACCAGCGTTGGCGCCAATATGACAACTTCCTGATCGGAGAGAACCGCTGGCGCGCGCTGCGCTATGGCCTGTCCGAGGGGCTGATCGATTTCGGAGCCGGGCGCATCCAGCCGTTCACCCAGATTGCCGAGGATTGGCTTGCCATGATCGCCGAAGATGCCGACCGCCTGAACTGCCAGCCCGCAGCCGCGCGCGTCCGCGACATCGTGGCGCTCGGAAATTCCTCCGACCGCCAGCGCGCGATCTTCAACGCCGCGGTCACCGCCGGCGCCAGCCGTGACGAGGCGCATCGCGCGGTCGTCATGCATCTGATCGAGGAATTTGGCGCCGATCTATAGCGGCTCAGAAGCTGCCAAAGACCGAACCCAGCAGGATCACCGCCAGCAAGGCCAATACCGGGAACAGAATACAGACCATCGCCATCGCGCCATAGGCCTGGCGATGGGTCACCCCGCAGATGGTCAGCAGCGTGATGACCGCGCCGTTATGGGGAAGCGTGTCTAGGCTGCCGGTCGCCAGCGTCGTGACCCGGTGAAGCAGCTCGGGCGCCACGCCCCGCGCCTCGGCCAGCGCCAGGTAATTATCACCCAGCGTCGACAGCGCGATCGACATTCCGCCCGAGGCCGATCCGGTCAGACCGGCAAGGAAGCTGGCCGCAAGTGCCAGAGAGACCAGGATATTTTCGGTCCCCAGTTCCATCATTCGTTCGGTTATCAACCGGAACCCGGACAGCGAGGCGACCACGGCGCCGAAACCGACAAGGCTTGCAGTGTTGAAGATCGGCTGAAGTGAATCGTCCGCCCCCTGATAAAGCGCGGCGACGACCAGCCTGCGATGCCGCAGGTTCATCGCAAGAAGGGTCAGGATGGAAATGCCAAGCGCCGCGATCACCGACCAGATCCCCCGTAGATCCTCGACCGTCGTCTCCCCATAGACCGGCAGCGCCAGATACGAGGTATCCATCCGGGGGATCAGAACCCAGGTGAACAGCGCGTTCAGGATTAGCACCAGCACCAAAGGCAAGGCAGCAAGGACAAGCGGCGGGTTCGGTCGCGCTTCGCCGTCCTCTTGCGGATCGCCTGCTCCGAAACCCTCGGACATGCGGCCGGCCTTCCATTCCAGCCAGCGCCAACCGCCAAGGAACATGATCGCCGCCGCGATCAGCCCCAATCCCGGCGCGGCAAAGGGCGTGGTTCCGAAGAACGGCATCGGGATCGCGTTCTGGATCGAGGGGGATCCCGGCAGCGCCGACATTGTGAACGTAAAGGCGCCCAGCCCGATGGTCGCAGGCATCAGCCGGCGGGGAATGTCGGCCTGCCGGAACAGCCCGACCGCAACCGGATAGGTGGCAAAGGCCACGACGAACAGCGACACGCCGCCAAAGGTCATCACCGCGCAGGACAGCACGACCGCAAGGATCGCCCGCTCTGGTCCCAGCCAGCGCACGATGCCATGGGCCAGCGCACGGGCCGAACCCGTCGTATCCATCAGTTTGCCGAACACCGCGCCCAGCAGGAACAGTGGAAAGAACGAAATGATGAACTCGCCCATTGCGGGCATGAAGATCTGGGTGAAGCTTGCAAGCAGTCGACCCTGTTCCGCCGCAAGGACGGCAAGCGTCGCCATGACCGGGGCCAGCAACACCATGTTCCCGCCGCGAAAAGCCAGCAGCATCAACAGGCAAAGGCAGGAAAGGATCACCGCAATATCATACATTTCCGGCCCTTTTTTCGTGTCATTTGTCACGCAACGGGGCCAGCCCCGCAGGTCTTTGCGGGATCGACATCAATTCGTCGACGGAAAAGGTCGAACGCTTGCCCACCTGGTCGAGGTTCTTTGCCAGCCAGTCGTCGGCCCAGATACGACCCCGCGCGAACAAATCCTGAAGATAGGCCCATTCGGCATTCAGCTTGCTTGAGGCCGAAAGCTCCTGCAGGTCCGCTTCTCCGTGGATCAGATGCAGGCGCAGGTCATTGCCCTCGGTCAGGGTGACGATGCCCTCGTCGATCATCCGGCCCAAGGTACTCAGCGCGCGCAATTCCTTGACAAGACTGGTGTTGAAGCTGATCTCGTTCATGCGGTTGATGATCTCGCGCGCGGTGCGGGGCAATTCCTCGCGCCGCAGTGGATTGAGCTGCACGATGAGGACATCCACGACCTTGCTGTCCAGGATCAGCGGCGTCAAAGCCGGGTTTGCCGAAAAGCCGCCATCCCAATAGGCCTCGCCGTCGATTTCGACCGCGTGATACATCAGCGGCAGGCAGGCCGAGGCCATGACCGCCTCGACCGTGATTTCACCGCTGCTAAAGATGCGAGGTTGGCCGGTGCGCACATTCGTCGCCGTCACATGCAACCTGACCTGCGAGCGGTTGACAGCGTCGAAATCCACTGCCTGCTTCAGTACCGCGCGCAGGGGATTGATGTCGAACGGGTTGAGTTGATAGGGCGAAAAGATCCGGCTGAGCGTTTCCGAGATCAGGTAACCCGGCGAAGCGTCCAGCGAGAAACTGCCCCTGACCCGGTCCCAATAACTGCGCTGGATCGGAGAAAATCGCGCGGCCCGGCTGACCGCCTTCCAGAACGCCGACAGCGCGTCGCGTGCGCCCTGCCGCCCGCCGACCTCCATGCCCTGGGCCAGGACGACCGCGTTCATGGCCCCGGCGCTGGCGCCGCTGATTTCGGTGATCCGCAGGCGCGGCTCCTCCAGCAGGCGGTCCAGCACGCCCCAGGCGAGCGCGCCATGCGCCCCTCCGCCCTGGAGTGCAAGATTGATCGGAAGTTCAGCGTCGGTCATCTGTCGCTCCGCTATGGTCCGGATCGGCATTCCGCAGTGCAGCATCTGACAGGCCTCCCGCTTTTGCAATGATTTCCGCGCGCTTTTCCCGGATCTTCCGATGAAGTCGGCCTGCTTCGGCATTGTGCATTTGCGCGGCGGACGACGCGGGGCATTGCGGCAAAGCCCGCGTGGCTTAACAATGGGCTGGACCGCTTCCCGATGACGACCCGCCTTCCTCCCCACCTGAACGGAGAACACGATGTCGCCCCGCCGCAACACCTTCCTGGGACTGACCCTGATCGCACTGACCGCGACGATGGCACAGGCCGCACCGGTCCATGTCGGGGAAGTTCCCTATGTCGAAGCGCCGATGCCCTTCACGATCACCGCGGTGGCCACGCTCGACACGCCATGGGCCATCGCGATGATGCCGGACGGAAGGATGCTGATCACCGAAAAACCGGGACGCATGTTCATCGTCACGCCAGAGGGCAAGAAAACCTCGCTCGACAACGTGCCAAAGGTCGAGTTCGTGGGCCAGAACGGTCTGCTGGATGTGGCGCTGGCCCCCGACTTTGCGTCCAGCAACGAATTCTACATTACCTATCTGCAGCCCGGAGACCAGCGCGGGATGCTGGTTCTGGCCAAGGCACGGCTGGTCGAGGACGCCACAGGGGCAAGGCTGGAGGATTTCAGGAAAATCTGGACGCAGACTCCTCCCAATGGCGGCGAACAGCCCGGCGGGGTCATCGCCTTCGACCCGGACGGACAGCACCTGTTCCTGGCGCTTGGGGATCGGATGACTGCGGAAAGCGCGCAGAACCCTGATGAGGCCCGCGGCAAGATCCTGCGGCTGAACCTGGATGGAACGACGCCCGAGGACAATCCGCAGTTCGCCAGCGGCGGCGTCCGCGCCCAAACTTGGACGACCGGGCACCGCAATCCCTATGGCCTGGCCTTTGACGCCAACGGCAAGCTCTGGTCGATCGAGATGGGACCGTTTGGCGGGGATGAGGTCAACCTGATCGAACCCGGCAAGAACTATGGTTGGCCAGAGGTCTCCGAGGGGGACAATTACGATGGCACGCCGATCCCGCGCCACGCCACCCGGCCGGAATTTACGCCTCCGCTGCTGTATTGGTCCCCCATCATCGCCCCCACCGGGATGGCCTTTTATCAGGGCGACATGTTCCCCGAATGGAAGGGGTCGGCATTTGTCGGCGGGCTCGCCTCCGAGCTGCTGGTCAGGCTCGCTTTCGATGACAAGGGCGGTGTGACCGAAGGTAACCGCTGGAGCATCGGCGGCCGCGTCCGGGACGTGGCCGTCGCGGCAGATGGCGCAATCTGGGCCATCGAGGATACCAGCGAAGGGCGGCTCTGGCGGTTGTCCCGCTAGGGTGCGTCATCTCCTTCGGCCGGCACTTCGGCGGGGGTCCAGGCATCGTCGGGGTCATAGCTGACGATGTCGAACCCCTTCGTCAGGCTGTCCGGCCCCAGGTCGGCCTGCAAAATGATGCCGTTTTCGGACACCATGAAGCTGTGCACCCCCGTCACGCCATATTCGGCGGGAACAGCCAGCAAGGCATGACCGCCGACCATATTTCCGTTGATGACATAGTTCATTGCCCCGCCCGGCGCATGTTCGCCCTGCTGGTCGAGCACCCGGAAGAAATAGCCGTCGAACGGCTCGGCCTCTTGATCGGCATCCCCGTCGCTATAGCCGTCCAGTGAGGCGCGGGCCGCAGCCTCGCCCAGCGGGCTGTCGCCACCCGGCCAGTAAAGACCGCTGCGTTCCTCGCTGGTCGAGATCACGGATTTCGCGAACTCCATCACCCCATCGCCATCCTGATCGGTCAGGCGGAACTTGGCCTGAAGGTCGCCATAGGCGTCCATCAGGGTCAGCACTTCAATCTCATTCAGGCCGACGGTGCGGCTGGTGACCTCATCCCGGCCCGCCGCGATATCGAAGCTCCACCCGTCCGCCCCCTTCACCAGCGGGATCGGAAAGGGCCAGTCATCCTCGCCCAATTCGATCTGCAGTGAGCCGTCCTCTTGGGGTGTCAGGCGAAAGCCCTGCTGATACATCGTCAGGACTTGTTCGCGGTTCTGCTTGTCCTCGTCAGGGTCGCCGGAAAAGATCAGATCCTCGGCCTCGGGGCCAAAGACCTTCAGCAGGCCGTCACGGTCCTGTCCCTTGGTGGCGGCAATCATGGCGTCCAATGCGTCCTGCCCGGTCGCAAAGACCTCGGGCGCGGCATGGGCCGCAAAAGGCAGGAATGCAAGGACGGTGGCGATGCGGAACTTGCGCAGGCTGCTCATGTCACCTCCGATGCGCATGGTGACCGCGGCTGGCATGGCCGCGCTGGGACGCCATCTTGGTGCGCGACCCCGAGGCCTGACGTTTGATCGCGGTCGGTTTCTTGTGGCTCGCCTGGTGCACCGCGGGCTTCTTGGGGTGCTGGGCCCGATGGGCGACCGGCTTCTTCGCTGCGACGGCGGCACGATTGGCCCCGGCCCCCGGCTGGGGATGATGCGCCACCTTGGTCCGGTTGATGGCCTTGGCCTTGTCGGCCGCGCTGAAATGCGAAGTTCGGTCGATATCCGGCCGATGGTCCAACCGAGCCTTTGCCGCACCCGAGGGGATGCCCGCGCGCGCGCCGCCAAGATCCCCGCGACCGGGCCGGGCCTGCAGGCGGTTGCGCAGGTCGTCCTGGACCGAGGCGTTCTTGTTGATCGCAGTCAGTCGCCCGTTGTTGTTGCGACGCTCCGAGTCGATGCGGGTGCGGGCCGTCTGGACCTTGTTGCGGTCTGGCTTCCAGGCCAGCTTGTCGCGGTCAATATCGACCCGGTTGCCGATCCGGACATTGCCGTCGACATTCAGATTGACATTCGGGTCGCGGATGATCGGCTGGCCGTTCCAGCCGCCGCAGTCATGACATCCCCAATAATGACCCCAATCATCGTCATCGTCGAAGATGTCATTGATAAGCGCCGCAGTTCCAAAAGCCACCGCGGTCGTCGCGACGATATTTCCAAGGTTGTTGGAATAGACGGTGCTGGGATTATATTGCGGGACATAGACCCTTTGCGGATCCGTTGGTGTGACCACCACCGTCCGGGCCGCACTGTCGCTGCTGCCCGGTGCCTGTTGCACGTCCACCTTTTGCTGATCGCCGCTGGTCAGGGTTCCGTTGTCCACCGCAAGACGGCGCATGGTCTGCACCGCGCTCATGACGTCATCGCTTTGCGTCAGCATCGCGTTGCCCATGTTTTCGGTCCAGTCGATGTGATCTGCCATATCCTCGACCACGTCGGGAAATGCGCTGGTCAGAACCTTGACGCTTTCATCCCAATCCTGGGACTCGGCATATTGCTTTCGGGTGGCATCATCGGCGTCGTTGCTGAGCAGGTATTGATCCGCCTTCATCACGTCGAGCGGCTCGGTCGAGGACACCAGGATCTGCATAAGCAGGGTGTCCGGATAAAGCGCGACCGGCGCGACCATCGTCTCCAGCTCGGCCTGGGTAAAGGCCGGGTCGGTGGCGGCAGCGGGCGTTGCAGCAGGCTTCTGCGGCGGCGGCGGCGTCGTGGCCGGTGCCGTTTGGGCGTGACCCTGGGATGTCATCAGCAGGATCGCAACCGAAGAAGTCATGAACAGATGCTTCAGCATCGAGAACCTTCCTTCATCGCGTTGAACCACAGGCATTTCAACAAATGCCGACGTTCCTGTTCCCATTAGTAGTGATCGGTTTGCCGAAGCGTCAAGCAAAAGAACATCGCGCGCGATAACGCTATTTGGATCCGACTTTCCGCATGGCGTGCCATGAAACTGACCGCGTCAACTGCTCGCATTGACGCGAGCCTCCGAGAGATTCGGCCGGACACCGATTCCCATTTTTCCGCGATAGGCAATAGAATGCCGCCGAATTTTTACCAAGCGCGATAAGGTCTTGCGTGAGGCTTCCTATCCTGCTCATAGTCAATTCCGCGGGGGCGGAAGCCCTGACGCCATCGTGAAGGGAATGCATCGTCTGAACGCGTCCCGACCGAACGCGGGCAGCAAGAGGCCTTTCCATCCTGATGGACCGAAGGGTGCGATATTCGCACGACCGCGGTGATAATTCAGAGTGGAGAGACCCATGCTACGAAAGATCGGACTGGCGGCCGCACTGACATTCTGTGCAAGCGGCCTAGCGATGGCCCAAAGCGCGCCCGATACTTCAAAGCCGAACATCTTGGTCATTTTCGGTGACGATATCGGACAGGGCAATATTTCCGCCTATACCAAGGGCGTGATGGGGTATCGCACCCCGAATATCGACCGCATCGCCAATGAAGGGATGATCTTTACCGATTACTATGCCGAGCAAAGCTGCACGGCAGGCCGGTCAACCTTCATCACCGGCCAGACGACCTTCCGCACCGGCCTGTCGAAAGTCGGCCTGCCGGGGGCAAACGCCGGGCTGCAGGCATCGGACGTGACCATCGCCTCGGCCCTGAAGGACGAGGGTTACGCGACCGGCCAGTTCGGTAAGAACCACCTGGGCGACCGCGACGAATTCCTGCCGACCGCGCACGGCTTCGACGAATTCTTTGGCAACCTTTATCACCTGAACGCCGAGGAAGAGCCCGAGAACTTCAACTATCCGCGGGATCCGGCTTTCGCTCAGAAATTCGGACCGCGGGGCGTTATCAAGTCCTCGGCCGATGGCAAGATCGAGGATACCGGGCCGCTGACCCGCAAGCGGATGGAGACGATCGACGACGAGACTTCTTCCGCCGCGATCGACTTCATGAAACGCCAGCATGATGCCGGGAAGCCATTCTTCACCTGGATGAACACGACCCGGATGCACTTCCGCACCCATGTCCGCCCCGAACATCGCAGCGAGCCCGGCCTGAGCGCGCTGACCGAATATGCGGATGGGATGGTCGAGCATGACAACGTGATCGGCACCCTGCTGAAGTCGCTGGACGACATGGGGATCGCGGACAACACGATCGTTATCTACACGACCGACAACGGGCCGCACCAGAACTCGTGGCCGGATGCAGGCACGACGCCTTTCCGCAGCGAAAAGAACACCAACTGGGAAGGCGCATTCCGTGTTCCGGCGATGATCCGCTGGCCCGGCCATATCGAAGCCGGTTCGACTGCCAATGACATCGTTTCGGGGCTGGACTGGTTCCCCACGCTGCTGGCAGCCACCGGCGATACCGATATCAAGGACCGCCTGCTGAAAGGCACGACCATCGCCGGCAAGGACTACAAGAACCACCTGGATGGGTATAACCAGCTCGACTACCTGACCGGCAAGTCGGACGAGGGCGCCCGCAACGAGTTCTTCTATTTCAACGACGATGGCGAGGTGGTCGGCCTGCGCTACGAAAACTGGAAGTTCGTCTTTGCCGAACAGCGCGCCAAGGGCACGATGGCCATCTGGGCCGAACCCTTCACCAAACTGCGCGTGCCGAAGATGTTCGACCTGCGCGCCGACCCCTATGAGCGTGCCGACGTCACCTCGAACACCTATTACGACTGGCTGCTCGACCACGCCTTCCTGGTTGCTCCGGCCAGTGCCGAAGTGGGCAAGTTCCTTGCGACATTCAAGGAATTCCCGCCGGCACAGCGGCCCGACAGCTTCTCGATCGACCAGGTGCAGGCCGATCTGATGCAGTCGCTGGACAATATGGGCGGCGGCCAGTGACGAACCCGGGCAGAGGCGGCGTTCCCGCCCCTGCCCGCCTTCGCGAGAACCAGAACAGAGGTGTTCCCGATGCCTGCGCGTGACTCATTCACGGCATTGATGGCGACCATGAACAAATCCGTCATCGGGCAGGAACGCTTGGTGGAACGGATGGTGGTCGGCCTGCTTGCCGATGGCCATGTCCTGATCGAGGGCCTGCCCGGCCTTGCCAAGACACGCGCGGTCAAGGCGATGGCGCAGGCGCTGGATTTCGACTTCACCCGGATCCAGTTCACGCCGGACCTGCTGCCTGCGGACGTGACCGGTTCGGATGTCTATTTTTCCAAGGACGGCGCGGGAGAGTTCCGTTTCCAGCCCGGCCCGGTCTTTGGCAACATCCTTCTTGCCGACGAGATCAACCGCGCGCCGGCCAAGGTGCAGGCCGCGCTGCTGGAGGCGATGGAAGAACGGCAGGTCACCGTGGGCGAAGCAAGCCATCCGCTGCCGTCGCCCTTCATGGTGCTGGCAACTCAGAACCCCATCGAACAGGAAGGGACTTATCCCCTTCCCGAAGCGCAGACCGACCGCTTCCTGATGAAGGTGCTGGTCGACTATCCCGCCCCACAGGATGAACGCAATGTCCTGCGCCTCGTCCGATCCGAGGAGAAGGCAGCGCTGGATCCACCCGCGGCCCCGACCGCCGAGCCTGCTGCGGGGCAGGCGTCCGACGGGCACGGCGTCGCGCGCGCGGCGCTGGACGCGGCGCGCGCCGAAATTGCGGACATCCATGTCGCAGAGGGGATCGAGCGTTACATCATCGACATCATCACCGCGACACGCCAACCCGCCAAGCTGTCCGACGACCTCGGCCGGATGATCGAGCTGGGGGCCAGTCCGCGCGGCGGCATCGCCCTTGATCGCTGTGCCCGCGCCTATGCCTGGTTGCGGGGACAGGACTTCGTATCGCCGGGCGACGTCCAGGCGATCGCGCCGGACGTGCTGCGCCACCGCATCGCGCTGAGTTACGAGGCGCAGGGTGCGGGCCGCCCAGCCGACGACGTCATCGCAGACCTGCTTCGCCTTGTCGCAATTCCCTGAGGAGACCGGACATGGATCGTATTCTTGCCCTTGCCCGTGCCGCGGCCCTTGCCGTGGTGCTGCCCGTCGCCGCCCTTGCGCAGGATCTGGCCAGCTGGAATGACGGCGCGACCAAGACCGCCATCGTCGACTTCGTCAAGGCCGCCACGACCGAGGGCGGACCGGGCTGGATCGCGCCCGAGGATCGGATCGCCGTCTTCGACAATGACGGCACGCTGTGGACCGAGCAGCCGGCCTATTTCCAAGCCTTCTTCGTGTTCGACCGGGTCAAGGAAATGGCCCCGCGCCATCCCGAATGGAAAGAGCAGCCCCCGTTCAAATACGTGCTGGAAAACGATATGGCCGGGTTGGCCTCCTCGGGCGAGAAGGGGCTGATGGAGCTTCTGGCCGCGACCCATGCCGGGATGACCGACGAAGGCTTCGACGACATACTTGAAAAATGGCTCGCCGAGGCGCGCCATCCCAAAAGCCAGCGCCCCTATACCGAAATGATCTATGCCCCAATGGTGGAGATGCTTGATTACCTGCGCGCGAACGGGTTCCAGACCTGGATCGTGTCGGGCGGCGGCATCGACTTCATGCGACCCTGGGCGGAAAAGGCCTATGGCATTCCCCCGCAGCAGGTGGTCGGCTCGCAGATCGCCAAGGATTACGAAGTGATCGACGGCAAGCCGCAATTCATGCGCAAGCCCGACATCTTCTTCATCGATGACGGTGCCGGAAAGCCGGTGGGCATCGACCGCCATATCGGCAGGCGTCCGGTCATGGCCTTCGGCAATTCCGATGGCGATTTCCAGATGCTGGAATATACGACCACCGGCGAAGGTCCGCGGTTGGGCGTCATTGTCCATCACACGGATGCCGAGCGCGAATATGCCTATGACCGCGACAGTCATTTCGGCAAGCTGGACAAGGCGCTGGACGCGGCCCCGGAACGCGGCTGGCTGCTGGTCGACATGGCCAAGGACTGGTCGCGCGTCTATCCGGACGCCAAGTGATGCGAAAGCCGTCCCTGTCAGCGGGTCAGGCGCCCCAGCTGGCGGGCGGCGACCCGCGGGTTCACACCACCCTGCAGCACCTTGTCGCGCTGGAGGGGCGGGCGCGGCGCTTTGACTTTCTGCCGCGCCAGCCGGTGGGCAGCGTTCTGTCGGGCCGGCGCGCCTCGCGCCTGCGCGGTCGCGGGTTGGAGTTCGAAGAAATCCGCGCCTATCTGCCCGGCGATGACCCCCGCAGCATGGACTGGCGCGTCACCGCCCGGACCGGCAGCCCGCATGTCCGGGTAACGCGCGAGGAACGCGACCGCCCCGCCCTGATCGTCGTGGACCAGCGACAGGCGATGTTCTTCGGCACACGGCTCAACATGAAATCCGTCTCGGCCGCCGAACTGGCGGCGCTGACCGCCTGGCGCATTCTCGCCGCAGGGGACAGGGTCGGAGGGCTTGTCCTGTCGGACAGCGGGATCGAGGATCAGCGTCCCGCCCGCAGCCGCGGCGCGGTTCTGCGCCTGCTGTCGCTGATCGCCCAGCGAAACGCCGCGCTGTCGGCCGAGGCTCCGGTGGTCGACGATGCGCCGGGGATGCTGAACCTTGCGCTTGAGCAGGCAGCAAGGATCGTCAAGCATGACTGGCTGGTGGTGATCCTGTCGGATTTCGACGGCGCCGATGACGAGACCTTCCATGCGCTGTCGCGGCTTTCCCGGAACAACGACCTGGTGCTGGGTCTGGTCTTTGACCCGATGGCCCATGAACTGCCGGCCGAAGGGCGGCTTGTGGTCGGGAACGGGCGCCTGCAGGTTGAACTGGACCTGTCGGCGCGCAAGGTCCAGCAAAACCTGGCCGAAACCGGCGGTAAACGCCTGCGGCGTCTGCTGGCTTGGCAAGAGCGGCTGGACGCCGCCATCCTGCCGATCACCGCGGCCGAGGAGACCCTGCCCCAGGTCCTGCGTCTGTTCGGGTCGGGCCGCGCACCCCGCGGCCTGAGCTTGCCCGACGACGCCATGGTCAAGGGGGACATGTCGTGAACCCGGACGATGCAGCCGAGCCCGCCGCGAAGGCCGACGACCTGGTCTCGCTGATCTCGCAGCTTCACGAGCTGCGCGAGCCGGCGGCGGTGTCGATGTGGCCGGCGACTCCAATCTGGTGGGTTCTGGCCGCCGCTGTGACACTGCTGCTTCTGTTCGTCGCCTGGCGCTGGCGGCAACGGCGCCGGGCAAATGCCTATCGGCGGGCGGCGCTGGCGGCGCTGCGTGCGATCGAACCGGCGCTGGCCCGCGGTGACGTCCCGGCGCTGGCGCAGCTTGACCTGCTGTTGCGACGAACTGCGCTGGCCGCATTCCCGCGCAAGGATGTCGCTGCGCTGACCGGCCCAGCCTGGGCGGATTACCTGGACCATACCGATCCGGAGCTGCCGCATGGTGGTTTCCGCGAGCTTTCGCCCTCGCTTGCCGATACGCCCTATATGCGGCAACCCGGTGATGTTCAGGGCGCACGGCTGGCCGAATTGGCGCGGCACTGGATCCGGCATCATCATGCTTGAATTCGACGCCCCCCTTGCCTTTCTGGCCCTGCCCTTGCCGATCCTCGTCTGGTGGCTGACGCCGCCGCGGCGTCAGCGGGTGCAGGCCATCCGCCTGCCGTTTTTCGAACGGGTCAGTGCCGGGCTGCCCACCGGCGAAGGCGCGGTAGTTCCGGCCCGGCGCGCCGTCCAGATCGTGTTCGTCGCCTTGCTTTGGGCGCTGGCCATCACCACCATCGCCCGTCCCGTCCGCTTGGGTGATCCCGTCACCCGGACCGAGGCCGCGCGAGACATCATGCTGGCCGTCGACATCTCGGGTTCGATGGAAACCGGTGATTTCATCGGGTCGGACGGGCAGCGCGGCACTCGGATGGACGGAGTCAAGCAGGTGCTGGACGGCTTCATCGCCGCGCGCAAGGATGATCGGGTGGGAATGATCGCCTTTGGCTCGGCCGCCTATGTGCTGGTTCCGTTCACGCGCGACACGACGGCAGCGCGCCAGTTGCTGGCCACGCTCTCGCCAGGCATGGCGGGCCAGAACACCGTGCTGGGCGACGCGATCGGCCTTGCGATCCAATCCTTCGCAGCCAGTAACGTCGACGAGCGCGTGCTGATCCTGCTGTCGGATGGCTCGGACACCTCGTCTCGCATGGCTCCGGCCAAGGCCGCCGATATCGCGGCAAAGAACAACGTCACCATCCACACGATCGCAGTCGGCGATCCCAATGGCAAGGATGAGCAGGACCGTGTCGACCTGGCCACGCTGCAATCCATCGCCACCACCGCCGGGGGCACGTTCAACCGGGCCGAGGACGCGGCGGGGCTGACCCGGATCTATGAGCAGATCGACACCCTGCACCCGGTCGAGGCAAAGTCGGTGTCGTGGCGTCCGCGCCTGCCCTTGGGTCAGTGGACGACCGCAGCCTTCGTCCTGATGACCGTGCTGGGCTATGCCTGGATGCTGGCAAGGCGTGGCTGGCACAGACGGACCGTCGGGCAACACGAAAAGGCGCGAGCCGGGTCAAGTGACGAGGCCGCGGCATGAACATCCTGCAGGATCTTGCCCACCTGACCTTGCTGCGACCACTTTGGCTGCTGGCTTTGCCGGTCCTGGCGCTGCTTTGGTGGGGTCTGCGCCGGCGTGAGGTCGCTGAACGGCCAAGCCTGCCGCAAATCGCGCCCCATCTTCTGGCTGCACTTATCATCGGCGGGGGCGAGGCGGGCCGGACCCGCGCGGCGCAGCTGATCCTTGGCGCGGCGGCGCTGATGGCGATCGCGGCGGCGGGTCCGGCCTTTCGCCCTGCCCCCTCGCCCTTCGTGACCGAGACTGCGCCTCTGGTCATTGCGCTGGACCTGTCCGACGGGATGGCGAATGGCGATGTCCCGCCCTCGCGGCTGGAACGCGCGAAGCAGAAGATCCGGGACCTGATCGCCCTGCGCGCCGGGGGGCGGACCGGCCTGATCGCCTATGCCGGCAGCGCGCATCTGGTCATGCCCCCGACCGAGGATCCGACGGTTCTGCAAAGCTTTCTTGAGGGGCTGGCGCCGGGAGTCATGCCGCGTGCGGGACAACGCCCGTCCGAGGCGATGCGCCTCGCCGCGACGCTGCTTTCGACCGAGGATCAGGCGGGCACCGTCCTTTTTGTCACCGACGGGGTCGATCCGACCGACATCGCGAACTTCCCCAAGGACGGGCCGGGCCGCGTGGCTCTGGTCGTCGCCGCAGACGGCGGCGGGGCCGAGCTTGACCGTTGGGCGCGGGATGCCGATGTCACGACCGTCGCCGTCACCGTCGATGACAGCGACCTGCGCGCGGTCAACCGGGCGGTATCCTCGAACCTGGCGCGGGCGGCCGGGGAACAGGGCCAACTGCAGGACGATGGCTGGCTTCTGGCCATCCCGGCCGCGCTGCTGCTTCTGCTGTGGTTCCGGCGCGGCACGACCATGCACTGGGCGATTGCGGCGATGGCCCTGCTGGCGGCGCCCCCCGACGCCCACGCCGGACCGCTTGCGGACCTGTTCTGGACACCCGATCAGCAGGGAGCCCGAGCCTATGCCGCGCGCGACTTCCCCACTGCTGCAGAGCATTTCACCATACCCGCCTGGAAGGCGGTGGCCTTGATGCGGGCAGGCAAGTACACGGATGCCGCGAAGCTGCTGGAGCCGAGCCAGAACCGCGATGCCCAGTTCAACCGTGGTGTCGCACTGGTCCATGGTCGCGATTACCAAGGCGCGGTCGACGCATTCACCGCCACCGTCGCCCTTGACCCAACGGACCGCCAAGCTCAGGAAAACCTGGATCTCGCCAAGCGCATCATTGCCTATCTGGCCGAGACCCGCGCGGACGAGGATCCCCAAGCCGACGACAAGGACAATGCCGCCGATGGCACCGTCGAGGATCTGACCGGGGACCAGGGCAAGATGATGCGCATCACTGGCGATACCCAATTGTCGGAGGACGCGGCCGAGCAATGGATGAAGCAGGTCCAGACCAAGCCTGCCGACTTCCTGCGTTCGCGCTTCGCGGTCGAAGATGCGACGCGCGCCAACGCTCCCCCGGCCGCACCCGCGACGCCCTCGTCCGGAGGCCAGGAATGAGGTTGCCGCGCATCCTTCTGGCCATGCTTCTGCTGACGTTTCTGGCCCCTTCGGCCTTTGCCCAGGATGCGGCCGATGCGCCGCAGGTCGAAGTGACGCTTGATCCGACCGATGGGGTCACGGTGGGCACGCCCCTGCGGATCACGCTAAGCGTACTGACCCCCAACTATCTGGTGCAGCCGCCGGACTGGCCGGACATGCAGATTGCGGATGCAATTACGCGCACGCCCGCGAATGCCGCGCGGCCGGCATCACGCCGTATCGGCGGGCAGACATGGACTGTCGTCTCGCGCATCTATGAGATCACCGCGCAGCGCGCCGCCGATTACGCGCTGGAACCCCACCAGATCACGCTGACCTATGCCGATCCGCAGACCAACCAGCCCGTACCGGCCACGGTTGAAGTTCCCGCGATCTCGTTCACGGCCAGCGTTCCGAAGGGGGCCGAGGGACTGTCGCCCTTTGTTGCCGCGGATGCGCTGACGATGACCCAGACCGTCGAGGGGCCCGGCGACGATGCCCGCCCCGGCTCGGCCGTGACCCGGACGCTGACGATCGAGGCGCAGGGAACGCAGTCCATGCTGCTGCCCGCGCTGCTGGGCGGCGATCCTCCTCCCGGCCTGCGCGCCTATCCCCGAGAACCCGAGCTTTCGGACGAGCCGGGCCAAAGGGGCGGGCCCGACATCGCGCGGCGTGTCGAAAGCATCACCTATGTCGCCGAGGCACCGGGGGATTATACCTTGCCCGAGGTCCGGCTGGACTGGTGGAACAGCCCTGCCGCGCAGGTCGAAAGCGCGACAGCAAAGGGCATCTCCTTCTCGATCCCGGCGCCGCCCGGCTGGCATCCGCCCGGCACCCCTGATCCAAGACTGCGGGCGCTCAGCTGGGCCGCGGGCATTGGCGCGTTGGTCCTGGCCCTGCTATGGCTGGGGCGGCGTCCCGCGCGGGCAGCGCTGGTCCGCCTGTCCCGGTCGGAGCCTGTGGTGTTCCACCGCCTGCGCCGCCAGACGCGTCGGGGTGATCCGGGCGCGATCCGCGCCGCCCTGGCCGACTGGCTTGACCGCATCGGGGCAACTGGCACCCCCGCGGGCGTTGCTGACGCCCTGACCCTGGCCGACCGTGAGATCTGGGGACCGGAGGGAACACGGACCCATCCCTCGGACGCCTCCAGACGGGCCTTGGCCGAGGCATTGCGTGCCGCGCGGCACGACCTGCTGCACCGGCGAAAAGCGGAAAGCGCCCCGGCACTTCCGCCGCTGAACCCTTGGTAAAGCGACCGATCTGCCCGCGATTGCCAAGCGCGATGCAAAAGATGCAGACTGACCGGCGCCGGGCATGACAGCCGCCCGCCCGGCCAAAAGGAGAAACGGATGAACGACCAGACCGCAACCCGTTCCGCCGCGACCCGCCCCGACGGCAAGGCCGAGCGGGCGCAACGGGGCATGACCTGGGTGCCGGGCGGAACCTTCCGCATGGGGTCTGACGACCATTACCCCGAAGAAGCGCCCAGCCACCGCGTCAAGGTCGATGGCTTCTGGATGGACACGACTCCGGTCACCAACGGGCAGTTCAAGCGCTTCGTAAAGGCCACCGGCCATGTCACCCAGGCCGAGCGCAGGCCCGACCCAAAGCAATATCCGGGCGCCCTGCCCGAGATGCTTTATGCGGGTTCGCTGGTCTTTCTGCCCCGGCCCGGCATCACCGACCTGCGCGACTGGTCGCAATGGTGGAACTTCATGAAGGGCGCGGATTGGCGGCACCCCTATGGCAAAGGCAGCCATATCCACGGGCTGGACGACCATCCGGTGGTCCATGTCGCCTATGCCGACGCGCTGGCCTATGCCGCCTGGGCGGGCAAGGATCTTCCGACCGAGGCAGAATGGGAATTTGCGGCGCGCGCGGGGCTTGATGGCGCTGAGTTCGCCTGGGGGGACGAACTCAACCCCGAGGGGCGCCAGATGGCCAATACCTGGCAGGGCAATTTCCCGGTCGAGAACCTGTCCCTGGACGGCTTTGACCGCACCTCGCCCGTGACGGCCTTTCCGGCCAATGGCTATGGGCTGCAGGACATGATCGGCAATTGCTGGGAATGGACGCAGGACTGGTTTTCCAGCAAGCACCCAGCCGACGCCGCAAAGGCTTGCTGCATCCCCGAAAACCCCCGCGGCGCCGCGATGGACGGCAGCTTCGACCCCCTGCAACCGGCGATCCGCATTCCGCGCCGCGTCATCAAGGGCGGCTCGCATCTTTGCGCACCGAACTATTGCCGCCGCTATCGCCCCGCCGCGCGCCACGCCGAGGCGGTGGACACATCGACCAGCCATCTCAGCTTCCGCTGCGTGCTGCGTGCCGAGGGACCGGCAGCCACCTGACAAGACGACGAAAAACGGGCCGCAATCGCGGCCCGTCCCATCAGCCCCAAACCTCAGCCGACCAGTTCGCGACCGTGCTGAACGTGGCGCGTGACCATCTTGCGCGAACGCCGCCCCGAGGGAACAAGGCGCGCCGGTTCAGGCACGAAAGCCGGGTCCCTCAGCATCGGGAACAAGGAAAAGATCTCTTCCCGCGCAGCCTTGTCCACGGATTTCAGCGCCTGTTCACCGGTATAGAAACTTTCGGTCTCCGCGCCGTTCGACAGTACGACCTCGTGGCGGTCAAAGGTGAAGTGGACATACAGGACCTCGTTCACGTCATCGGCGTAATCGATGCCGTCGACCTGAAGAAGCTGCTTGGCCGCGATCAGCACCTCACTGGTGCCGAACATCTTTACCGCGATCTTCGAGCGGACAAGGACGCGGTGCTGTGGCGAGACCAGCAGATCAGCCTCGGGCGTACCCATACCCAGCGCCCCGGCCTTGATCCGGATCGGGCGCAGGCGGGGATTGCGGCGCAGCGACGCATCGGCCAGACGGACGCTGCCGACCCACAGGATGGGTTGATAGCCGCGATCCCGTGTCAGCACCATGTCGCCCGCCACCAGCGTCTCGACCGCGACCGGACCCGTCTCGGTCTGGATCATCGTGCCGGCGACAAAGCAGAAGACCTGATCATCCGCCAGTGTCAAAGTGGCGTCCGGGTCGTAGTCGACGTTGACAATTGCGGTATCCAGGATGCCCTGCACGGCATTGGTCGCAGCTGTGGTCACCGGACCGATGATTCCTGCCAGAAGCGGGTTCGCCGCCAACGCATCGGCCAGACCGGAAATCGGAACGGTGATCGAAGGTGTGTTGATGCCCAACAGCGCAAAGTTCACCGTCACCTGCATGTGGTCTTCGTCAAGCGGATCGTCGGAAACGAAATAGGCGTTGCCGGAGCCATCGATCATCATCTCGCCCGAGATCGAGTTTACATCGAGGGTCAGGCTGCCAAGGTTGACGCCCAGAGCGCCGAGCACGTTGACGGTCGAGGATGCGGTCGAGATCGTCGCATCGCCCGCATATTGTCCACTCACGACGGGGGTTCCGTCGCTTTGCACGGCATCGAATTGGTCGCCGGGATCGACCGTCGCGCCAGAGGTTTCCTGAATGTCGTAAAGATCGAATTCCTGTGATGCGCTCAGGTCGTTCAGGACCAGGTTATCGCCCAGGGAAACGACGGGAGTGTCCGCCGTCAGGTCGATGGTGGCGTCCGGCATTGCTGTAACATAGGGCATTGGACAATCCTTTTCAGAATGCGCCTTAAAGGCGACAGTTCGCTGGATGGTTCGACATCACGTCCGCTCGCGCTTCCGTTACGTCAACTACACCCTGGCGCGAGCGCGTTTGGCGCGTTTCCGCCATAGCCAAGTCTTCGCAAGCCATTAATCTTGATTTCATTAATTTTAATATTCATTCTTTCTGTGTCATCGCTCGTGCATTGCGGCGACACATCCATCGGCTTTGACAGCAGGAATCCGGATGCCGATGTGTTCTTTCTGCACCAACCTTTGCTGAAAATATGAGGGCGGAATGAAAAATACTGGAGGCGGGAAAATCCGGATCGGAATCGGTGGATGGACATTTGAACCATGGCGGGGAAGTTTCTATCCGGACGACCTGCCCCAGAAACGCGAACTGGAATATGCCAGCCGCCACCTGACTGCGATCGAGGTGAACGGGACATATTACCGCAGCCAAAGCCCGGACAGTTACCAGAAATGGCATGACGAAACGCCAGACGATTTCGTCTTTGCGCTGAAGGCACCTCGTTTCGCCACCAACCGCAAGGTTCTGGCTGAATCCGGCGAGTCCATCGAGCGTTTCGTTACCGGCGGCATCGCAAGGCTTGGAAACAAGCTGGGACCGATCAACTGGCAATTCATGGCGACAAAGAAGTTCGATCCCGAGGATTTCGAAGCTTTCCTGAAACTGCTTCCCAAAACGGTCGAAGGAATGCATCTGCGCCACGCGGTCGAAGTTCGCCATGACAGCTTTCGCCACCCCGAGTTTCTGGATCTGGTGCGGGCGCATGATGTGGCGGCGATTATTTCGGCCGATGGAGAGTTTCCCCAGATCGCGGATCCGACCGCATCCTTCATCTATGCCCGGATCATGGGAACGACGGAAAGCGAGCCATTGGGCTACACGTCGGCCCAACTGGATGCGTGGACGGAACGCGCCCGAATTTGGGCCGATGGTGGCGTCCCCGAGGGTCTGGACTACGTCGCAACGCCAAAGCCGGGGGCGCCACGCGACGTCTTTCTGTTCGTGATCAGCGGCCACAAGGCACATAACCCGCAGGCCGCAATGGCAATGATCAAGCGGCTTGGCTGACTGTCAGCCGGAACAATCGGGGCGCTGAAAGGTTGAGCGACCGACACTCCCACTCGTCCCAGCGAGGATCGGTATGGCACCCCGCGCCAATTGGAAGGGTATCCTGCAAGTCGCCGAACTGACCTGTCCGGTGGCGCTTTACACGGCGGCATCGACCTCGGACCGGATCGCCTTTCACACCATCAACCGTGCGACAGGGCATCGCGTCCGGCGGGAGTTCGTCGACAGCGACAACGGCAAGCCGGTTGAACGCGACGACCAGGTCAAGGGGTATGAGATCAGCCCGGACGATTACGTCATCCTTGAGCCCGACGAAATCGCCGCCGCCGTGCCCGACAGCGACAAGACGCTGGCCGTTTCAGCCTTTGTCGGATGTGGCGAGATCGACAAGGTCTATTTCGACAAGCCCTATTATCTGAGCCCGGCTCAGCAAACCGCGGCCGAGGCCTTCGCGCTGATCCGCGACGGAATGCGCCGGAAGGGTGTCGCCGCCCTGGCCCAGACGGTCCTGTTTCGTCGGGTACGGACCGTCCTGATCCGCGCCCATGACGATGGCATGATCGCCAATACGTTGAACTTCGACTACGAGGTCCGCTCGGCCGTCGAGGCGTTCCATGACATCCCTGACCTGAAGATCAAGGGCGAGATGCTGGATCTGGCCCGCCACATCATCGACACCAAGAAAGGCAGCTTCGATCCCACCGCCTTCGAAGATCGATATGAAGGCGCGCTTGCCGATCTGGTCAAGGCCAAGGCCGAGGGGCGCAAGATCGCGCGCAAACAGCCCAACCGCGCCGGCAAGGTTGTCGACCTGATGGCGGCGCTGCGCGAAAGCGCGGGGATGGCCGCCAAGCCCGCGCGCAAGCCTGCCAGCACCGGAACGCGCCGGAAGTCGGGCTAGGTCATGGCGCTGGAAGCCTATCGCAGCAAGCGAGACTTCAAGGCGACCTCGGAACCGAAGGGCGCAAAGACCCGCAAGCATGGCCACAGCTTCGTCATCCAGAAACACGATGCGACACGTCTGCATTATGATTTTCGGCTGGAGATGCAGGGTGTCCTGAAAAGCTGGGCCGTGACCAGGGGACCCAGCCTGGATCCGGGCGAAAAGCGCCTGGCGGTCCATGTCGAGGATCACCCGCTGGACTATGGCGATTTCGAGGGCACCATTCCGAAGGGCCAGTATGGCGGCGGAACCGTCATTGTCTGGGACAAGGGGGAGTGGAAGCCCCTGGGAGATCCCGAAAAGGCCTATGCCAAGGGGCATCTGGAATTCGAACTGCAGGGCGAAAAGCTGCGTGGACGCTGGCATCTTGTGCGCATGCAGCACAAGCCCGGCGAAAAGCGCGAGAACTGGCTGCTTATCAAGGGCGACGACGACTTTGCCCGCCCCGACGGCCCGGATATCCTTGCAGAGCGCCCGGAATCGGCCAAGACCGGTCGCGATTTGGCCGAAGTTGCCCGCGACACCCCGCCCTTGAAGCGCAAGCCGGCGCGCAACTCTGCCCTGCCAGAGTCGTCGACAACCGACCTGACCCAAATCAAGGGCGCGAAAAGGGCTTCGATGCCTGCGTTCATCCAGCCGATGTTGGCGACACTGGTCACCTCGGCCCCCGCGGATGATCGCTGGTTGCACGAAATCAAGTTCGACGGCTACCGCCTGCAGGCCCGGATCGAGGCGGGGCGGGTCAAGCTGCTGACGCGCAGCGGTCTGGACTGGACCGAGCGCTTCGGCAAGCCCTTGGTCGAGGCCTTGCGGGATCTGCCGGTCGGAAGCGCCATCCTTGACACCGAACTTGTCGTCGAAAATGACAGCGGCGCGTCGGATTTCTCGGCGCTGCAGGCCGATCTCAGCGCCGGGCGAAGCGACAGGTTTCGCCTTTATGTCTTTGATCTGATGTATCTTGACGGTTTCGACCTGCAATCCGTTCCTCTGGTCGACCGCAAGGATCTTCTGCGCCCCCTGCTGCCCGGAACCCAGGCGATCTTGCGCTTCAGCGAGCATTTCGAGGCCAGCGGCAGCATGGTCCTGCGCCATGCCTGCCGTCTCAGCCTTGAGGGGGTGGTGTCAAAGCTGCGCAATTCTCCCTATCGGGCGGGACGCGGGCGATCTTGGGTCAAGTCGAAATGCTCGGCCCGGCAGGAATTCGTCATCGGCGGCTTCGTGCCCTCGACCACCTCGCGCAAGGCGATCGGTTCGCTGATCCTGGGCGTCTACGAGGATGGTGCACTGCACCATGCCGGCCGCGTCGGAACCGGCTTCAGCCGCACCGTAGCCGAAGATCTGTTCGCGCGACTTGACCAGATGCGCCAGCCTGCTCCGGACTTCGATGGCAAGCTGACAGCGGACGAAACACGCGGCGCCGTCTTCGTCCGTCCCGATCTGGTGGCCGAGGTGGAATTTCGCGCCTGGACCGCGGACGGGCATCTGCGCCATGCCTCATTCCGGGGACTGCGAGAAGACAAGGAGGCGGAAAGCGTCATGCGCGAAAGCCCGAAATCAGCCGTGAAGCCCGGCGCTGCGCAAAAACGTACGGTAGCTCTGACCCATCCTGACCGCCTTTATTGGCCCGAAACGGGCGTCACCAAGGAAGGGCTGGCCGATTACTATGCGCAGGTCTGGCGCCACATCGCGCCCTTTGTCACCGGTCGCGCGCTTGCGCTGCTGCGCTGTCCGAACGGGATCACGGGCGAACAGTTCTTTCAAAAGCACGCGTGGAAGGGGCTGAACCCCAAAATCGACCTGGTCAAGGATCCCCGCGACAAGTCCGGCCAGCCGCTCATCAGCATCAGCGACCTCGACGGGATGATCGCGCTGGTCCAGTCCGCGACGCTTGAGATCCACCCTTGGGGCTCGACCATCGCGGATTGGGAGCGCCCCGACACGATCATCATGGACCTCGACCCAGGCGAAGGCGTCGATTGGCCGACCATCGTTGATACGGCGCAAGAGGTGCGGCAGCGGATGCAGGACGCGGGCCTTGCCAGCTTCGTCAAGACTTCGGGCGGCAAGGGCCTGCACGTCGTCGCCCCGTTGAAACCGGCGGCGGACTGGCCTGCCGTCAAGGCCTTCACCAAGGCCATGGCCGAGGCGATGGCCGCGGACGCGCCCGATCGCTTCGTCGCCACCATTGCCAAGTCCCGGCGGCGCGGCAAGATCCTGGTCGATTATCTGCGCAACCAGCGCGGCGCGACGGCCGTGGCGGCCTATTCGACGCGTGCCCGCGAAGGCGCGCCGGTTTCTGCCCCTTTGGCTTGGGATGAGCTTGGTCCGGACATCCGCCCGAACTACTTCACGGTCGAGAACATGCCGACGCGGCTTGCTGCCCTGTCGTCGGATCCCTGGGACGGTTTCAGGTCCGAGGCGGTGGTCCTGCCGGGCGCGGGGCGCAAGGCCAAGAATCCGGGCTAACGAGCCTTCCCCTTGCCCTCTGCCGCAAGGCTTTTTTTCAGCGCATCCATGATGTTGACGACGTTTCCTGATGTTTCCTGGACTTTCGCGCCTGCGGCTTTCTTCTGTTTGCGTCCCTTTTTCCGGTTCGCGATCAGGGCAAGCAGGTTCTCTTGAACTGGGTCGTGAACCATTTCTGGAGTCCAGTCCTTGCTGCGTTCGCCAATCAGACGCGTGACCAGCTTCATGGCGGCGGCATCGGGCTTTGCCTTGCCGATCCCCGCGAAATAATCCGCCTCGTCCCGCACCTCGTCACCATAGCGCAGGGTCCAAAGGATGATCCCCTTGCCACGCGGCTCAAGCATGACGGCGCGTTCGCGGCGATACAGCACAAGACGCGAGATCCCGACCATGCGCGTCGCCGCCATTGCATCCCGGATCACCGAGAACGCCTCCTCTCCCATATTGTCGGCTGGGGTCAGATAGTGCGGACGGTCATACCAGATCCATTCGATGCTGTCGGACGGGACGAACATGTCGATATCGATCGTGCGCGTGCTTTCCAGGCCAACGGCCTCGATCTCGTCATCTTCCAGCAGGATATAGTCGTCCTCGCCCCTGGCATAACCCTTGACCTCATCCTCGGGCGCGACTGGTTTGCCCGTCACGGCATCGACATAGCGGCTGACGACACGATGCCCGGTGCGCGCATTCAGCGTGTGGAAGCGCACTTTTTCGTTCTCGGTTGTGGCGGGCATCATCGAGACCGGACAGGTCACCAGCGACAGCTTGAGATAGCCTTTCCAGAACGAACGGGGGGCCATGATCCTGCTCCGTGCCTCGCAAGGCGGTCGCCGTCCGCCCGGCAAGACAACCGGTCCCGGCCAGGAATGTTCCCCAATGGTGGATCCTGGCATGATCGTTGCCAGTGAAACGAAATCTGCTAGGAATGCGGAAACAGGGATCACGGGGGGCGCATGACCGGTCTGGCCAAAAGCTGGGTTGCCTCGGCAAACAGGGCGGGATGCGAATTCCCGATCCAGAACCTTCCCTATGGCGTCTTCTCCACGGACGGCACGGCGCGACGCTGCGGTGTCGCGATTGGAGACATGATCCTTGATCTTGCCGCCTGCGAAGATAGCGGCGTGTTGGAAACTGGCAGGGCGTTCGCGCAGCCGCAGCTGAACGATTTCATGGCCTTGGGCCGGGCGACCTGGGACCATACCCGCAGCCTTCTGACCGAATTGCTGGCCGAGGGCGGCGATGCGCGCCTGCCCCTTGTCCCGATGACCGCCGCCCGGCTGCATTTGCCGATCAAGGTCAGCGAGTTCACCGACTTCTACGCTTCTCGCCACCACGCCTTCAATGTCGGCGCGATGTTTCGCGGGGCCGCGAACGCGCTGCCCGCGCAATGGACGCATATGCCCATCGGCTATAACGGGCGTGCCTCATCCGTGGTGGTCTCCGGGACGCCGATCAGGCGGCCGATGGGTCAGATCCTGGGCGATCACGGACCTGAATGGGGCCCCTCGCGCCGCCTGGATCTTGAGCTGGAACTGGGTGCCATAATCGGCGCCGACAGCGCCATGGGGGAAAGGGTGGATGTCGAGCGCGCCGAGCAGATGATCTTCGGCTATGTCCTGTTGAATGACTGGTCAGCGCGCGACATCCAGACTTGGGAATACCAGCCGTTGGGACCGTTCCAGTCCAAGGCCTTCGCGACCACGATCAGCCCGTGGATCGTGACGCAGGCCGCGCTGGAGCCGTTCCGATGTCCCGGCGCGCCACGCAGCAACCCGCTGCTACCCTATCTGCACGAGGCGCGGCCGGGATTCTATGATCTGACCGTCGGCTGGCGAATGAACGGTCAGGATACGGCGCAGACCAATTACGCGCAGATGTATTACTCAAGCGCGCAGCAACTCGCCCATCATACCGGCTCGGGCTGCCCGATGCGCGTCGGTGATCTGCTGGGCAGCGGCACAATTTCCGGCCCCGAGCGGAATGCCCGCGGCGCCCTGCTGGAAATGACCGAAAACGGACAGAACCCGATCCTTGTGAACGGGGAAAGTCGCTGCTTCATTCAGGACGGGGATGAGATCGACCTTTTCGCCCATGCCCAAGGGGATGGCTATCGGATCGGTTTCGGCCCTTGCGCAGGCCGCATCCTGCCTGCACTGCCTTGATCTGCGGCCCTTTGCGTGCCCGAGTCGGGCGGGCTTAACGCCACCTTCCGAAAGGCCCCCTCAGGGGTGCATCAAGCCATCGTGCGTCTGACAGTTTCCGTCTGGATTGACATTCGCGGGGCGACAGGTTTCATCTGCGAAAAGGCGCCAGTCTGGCGCGAGATCAACGCCGCGATGCCCTTCTGGCGCAGCTTCCCTGCGACGGACCCGCACCACGACAAGAACTGGGACCGGGGGATGCTAGCACCGTTTCTGATCATGCTGCGCGAGGGGCTGGAGGCGGCCCTGATCGTCGGCATCATTGCCGGCTATCTGCGCCAGACCGGCCGCCGGGGCTGGCTGCCCGCCATCTGGCTTGGCGTGCTTCTGGCTGTCGCCGTTTCGCTTTTCGTTGGCGCCGGCCTGCAACTGGCCAGCGCCAGTTTTCCGCAAAGAACGCAGGAGCTGATCGAGGCCGTGATCGCGCTGATCGCCGTCACGGTGCTGGTCGGAATGGTCTTCTGGATGCGCCGCGCCGCGCGCTCGATCAAGGCTGAGCTGCAGCATTCCGTGGACGAGGCCCTGAAGCACAAGGGCAGCATGGCCACCTGGGGCCTGATCGGGATGGTCTTTCTGGCCGTGGCGCGCGAAGGGCTCGAGTCGGTTTTCTTCCTGCTTGCGATCTTCCAGCAAAGCCGCGACGCGGCTGCGCCAATCGGGGCCGCGCTGGGACTTCTCGTCTCGCTGGGCGCGGGATGGGCCATCTATGCCGGAGCGCTCAGGATCGACCTGCGCAGGTTCTTCCGCTGGACCGGTATCTTCATCCTTTTCGTCGCGGCGGGACTGTTTTCAGGCGCGCTGCGGGCACTGCACGAGGCCGGCCTGTGGAACGCGTTGCAGTCGCCAGTCTATGACCTGAGCGGCACTTTGCCCGAAACCGGCCTTGTCGGCAGCATCCTGTCCGGCCTGATCGGCTATCGCGACGCGCCCTCGCTCAGCGAATTCATCGCCTGGGCGGGCTTCCTGGCCGTCACTCTGACGCTGTTTCTGCGCCCCGCCTCGGCGCCGCCCCTGCGTTCAGGGATGGAGGTCTCGAAATGAGCAGCCCGTCACGCGCCATCTATCTGGCCATCGCCGGCGCCGGGGGGCTGGTCATCCTTGGTGGGGCCGCCTTCTGGTATGCCTCGCAGCAAGCCACCACACGCGGCGGCACGGCGGATCAGGTTGTCACCGTCGACGCCCAAAGCTGCCAGCCGAACGAGATTACCTTGCCCGGCGGTCGCCGCAGCTTCGAGATCGTGAACAGCTCTGACCGCCCCATCGAATGGGAAATCCTGAATGGCGTGATGGTCGTGGCGGAGCGCGAGAACATCGCCCCCGGCTTCCGCACCTCGCTGTCGGCGGACCTTGCGCCCGGCGAATACGAGATGACCTGCGGCCTGTTGTCGAACCCACGCGGCAAGCTGGTCGTCACCGCCTCGGACGAAGCAAGCGCCGCGGCTTCCGAGGTGACGCTGCGCAAGTTCCTGGGGCCGCTTTCGGAGTACCGCGTCTATCTTGTCATGCAAGGCAAGCAGGCCGTGAAATCGGCCGAGACCCTGCGCGACGCCATTGCCGCGGGCGACCTTGCCGCGGCGCAGGATGCCTGGCGGCAGGCCCGCCTGCCCTATCGTCGGATCGAGCCGCTGGCTTATCGGCTGTCCGACCTGGAAAACGCGATCGATCCCCGCGCCGCCTATCTTGAGGGGCGCGAAAAGGATCCCGCCTTTACCGGCTATCACCGCATTGAATACGGACTTTTCGACCAGAACAGCACCGATGGGCTGCAGCCCGTGGCCGACCGGCTGGTCGCGGACTTGACCGCGCTCGCACAGCGGCTTCAGGAAACGCCGCTTGATCCGCAACTGCTGATCTCATTGCCCGGCGACATGGCCGAGCAGATCGCGACCGGCCAGATCCCGCAAGGCGACAACGCCTATGCCGGAAACGACGCGGATGAACTTCAGGCCAGTCTCGACGGGATCGGCAAGCTGGCGGGTCTGCTGGGCCAGGTGGCCGGCGCCGTCGACCCCGCCTTGGACAAGGACATCGCCAAGGCATTGCAGGACAGCCGCGACGCGCTTGCCACGCTGCAGGCCAAGGGCGCCGCTTATGGCGATGTGCCGGCGGATGCGCGCACCGCGCTGGCCAACGACTTCTCGCGCCTGGCTGACAACCTGGCGCGCTTGAAACCCGTGATCGGGATGAACTGACATGTCGAAATGCCCCATGCACCCCGGCACCAGCCGCAGGAACGTCCTATTGGGCCTTGGCCTTGCACCGGTGGGATTAGCGGTCGCGGCCCATGCCGAAACGCCTGCCCCGGCCGCTACACCGCAGGTCGTCGACGCCCCCGCGCAAGAGGCCGAGGTCGCTGCGCGCCGCGTGGCATTTCACGGCCCCCACCAGGCCGGGATCACGACGCCGCGTCCTGCGACCGGGATCATCGCCGCTTTCGACGTGGTCGCGGGTTCACTGGACGATATCGAACGGATGCTGCGCCTGCTGACCGAACGCGCGGCTTTCCTGACACAGGGTGGCGAGGTTCCGCAGCGTGACCCGAAGCTGCCCCCGACCGATTCCGGGCTGCTGGGCCCGGTCATCGCGCCCGACAATCTGACCATCACCCTGGGTTTTGGAGCCTCCTTTTTCGAGAAACTGCCCGAGTTGCAGTCCCTGAAACCGGCGCGGCTTGAGCGGATGGTCCAATTCCCGAATGACGCGCTGAACGCTGCGGAATGCCACGGCGACATCTCGTTGCAATTCTGTGCCAACGTGCAGGACACCAATGTCCACGCGCTGCGCGACGTGCTGAAGAACATGTCCGAGTTCCTCGTCCTGCGCTGGATGATCGAAGGTTCGGTACCCCCGGTGACGCCGGCGCCGGATGGTTCGACCCCAAGTGCGCGCAACTTCCTGGGCTTCCGCGACGGTTCGGCCAATCCGGACTCAACCGATGCAGACTTGATGGATCGACTGGTCTGGGTCTCGGACCCGTCAGAGCCGGGCTGGGCCAGGGGCGGCAGCTATCAGGCGGTCCGCATCATCCGCAATTTCGTCGAACGCTGGGACCGCACGCCCCTGTCTGAGCAGGAGCGGATCTTTGGCCGTTCCAAGATCAGCGGCGCCCCGCTGGATGGCGGCCCCGACGCGACCGAGCATCACCTGCCCGATTATGCGGCCGATCCCGACGGCCAATGGACGGCGATGGACGCCCATATCCGGCTGGCCAATCCGCGTGCCAAGGACAGCGCACAGAACCAGATCCTGCGGCGACCCTTCAACTATACCCGCGGCGCGGTGATGAACGGTCAGCTTGATCAAGGGCTGCTGTTCATCTGCTACCAGGCTGACCTGCGTCGGGGATTCATCACCGTGCAGGAACGCCTGAACGGCGAACCGCTTGAAGAATACGTGAAGCCCGTCGGCGGCGGCTATTTCTTCGCCCCGCCCGGCGTCGCGGGGGCCGAGGATTACCTTGGCGCGGGCCTGATTTCTGAAGCCAGGCGGGTCTGAACCGCCAAGCCGCCAATCGAACCGGAAGACACGGGGAGCGTGACCATGACCGGAAACTTTCTGAAGACGACTGCCATTGCCCTGGCGCTTGGCGGCTGGGGGCATGTAGCCCTTGCCGCCGACCCCTCGCTGGATCTTGTCGGGCCGCTGTCCGAGTACAAGATCTTCGTGGCCGAAAATACCGCGAAGCTCGTCACGGATGTCGAGGCGTTCACGGGCGCGGTCAAGGCAGGGGATGTCGACAAGGCCAAGTCGCTTTTTGCCGCGACCCGCACCAGCTATGAACGGATCGAACCGATCGCCGAGCTGTTCTCGGACCTTGACGTCTCGATCGATGCCCGCGCCGACGACTATGAAAAGGCCGAGCAGGACCCCGCCTTTACCGGCTTCCACCGGCTTGAATACGGGCTTTGGGAAAAGGGCTCGACCGAGGGGCTGGACGAATATGCCGACCGCCTTCTGGCCGACGTCAAGACGCTGGACCAGCGCATCAACGACCTGACCTTCCCGCCGGAAGTGGTCGTGGGCGGCGCGGCCGTCCTGATGGAAGAGGTCGCGGCCACCAAGATCTCGGGCGAGGAGGACCGCTACAGCCGTACCGACCTGTGGGATTTCGACGCGAACTTCGAAGGCGCTCAGAAGATCTACACTCTGCTGCGCCCGCTGGTCGAGAAAGACGCCGACTTCGTCCAGAAGGTCGATGGAAACTTCAAGGCGGTGGACGATGTCCTGACCAAATATCGTACCGCCGAAGGCGGCTATGTTTCGTATGAGGAACTGACCGACGCCGACCGGAACGTCCTGTCCGCCAAGGTCAATACCCTGGCCGAAGACCTGTCGACGCTGCGCGGCAAGCTGGGCCTCGGCTGACCCGGTCTTGCGGGGGCCGATGCCTTCGGTCCCTCAGCACCCAAGGCTTTCGCGCAGTTTCTGTTCCACCGTGCGCAAATGCCGCCGCATCGCATCCGCCGCCGCGGGCCCGTCCCGCGCGGCGACCGCATCCACGATCACGTCATGTTCGCCAAAGCTGTGATGATCCCGCGGCGGACGGTCGGGATGACTTCGCCGCCTGCTCCAGGTGATTGCGCGCCGGACGGCGGTCAGCGTATCCAGCAAACCCAGCAGCAAGGTGTTCTGCGCGGCCTCGCCCAGGTTGCGGTGCAGGCGGTTGTCCCAATGTTCGTATTGACGCCAGCTGGTCGCAGCGCGGCATTTCTGGGCGCAACTCCGCAATTCCGACAGCTGCGCGGCGGTGGCGTTTCCGGCAGCCAGCCGCGCGATCTCGGGTTCAAAGGCGATTCGGGCCGCCATCACCTCCATCGGGTTCGTGCCCTGGACAAGCGCGTTGATATCGGCCTGGGTGCCAATGGGCCGGTCGCCCATGAAGGTGCCCTTTCCGACATGACGCCACAGGACACCCTGCGCCTGCAACGTCGCCAGCGCCTTGCGCAGAACCGCGCGCCCCATTCCCAGGGCTTCGGCCAGTTCGCGTTCGGGCGGCAAGCGACCGTCTTCGCCCAGATCGGCCGTCTCTAGAAAGGTGCGCAGCCGTTCAAGGGGCTGAGTCTCGTCAATCTGCTTCATTTTTGAAACCAATTTGCAATTGGTTTATTATCGCTTACAGGCTGAGAGGATGTCAAACATAGATTAATTACTATTAATCTGCATGTTAGAATTAACACAGCACTTGGCTGGATCACAAATCCCACGACAATGTTGACTCAATGCAGAATCAAGTTCAGCATTGGTTTTAATTGGGCTGGAGGGAGCCCGATTGATGGGAGGAGAAGATGGGATATCTTGCCGACAAGATGCGGCCTCTCGCCGTCATCGCCGCACTGGGAATGACAGTCGCGCTTCCAGGCGCAGCACAGTCCGAACCGATGCGCGTCGCCTTTGGCGACATTGCCACAATCGAGACGCTGGGCCTGCTGATCGCGCTGGAACGCGCGAAAGAACAGGGCGTCGAAATCGAGCCGGTCTTTCTGAAAAGCGAAGATATTGCAGCCCAGGCCGTGGTCAGCGGGCAGGCCGATATCGGGATCGGTGGACCATATGCCCTGCTGCAGAAGGTCAAGGCGCCGATCCGCATCTTCATGCAGCTGAGCGAGCTGCAGATGTATCCTGTCGTGAACACCGAGTTCTACAAGGAATGGGCCGATCTTGACGGGCAAGAGGTCGCGGTCCATTCGCGCGGATCGGGGACCGAGGCGATCATGCAGCTGCTCGCTGCGGAAAAGGGCATCAAATATTCCAACATCACCTATGTTCCGGGGGCCGAGGTGCGGACCGGCGCGCTGCTGCAGGGCAATATCAAGGCCTCTATCGTCGACTCCTCGGGCAAGCGCGTGCTTGAGGCAGAGGCCCCGGACCGCTTCGCCTTTCTTCCGCTAGGCGACATCTCGGCCACGGACGAGGCGCTGTTTGCCAATACCGACTATCTCAAGGACCATGCGAAAGAGGCAGAGGTCCTGGTCGAAGCAATCGTGACGACCTGGCGCGAGATTGCGGCCGATCCCGCCGCGCCGCTGAAGCTGCGCGAGAAATATGCCCTGCTGCCCGACGCCACCCCCGAAATGGTGGCCGAGATCGAGCCATTCTATGCGGGCATGAAGGATGCCATGCCTTTGAATGGCGGGGGCGAGGAAGCAGCCCGGAACGATTTCGCCTTCTATACGGTATCGGGCGCCTTGCAGGGCGATCCGGCAAGTTTGAAGGTCGAGGATTTCTGGGATCTGTCCGTTCTGAACGCGGTCCTGGCCCGCACCGGGACACAGTGAGATGAGCGTGATGACCGAGGAAAGCAAGGTGGCCGCCCCGGCGGTCACCCCGCGCGAGGCGCTGCGTCTTTTCGCCGAGAACCGGCGTTCCTTCTGGGTTGTACTGTCGCTGGCCTGTCTGTTCGGCGCATGGGAGATCGCGGGCCGCATCCCGATCAGCTTTGCCTTTCCGACCTTCCTCGACACGCTTGCCGCCTTTGTCGAGATGATGCTGGACGGCACGCTGCCCTATGCCTTCTTCCTGACGCTTCAGCCCCTGGTCATGGGCGTCGCCATTTCGGCCGTGCTTGGGATCGCGCTTGGGATCGGGATGGGACTTTCCGACAGGCTGGAATGGCTGCTCGCCCCCGTCTTCATTGTCCTGCAGGCCGCGCCGATGGCCGCGCTGGTTCCGCTGGTGACGTTCATCTATGGCATCGGTCTGACGTCGAAGACGCTGGCGGTCATCATGCTGGCGCTGCCAGTGATCGTGCTGAACTCCTACAAAGCCGTGCGGCACGTCAATCCGTCACTGATCGACATGTGCCGATCCTTTCAGGGCAACAGGCGACAGCAGATCTTCAAGATCATCATCCCCGATGCCGCACCCGTGCTTTTCGCTGGTTTGCGGCTTGGGGTGGCCGCCGGTTTCATCGGGGTGATGTTGGCCGAACTGCTCATCACGCCCACGGGGATCGGCGACCTGATCACCTACCACCGCTCGGTGGCCAATTATGCCCACATGTATGCCTCGGTCGCAGCGATCATCGCGGCCTCAACGCTGACGCTCGCGGGCCTGCAATATGTCGAGACGAACGTCCTGCGCCCCGAAAAGAGGAGGAAATAGGATGGCTGTCGCCGCCCCCGCCCCCGAAGCATTCGACCCTGCACTGGTCGAAACCCGAGATCCGGTCGTCAGGGTCGAAGGAATTTGCAAGCGTTATGGCGCGGTCGAAGCCCTGCGTGACATCGACCTGCAATTTGAACGTGGCAAGCTGACGACCCTGCTCGGGCCATCAGGCTGCGGCAAGACCACGCTGCTGAAGATCATCGCGGGTCTGGTTCCGGCAACATCGGGGCGGATCGTCATCAATGACCGCGCCGTGACCGGGCCGGGGCCGGAACGCGCCTTCGTCTTTCAGGATTTTGCCCTGATGCCCTGGGCCACGGTTCTGCGCAACGTCGCCTTCGGGTTGGAGCTGAAGGGCGTGGCGCAGGCCGAACGGAACCGGATCGCGCGCAACTATATCGAGCAGGTCGGCCTGCAAGGTTTCGAGGACCGCTATCCGCACGAGTTGTCCGGGGGGATGCGCCAACGTGTCGGCATTGCCCGCGCCTTTGCCGTGAATGCCGATGTGCTGCTGCTGGACGAACCGTTCTCGGCGGTGGACGAGCAGAACCGGCGCAAGTTCCAGGAAGATCTGCTGCGGCTGGTCGAACTGGAGGGCAAGACCTTCATCTTCGTCACCCATTCGATCGAAGAAGCGGTCTATGTCTCGGACCGCATCATCCTGCTGTCACCCCGGCCAGGGCGGGTTTCCAACATCATCGACCCCCGCATCGACCGCACCGCGGATCCCGACGATATCCGTCGTGACCCCCGCTATCTCGACGCGGTCGAGGAAATCTGGCAGGGCCTGCGCCACTATGCGGAGTGAAGCAGCATGACCATCTTGGGTTTCCGCATTCCGATGATGGCCTCGCTTCTGGTCTGGGCGCTGGTCTGGGAAATTGTCGGGCGCTTGGACCTTGTCTTCCTGATGCCGCCCATCAGCGCAATCCTTGGTGCGGGCATCGATCTGGTCCAGACCGTATCGTGGCAAAAGGCCACAGTCATCACCATACGTTCGTTCACGATCGGAATGGCGCTGGCCATCGCGGTGGGCGTGCCGGTGGGCATGTTGATGGGCCGGGTGAAGATCATCGACAATATCCTTGGTCTTTGGGTCAACATGTTTGTCAGCGCACCGCTCTCGGCGCTGGTGCCTGTGCTGATGATCCTGTTCGGCATGGGAGAGACGACCATCGTCGTCACCGTCTTCCTGTTCGCGGTCTGGATCATCGTGCTGGACACGCGGGCAGGTGTGATGCAGATCCCGCCCTCGCTGATCGAGATGGCGGCATCCTATGGCGCGTCCCCCGCGACGATCATGCGCAAGATCGTCTTCCTGTCGGCCCTGCCCGAGATCCTGGCCGGCATCCGCATCGGGTTGATCCGCGGCGTCAAGGGCGTGGTGATCGGCCAGATCCTGGTCGCCGTGATCGGCTATGGCGAGCTTTTCGAACTTTACTCCAGAAGCTTCGATATGGAGCGCTTCTGGGCATTGACCTTCGTCCTTTTCGCGGCGGCGATGGTGCTGTCGTCGATCGTGGAACGGGCAGAGAAACGCATTGAATATTACGCAGGAGCAAGATGATGAACGACATGACAACGGTTGGTGACTATGTATTCGCACCCGCCCCGACGCCCACGATTCCGGTTGCCGGCAGCGACAAGCTTTTTCCCGTGCGCCGCATCTATTGCGTGGGACGGAACTTTGCGGAACACGCGATCGAGATGGGGCACGATCCCGACCGCGAGCCTCCTTTCTTCTTCCAGAAGAACCCCGACGCCATTGTCCCTCCGGGCGGGGACTTCCCCTATCCGACCGAATCCAGTGACGTTCACCACGAGATCGAGTTGGTCGTCGCGCTGAAATCTGGCGGCACGGACATCCCGCTGGACAAGGCGCTGGACTGCGTCTTCGGCTATGGCGTGGGCCTGGACATGACGCGGCGCGATTTGCAGGCGGTTTCGAAAAAGATGGGACGCCCGTGGGAGACCGCGAAATCCTTCGAAGCCTCTGCGCCCTGCTCGGCCCTTCATCCGGTTTCCGAGGTCGGGCATCCGGCCGAAGGCTCTGTCGAAGTCGAGGTGAACGGCGAGACGCGGCAGCGCGGCGACCTGAACCAGATGATCTGGAAGGTGCCGGAAATGATCTCGTACCTGTCGCGGCTGTTCGAATTGCAGCCGGGCGACGTGATATTTGCCGGGACGCCGGCGGGCGTCAGCCCCGTGGTTCGGGGCGATTTCATCACCGGCCGGGTCGCCGGTGTCGCGGAAATCTCGATGAAGGTGGTCTGAAAACGACACGGCCCCCGCAGGATGCGGGGGCCGGTTCGATTATGTTGGTTCCTTCAGGCGGACAGCGCCTGCGGAAGCGGAACGCCAAGCCGCTCGGCGTGGCGGGCCATGCGCGCGATGTCATTCTCGGCAACGGGCACGCCGTCCCGCAGCGCCTCGGCCCGCTTGCGCGTGGCACTATCACCCGGCACCCGGACCGGCCCCTTGTTCCAGGGCGCAGGGGGATTGCTGCGGCAAGCCTCGGCCAGCCAATCCGATTGCTCGGTAAATGCGCCAAGCCCCGCGAAGAAGTCCGGGTCGATCACCTGGATGAAGGCGCTTTGCGCCAGCGGCCCGGGTTGGGCGGTATTGGCCCGCCCCTTGCCCGATAGCCCCTGCCCCAGCAGATCGACGATCAGCGCCATCCCATAGCCTTTGTGCCCTTTCAGCGCGCCACCCAGCGGCATCATGGTGCCGCCGTGCTCGGTAATCTCGCGCGGGTCGTCGGTTGGCTCGCCATCGGCGGTCAGCCCCCATTTTTCGGGGTAGCGCTCGCCCCGCTTGGCCATAAGCTGCGTCATCGTCGTCGTCGTGATCGAGGCCGAGACATCGACCAGGATCGGATCTCCCGAGGTCGGGAACCCCATGGCAAGCGGGTTGGGCGTCAGCACAGGCTTGGTCCCACCATAGGGCGCCACCCGTGCCGCGGCCGGGTTCGAAACCGAGATCTGCACGATCAATCCCCGATCGGTCGCCTTGCGCATATAGGCTGAAAGCGCGCAGGTATGATGCGAGTTGCGGATCGCGGCGCCGACGATGCCGTGGTCACCAACCCGCTCCATTGCCTGCTCGATCGCCTGCGACATCAGCCAGGCACCGGGCAGAAGCCGGCCGTCCCAGACGAAACCAGCGCCCTTGTCGGCCACGACCTCATAGCTGCCCTTGCCGTTCAGGCTGCCATCCGCAAGGCATTCCAGATACCAGTGCATCAGTTGCAGACCGTGGGTTTCGTGGCCGATCATGTCGCCCTCGACCAGCACTTCGGCGGTGGCGGAGGCCTTGTCTGCCTCCATCCCGCCCCGGATCAGCAGGGTTTCGGCAAAGCTCAGCAACGCGGCGCGGTCAAATCTGGGCATGGGATCCTCTTGTCAAAGATGCGGGCCGGGAAAGCCCCCGGCCCGCAGATGCGTCACTTGAACTTGATCTGCGAAAGCTGCAGTTCCGAGTTGGTCGCGATGGTCGGCTTGAAGTCGAGGCGCGGCGAGACGCGGGTGAAGCCGACCATGTGGAACATTGGAATGTCCGCGATGATGTCGGTGTTCACCTTGGCGAAAAGCTCCTGCCACAGCTTCGTCCGTTCCTCCCCGGTGGCCGCGGTGGCCTTGGCGATCAGCTCGTCGACGGCCGGGTCGCGCAGCATCGAGTGGCTGCCTTCCGAGGCATATTTCACGAAGGCGGTAAACACCGGGTCACCGGTCGCGTTGTCATGCTGGGACTGGGTCAGGGTCGGGCCGGCATCGGCAACGAAGGGCGAGACGAAGTAGTTGTTCCAGACCGAGACATCATACATGTCGAGTTTCACGTTCAGGCCGACATCCTGAAGCATCGCCATGATCGCTTCCATCGCCTCGGTCGCGTTCGGGTATTGCCCGTTGCGGCCGATGATGCGGATCTGGGTGTCGACCGGAACGCCGTCGGCCTTGGCCTCGGCCACCAGTTCCTTGGCCTTCTCGGGATCGAAGGGCCAGACCGGAACGTCGGGGTTGTAGCCGATGGTCGTCGGCACAACCAAGTGCGTCGCGATCTGGGCATCCGCCGGGAACAGCGTGCCCACCATCGCCTCGCGGTCGATGGCAAGGTTCATCGCCTCGCGGATGCGGCGGTCATTGGTCGGCGCGACGCGGGTATCGATGCGCAGCGAGGTGGTTTCCGAGTTCGGATAGGAGAAATCGGTTTCCTTGTTGTTCGCATCCTGCAGCGCGATCGAGGGCACGATATCGGCCTCTCCCGCCTCGACCATCGCAGCAGCGACGGCACTGTCGGAACGGAACAGATACGTCGCCTTCTCGACCTGCGGCTGCTCGCCCCAGTAATCGGGATTGCGGCTTACGGTGATCGATTGCCCGACCTGCCAGTCGCTGAAGACATAAGGACCGGTACCCACGGGCTTGCGGTCGAATTCGTCCGGGGGCGTGGTCGCCGCCGACTGCACCGGCATCACTGTCATCAGCAGCGGCAGGATCGGTTGCGGCGGGTTGGTGGTGATGCGGATGGTGTTGTCGTCGGGAATTTCAAAGCTGAACTCAGTCCCGCCGAAATACTTGCCTCCGGTCTCGCAGGACAGCTTCGGGTTCTTGTTCCGCTCGATGGTGAACTGGACGTCCTTGGCCGTCAGGGGGGTGCCGTCATGCCATTTGACGCCGGGCCGCAGCTTGAATTCCCAGGTGTCGTTGTCGACCTGGCTCCATTCGGTCGCAAGGCGCGGCTTCAGCCCGCCATTCACGTAATCGAACTCGACCAGCATCTCGTTCACGTTTTCCGAGATGACTCGGCCCACGTCCTGGCGGGCGGCCATGCAGGGTTCGACGACATCGACGGTTTCGGCCAGGACCACGGTGACATCATTGCCCTGCTGGGCGAAGGCGGGGCTGAGGCCCGCGGCAAGGATCGTGCCCGAAAGCCAGAAGGCGGCCTTGTGGATGGTCATGCTATTCCTCCCTATGGGCCCCGGCTGCGGGGCGATTGGCGCCGGGGGCGGCTCCTCAACCGTGTGATTCCCCGGACTGCTGCATTTATCTTATACGCATGAACGCTAATATTTCAATTAACGGTTCTGCGACGTTTCTTGTCTGAGCGGGAAAGCGTCTGGCGAAATCCGCCAAGCAAGGGGCCGGTCCGGAGGCCTCCGGTACCTGTCCAACCCTTCGGTCCGGCCTGATGACCGGGCCGCCAGGGAAGGCTGCGGCCCGGTCAGGGCGCCCGACGTTACCGGCCGGTCCGGGCGCGCCACTCTTCGTATTTCTTCTGGTTTTCGTCCTTGGTGCAGGGATAAAGGCCGATGATCGCGGCGCCATCCTTCACCTGCTCCAGCACGAAATCCTCAAAGCTTTCCATGCCGGTGCATTCATCGGCGATCTCGTCGGCCAGATGCGCGGGGATCACCATCACGCCGTCCTTGTCGCCAACGATCACATCGCCCGGAAAGACCGGCGCGTCACCGCAGGAAATCGGGACATTGATGTCCAGCGCCTCGTGCAGGGTCAGGTTCGTGGGCGCCGAGGATTTGGCGAAATAGGCCGGCATGTCCAGCTTGCCGATACCTTCCGCGTCGCGCATCCCCGCATCGGTAACGACACCCGCCGCACCGCGCAGCGCCAGCCGGGTGATCAGGATCGAGCCGGCGGTCGCCGCGCGTGCATCCTTGCGCCCGTCCATCACCAGCACATGTCCCGCCGGGCAAGTCTCGATCGCGACGCGCTGCGGGTGATCGGGATTGCGGAACACGGTGATCGGGTTGCGGTCCTCGCGCGCGGGGATATAGCGCAGCGTGAAGGCCGGGCCGACCATGTTCTCGTCCTTGGGCGAGACCGGGCCGACGCCCTGGATGAACTGGTTGCGCAGGCCACGCTTGAACAGTGCCGTCGCGACCGAGGCGGTCGAGACTTTCTTCAGTTTCGCGCGGGTCGCGTCCGAAAGGCTGTGCTCTGTCATGGGATCCTCAGAAAATGTCGGGTTCGCCGGCAGTGCGGCCGAAATCCGATTGCAGGAAGTCGAAGTCGCAGCCCTGGTCGGCCTGCGTGACGTGGCGCTGGAACATCCAGCCGTAGCCGCGGTCGAAGCGCGGCTCGGGCGCCTGCCAGGCGGCACGGCGCGTGGCCAGCTCATCCTCGGGCACCAACATGTCGAGGGTCCGGTTAGGCAGGTCCAGCCGCACGATATCGCCAGTCCGCAGCAGCGCCAGAGGCCCGCCGACATAGCTTTCCGGAGCGACGTGCAGCACGCAGGCGCCATATGACGTCCCCGACATCCGCGCGTCCGAAATCCGCAGCATGTCGCGGTGCCCCTGCTTGATCAGGGCCTTGGGGATCGGCAGCATTCCCCATTCGGGAAAGCCCGGCCCGCCTTGCGGCCCGGCATTGCGCAGGACCATCACCGTGTCGGGCGTCACGTCCAGATGCTCGTCGTCGATCGCCTTCTTCATCTCGGGGTAGCTGTCAAAGACCAGCGCGGGTCCCTGATGGACATGGTATTTCGGGTCGCAGGCAGCGGGCTTGATGACCGCGCCATCCGGGCACAGGTTGCCCCGCAAGACCGCAAGCGAGCCTTCGGCATAGACCGGGTTCGACAGGGGCCGGATGACGTCGTCGTTATAGACCTGCGCGCCTTCCAGGTTCTCGCCCATGGTCTTGCCCGTGACGGTCAAGCAGGACAGTTCCAGCCGATCCTCGATCTGCTTCATCAGCGCGCGCAGGCCGCCCGCATAATAGAAATCTTCCATCAGGTAGTCCTTGCCCGCGGGCCGGACATTGGCGATCAGCGGCGTGATGCGTCCCAGCGCATCAAGGTCATCCAGCGTCAGGTCGACGCCTGCGCGCCGCGCCATCGCGATCAGGTGGACGACGGCATTGGTCGAACAGCCCGTCGCCATCGCCACCACCGCGGCGTTGCGGCATGCGGCCTCGGTAATGATCCGGTCGGGCGTCAGGTCTTCCCACACCATATCCACGATGCGGCGTCCGCAATCGGCGCCCATGCGTTGGTGGTTGCTGTCCACCGCCGGGATCGAGGACGCGCCAGGTAGCGTGATCCCCATCGCGTCGGCGATCGCCGTCATGGTCGAGGCCGTGCCCATCGTCATGCAGACCCCTGCCGAACGCGCGATGCCGCCTTCGACCCCCTGCCATTCCTTGTCCGAGATGTTCCCGGCGCGGCGTTCGTCCCAGTATTTCCAGGCGTCCGAGCCCGAGCCAAGGATCTTGCCCGCGTAATTGCCGCGCAGCATCGGTCCCGCAGGCAGATAGATCATCGGCACACCGGCCGAAATCGCGCCCATGACCAGCCCCGGCGTGGTCTTGTCACAACCGCCCATCAGCACCACACCGTCCAGCGGGTGACTGCGGATCATCTCTTCGGTCTCCATCGCCAGCATGTTGCGATAAAGCATCGAGGTCGGCTTGGTGAAGCTTTCGTCCACGGAAAGCGAGGGCATCTCGACCGGCAGGCCGCCCCCTTGCAGCACGCCGCGCGCGACATCCTTGGCGCGTTCGCGGAAATGCGAATGGCAGGTGTTCAGTTCCGACCAGGTATTCAGGATCCCGATGACCGGTTTGTCCCGGAAATCCGCCTCGGAATAGCCGAGCTGCATCATGCGCGAGCGGTGCCCGAAGCTGCGCAGGTCGTCGGGCGCAAACCACCGGGCAGAACGAAGCTCGCTGGGTGTCTTGGCTGCCATTTTCCCTCCTTCCGCGCCAGAATCATGATGGCGCGCTCCTCATTCATACTAATATTTTAGTTGCTCTCCTATATCAACGGCTATTTGAATTCTTGTATATCAGCCTGTCCTCGCCTAGAATTTTGTTGCAAAGGATCACGTCATGAACTCTTCGCTCGCCTCGACCTTCGGCTTTTCCGAACCTCATGCGGGGACGCTCGCAGGCGGAACGGTTCAGCGTGTCTATGACGACCTGCGGCGACGGATCATCTCGCTGCAATTGCCGCCGGACACCACGCTGACGCGGTCCGACCTGACCGAGACCTATGAGGTCAGCCAGACACCGATCCGCGAAGCGATGCAGCTTCTCAAGCAGGAAGGTCTGGTCCGCATCTATCCCCAGTCGCGCACGGTTGTGACGCGGATCGACATTCCCCAGATCCACGAGGCGCATTTCCTGCGCGTGGCGCTGGAAACCGAGGTCGTGCGCAGGCTTGCGGACACGGATAATGCGACGGTGGTGAACCGCTCGCGCACGCTGATCCGCATGCAGCAAGCGGTCGCCGACGATCCCGAGCAGCTGGTGGTGTTTCAGGAACTGGACGAACTGTTCCACCAGACCCTGTTCGCGGGGGTCGACCGCAGCGGGCTGCATATGCTGGTGCGCGGCAGGTCCGGCCATCTTGACCGCATCCGTCGCCTGCATCTGCCCGAAAAGGGCAAGGCGCAGGGGACCATCGCCGGTCACGTGGCGATCGTCGATGCGCTAGCCGATCGTTCGGCAGGGGGTGCGGTCGATGCGATGCGCGACCACCTGAGCCGCACGATCGCCAAGATCGAGGACCTGCGCCAGCTCTATCCGGACTATTTCGCCTGAACTGGCGCAGGTGATCAGTTGACCGGCGTCAGCAGCGGCTGGCCGGCAAAGAAAGCATCCACGTTGTCCAGCGCCATGCGCGCCATGCGGTCGCGGGTCTCGACCGTGCCACTCGCGTGATGCGGATACAGGATGACGTTCGACAATGCCGCCAGCGCCGGGTCGGGGGTTGGCTCGTTCAGGTAGACGTCGATCCCGGCCGATCCCAGCTTGCCGCCTTGCAGGGCTGCAATCAGCGCCGCCTCGTCGACCACGGTGCCGCGGGCGACATTGACAAGCGTGCCCTCGGGCCCGAGCGCGCGGATGACCTCGGCCGAAACCAGCCCCTCGGTCCCTGCCCCGCCCGGAGTCGCCACGATCAGGATATCCGCCCAGTCGGCAAGCCGCACCAGATCGTCGAAGAAGCGGTAGTCGACGGGTTTGCGGCTGCGTCCGAAATAGCCGATCTCATGCCCCAACGCCTCGCAGCGCCGGGCGATCGAATGGCCGATATTGCCCAGCCCGACAATCCCGGTGCGCCGCCCGACGGTCGAGGGGGTCAGCGGGAACATGCCCTTGCGCCCCCATTCGCCGGAACGGACATAGGCATCCGCCTCGACCAGCCGCCGCTGACAGGCGAGTGCCAGCAGGACGGCCATGTTCGCCACCTCGTCGACCAGCGCATCCGAAGTGTTGGTCAGCGCGATACCTCGGCGCGTCATCTCGACCAGATCCATCTGGTCGAACCCCGCCGATGAGCACGCGGCCAGCCGCAACGCGGGCAGCCGGTCCAGCAGCGCCTTGTCCACGGTGACATGCCCGTTGACGACCATCGCCGTGCAGACCGGCCCCGCCTTTTCCAGCAGGGCATCACGGTCGTCGGCCTGATCCAGGCGATGCAGCGTATAGCGCTGGCCAAGCTCCTCCATAAACGGGGAACGCAGGGGATAGGCGACCAGGACGTCGGGCTTCATGCAGGGACTCTTTCAGTTTCTTCGCGGGATTGACGGCGGGCGGCTTGAACCTCGGGATCGGGGTCAAGGCTGGCTGACAGCAGGGCCTGGGTATAGGGCTGGCGGGGCGCCTCGAAGATCTGTCGCACCGGCCCTTCCTCGACGATGGTGCCGGATTTCATCACGATGACGCGGTCCGCGAAATCGCGCACAACCGGCAGGTCATGGGCGATGAACAGATAGGACAGGCCGAATTCGCGCCGAAGCCCGTCCAGCAACTGGATCACCTGCGCCTGAATGGACACGTCCAGCGCCGAAACCGCCTCGTCGCAGACGATCAGCTTGGGCTCCATCGCCAGCGCGCGGGCAATGGCGATGCGCTGGCGCTGCCCGCCCGAGAACTGGTGCGGATAGCGTCTTGCGTGATCGGGATGCAGTCCGACCTTGGTCAGCAGTTCGGCAACGCGTTCCTTCCAGCGGGCTTTCGGCAGGATGTCGGGATGGATAACCCAGGCTTCCGAGATCAGCTGGAACACGGTCATGCGCGGGTTCAGCGATTGCGTGGGATCCTGGAACACCATCTGCAGATCGCGGCGCAACCCAAAAATCTCGCGCGGGGACATGCGCATCAGGTCTTGTCCACGATACAGGATCTGGCCCTGATCGGGGTCGTCCAAGCGCAGGATCGCTCGCGCCAGCGTGGATTTTCCCGACCCGGATTCACCCACCACCGCCACCGTCTCGCCCGGCATGATGGTCAGGTCGACGCCCTTCAGCGCATGGAAGGCCCCGTAATGCTTGTGCAGCCCGACCGCGCGCAGCAGGGGCTGCCCCGAGCGGTCGCGTTCGTCCGGCATCTCTCCCTTGCCGGGGGCGGCGTCGATCAGCTTGCGCGTATAGGGGTTCTTGGGGTTGCGATAGACTTCAAGCGCGTTGCCCGTTTCGACGATACAGCCCGAATTCATCACCACGACGCGGTCCGCGATCTCGGCCACGACGCCAAGGTCATGGGTGATGATCAGGATCCCCATGCCGGTTTCGTCCTGAAGCTCGCTCAGCAGTTCCAGCACCTGCGCCTGGACGGTGACGTCAAGCGCGGTGGTCGGCTCGTCCGCGATCAGGATATCGGGCTTGCAGGCCAGCGCCATCGCGATCATCAGCCGCTGGCGCTGCCCGCCCGAGAACTGGTGCGGATATTTCGCCATCGCCAGTTCGGCTTCGGGAATGCCGACGCGGCGCAGCAGCTCCAACGCGCGGGCCTGAGCCTTGTCACGCGCACCGCCATGCGTCGTCACCATCTCGGCGATCTGCCAGCCGACGGTATAGACCGGATTCAGATGCGCCAGCGGATCCTGAAAGATCATCGCGATCTTGGCACCATTGATCTGGCGGCGCTGCTCGTCCGTCATCTTCAGCATGTCGCGGCCGTTCAGCAGGATCTGGCCGCTGGTGATCCGTCCGGGGGGCATGTCGATCAGGTTCATCACCGCCGAGGCAGACACCGATTTTCCCGATCCGCTTTCGCCCAGGATCGCCAGCGTCTCGCCCCGGTCCAGATGCCAGCTGACATTCTGGACCGCCTTCACCGTGCCCGCGGCGGTGTGGAATTCGACCGAGAGGTCGCGGACTTCCAACAGGTGCTCAGCCATTCTTGCGGCCCCTCATCTCCAGCCGCCAGCGTTGGGCGGGGTCCAGCGCAATGCGCAACCAGTTCGACAGCAGGTTCAGCGACAGGGTGGTCAGGATGATCGCAAGGCCCGGCCAAAAGGACAGCCACCACGCTGTCGTCAGGTATTGCCGGCCCTGGCTGACCATCAGGCCCCAGGTGATCTCGGGCGCCTGAATGCCGATCCCCAGGAATGAAAGCGAGCTTTCGGCGAGCATGACGAAGGCGAAGTCGAGCGTGGCAATGGTCACCAGCGTCGGCAGCACCACCGGCAGGATATGGCGGAACACGATGCGTCGGTCGGACGCGCCCATGACCTTGGCGGCCTGCACGAACATCCGCTCGCGGATCTCCAGCACCTCGGCCCGAGTGGTGCGCAGATAGACGGGGATGCGCGTGATCGCCAGAACCAGGACGATATTCCCGACAGAAGGCTCCAGCATGTAAAGCACGATCACCGCCAGCAGCAGCGACGGGAACGACATGATGACGTCGCCCAGTCGCATGATCCATTGCGCGGCGCGCTTGCGGCTGTAGCCGGCAATCAGGCCAAGCCCGCAGCCGATCACCGCCGAGCCAAGCACCGCGCCTGCCGCGACCATGATGGTGTTCTGCGCTGCAACGACGATGCGGGCCAGCAGCGGTCGGCCAAGCGCGTCAGCCCCCAGCACATAGGCCCAGCCCCGGCTGAGATCGAAGGGCATGGCATTGCGGCCGCGCAGGTTCTGCTTGGTCGCCAGCGTCTCCATCAGCAGGGGGCCGAACAGCGCGCACAGCACCACGATCAGCAGGAACAACGCCGCGAAGAAGGCCAGCTTGTCGGCCCAGAGCATCGAGATCCAGCGCGAGAAAGCACCGCGTTCCTTGGATTCGGTCAAAGTCTGTGTTTCTGACATGGACATCGCTCAATACCGGATGCGGGGATCGAGCGCGGCATAGGCCAGGTCGATCAGCAAGTTCATGATGAAGATCGCCAGCGCCGAAACCATGATCGCGGCCAGCACCACCGAGAAGTCGCGCAGCAAAATCGAGTCGATCATCAGCTTGCCGATGCCGGGAAAGCCGAAGATCGTCTCGATCACCACGGCGCCGTTCAGGATCGCCGCCGCCTGATCGCCGATCACGGTGATGACCGGCAGCATCGCATTGCGCAGGGCGTGGACAAAGATGATCGGCCGCGTGCGCACGCCCTTGGCCTTCGCCGTCTTGACATAGGCCGAAGACAGCACCGTGATCATCGAGCCGCGCACGACTTGCAGGATCAGGCCGAAGGGACGGATGAACAGCACCGCGACCGGCAGCACCCAATGCAGCGCCGTTCCCGTCCCGGATGTCGGCAGCCAGTGCAGGTTCACGGCGAAAATGACGATCGCGACGATTGCGATCCAGAAATCGGGCGCCGAGGCCCCGATCAGCGAAAAGAAGGTCGCGATCCGGTCGAACACCCCCCCGACCTTGAACGCGGCCAGCGAGCCGATGACGATGGCCGCGAGCGTAACGAGGCTCATGGTGATGAAGGCCAGCCACAGGGTCCAGGTGAAGGCTTGCAGCACGACGTCCATCGCCGGCCGCGCCTGTCGGATCGAGTCGCCGAAATCCCCGCGCACCAAGTCGCCGACATAGCGGCCGAACTGCACAACGAGCGGATCATTGAAGCCGTGCAATTCCCGGAACTGGTCGCGCATCTCGGTCGTCGCGTCCAGCGGCAGGTAAAGGTTCGTCGGATCGCCGGTCAGGCGCGACAGGAAAAACACCAGGATCACAAGCCCGACCAGCGACACGCCGCTGGCCAATGCTCGTTTGCCGATGAATGAATTCATGGGGCACCCTCCTCCCTTCGGGTGGCGGCGGTCCCTTGCAGGAGCCGCCTCCGCTTTTGCGGCATCGCCTTTCGGCTCTGTGGCAGCGAAGAGCGCCCTCCGTCGCTCTTCAGCGGGGTCCCGAATCGGAACCCGTTATGTGATATATTAGTATATCTAGAATTCTTGTGAACCTTATTTCTCGCGCTTCGGCTCGCGCCCGCCGATGCTGCCGATCAGGGTTGCAAGGACGATCACCGCCGCCCCTGCCCAGGTGGTCCAGGCGGGAAGCTGATCGAAGAACAGAAATGCCAGTACCGCCACCACCGGCAGGCGCAGAAAATCGAACGGCGCCAGGAACGAGGCCTCGGCCAGCGAAAAGGCGCGCGTGACCAGCGACATGTTGGCGGCGCCCAGCACCCCTTGCAGGACCAGCAGCAGAAGTTGCGGCGATGTCGGCATCTGCCAGACCGGCAGGGCTGCCACCAGTCCCAGCGGCACCATCGCAAGCAGGTTCCAGGCAACCAGTCTTTCGGCGGTGTCGTGGCGGGTCATTCCACGCAGGACCAGCTGGATCGTCGCGGTCAGCATCGCCCCCGCCAGCGCGCAAAGCAGCCAGGGATCGAACCCGGCCGCGCCGGGACGGATCAGCACCAGGATGCCCAGAAATCCAATCGCTACGGCAGCGATGCGCGCAGGACCGATCTTTTCGCCCAGGAAAAGCACGGCCCCCAGGGTCAGAAAGATCGGAGCGGTAAAGGTGATCGCGGTCGCATCGGCCAGCGGCGCATGGGTAAAAGCCAGGAACAGCGACACAAGCGAGGCCTGTTTCAGCGCCGCGCGCAGCACATGCAATCCGCGATAGGGCGAGGCGCGCAGATCCACCCGCCGCAGAATCCAGGGCAGGACCGCGATCAGGCCGAACAAGGCGCGAAAGAAGGCGATCATGAATGGATGGACTCCGCCCGCCAGCGTCCGCACGATCACGGCATCCAGCCCCGCCAGAACGGTCGCGAGCAGGATCGCCAGAACCGCCATCCTGCGCTGTCCCGCCATTTCAGATGCTCCCGTCATGCTGTGCGGCATGACCGTCGCGGCAAACCCGGCAAGACGGATTTGAAGCCGGCAGGGCAGCGCGGGCAAGCCTCGCCAGGTTCTGGATGTTCATGCCGTCTCCTCGCATCGCGCCTTGCATCGGCGATGTCGTCACGGCGCGAGGTCAAGTTACACTAAAATACTAGTGCGTCAATTGATTGATCCAAAGGCCCATCGGCGGCGCTTGAAAAGCAGGTGCTTCCGGTGGGATAAGCGCATTCCGGGGCAAACGAGATCGGGAACGGCGATGATCCTTGTGGAAAACGGGCCTGAAGGCCGGCCCGCGATCTTTCGGGACGCCGACCGGCTGATCCTGGCCGAAACCCCTGACGAAGTTCTGCCAGCGCTTGAGGAACTGGACCGCGCCCATGCCGAAGGCGCGTGGATCGCCGGATGGGCCGGGTATGAGGCTGGGATGGCGCTGGAATCGCGCCTGCGCCCGCTGCTGCGCCAGCCACAGGATGAACCCTTGCTGGCTTTCGGCGTCTATCGACAGCCCCTGTCCGCGCGGGAATTCCATACCCAGGCAGACGCTCAGGCTGCCGGGGTCCGCATTGCCCCTTTTCAGCCGTTGATCGGCCAGCAGGAGTATCGGGCCAGCTTTGCCCGCCTTGCCGATTATATCGCGCAGGGCGACTGTTATCAGGTGAACCTGACATTCCCGATGCAGGGCCAGCTTTTGCAGGGCAGCGCAGCGGGGCTTTACGGCGCTCTGGCCCGCGTCCAGCCGGTCGGGCACGGCGCATTTGTCGATCTGGGTCGTGGACCCGCGATCCTGTCGCGCTCACCCGAGTTATTCTTTGCGCTGGATGCCGACGGCATGATCGAGACCCGGCCGATGAAGGGCACGGCCCCCCGCGACCCCGACCCGGCGCGCGATCATGCCTTGGCCCGCGCGCTGGCCGCAGATGAAAAGACCCGCGCCGAAAACCTGATGATCGTGGACCTGCTGCGGAATGATATCGCGCGCATCGCCCGTGTGGGCTCGGTGCGCGTCACCGAGCTGTTCCACGTCCAGACCCTGCGGACCGTCCATCAGATGACCTCGCGCATCATCGGCCAGTTGAGTGAAAGACCACGCCTGTCAGCCCTGATGCAGGCGCTGTTTCCCTGCGGGTCCGTCACCGGTGCCCCAAAGATCCGCGCGATGGAAATCATTGCCGAGTTGGAACCACATGCGCGGAGCGTCTATTGCGGCTCGATCGGATGGATGGCGCCGGATGGCCGCGCGGCCTTCAACGTCGCGATCCGCACGCTGCGGCTGTTCGACGACGGCCGGCTGATGGTGAACGTGGGTGGTGGCGTGATCCACGATTCCACCGCCGATGGTGAATGGGAGGAGGCGCTATGGAAGGCGCGCTTCGCGGATCCGGCCCGGATCTGCGGCTGATCGAGACGTTGCTGTGGGACGGCCGTGATCTGTCCCACCTGCCCCGGCACCTTGAGCGGTTGGCCGCCTCGGCCGCGCGTCTCGGCTGGCGTTGCGATTTGCAAGGGGCGCGTGCGGCACTTCTGGCGGCGACGCCGGATGGTCCGGCGCGGATGCGCTTGACGATGGACGAAACCGGCCGGATGGAGGTCGTCGCCGCCAACTTGCCCCCGGCGCTGACGGTTTGGCGGGTCGCCCTGTCGGACCGGCACCTCTATTCCGGCGATCCCTGGTTGCGGGTCAAGTCGACGCGCCGACCCGTTCATGACGCCGCGCGGGCCGCGTTGCCCGCCGGGATCGACGAATTCCTTTTGGCAAACGAACGGTACGAGGTCTGCGAAGGCACGATCACGAATGTCTTCTTCGATCTCGGCCAGGGCATGCGCACGCCACCCCTGCATTGCGGGCTGCTGCCGGGCACGCTTCGCGCGGAATTGCTGGAAACCGGCCAATGTGCCGAGGCGATCCTGCCACGCGCGGATCTGGCCCGCGCCCGGCTGTGGATTGGAAATTCGCTGCGCGGTCTCGTCCCCGCCCAGCTTGCCGGATGACGCAGCGCGGGCTTTTATAGTCCCGCGCTGCGGTTTTGTTCACATGCCCTGGTAGAGG
>NZ_JAVRQI010000002.1:0-339369 GCF_031854425.1 Paracoccus broussonetiae | reverse complement strand
AGGAAGGCGCGAGTCCGCGCGTGGCCCGGATTGTGGAAGAAGGTTTCGGGGTCGTTTTCCTCGATGATCTCGCCATCGGCCATGAAGATCACCCGGTCAGCGACCTGCCGGGCAAAGCCCATTTCATGCGTCACGCAGATCATGGTCATGCCGTCGCGCGCCAGCCCGATCATGGTGTCCAGCACCTCCTTGACCATTTCGGGGTCAAGCGCGCTGGTCGGTTCGTCGAAAAGCATGGCTTTCGGCTCCATGCACAGCGCGCGGGCAATGGCCACGCGCTGCTGCTGGCCGCCCGAAAGCTGCGCGGGGTATTTGTCCGCCTGATTCCCGATGCGGACGCGCTCAAGATACTTGCGCGCCGTCGCTTCGGCCTCGGCCTTGCTGGCCTTGCGCACGCGCATGGGGGCAAGCATGCAGTTTTCCAGCACCGTCTTGTGCGGGAACAGATTGAACTGCTGGAAGACCATTCCGACTTCGCGACGGACGGTGTCGACGGCTTTCTGGCTGTCGGTCAGCGCAGTGCCATCGACAACGATCCGGCCGGACTTGATGGTTTCCAGATGGTTGATGCAGCGGATCAGGGTGGACTTGCCCGAGCCCGAAGGCCCGCACAGCACGATCTTTTCGCCCCGCCGCACGGTCAGGTTGATATTCTTCAGTGCGTGGAAACCGGCATACCATTTTTCGACGTTTTCCATGCGGATCAGGGCGTCTTCCATCGGAACCTCCTACAGGGTGACGCGACCGCCACTGGCGGCGGAACGCTTGACGGCTTCAATCACGCGCAGAGTCTCAAGCCCTTCGCGGCCCGAGACCAACGGCGGCTCCTGCCCCCGGATGACGCGTGCGAACTGGGTGACCTGGCGGGCCAGCGGATCTTCGTTCGGGATGCCGGGACGCTGCAGGTTGAAGGGGGAATACCAGCTGCGCGCACCCTGCGCCGTGCGCAGGTCCAGCGACGGCAGGGCCAGCGAACCATGCGTGCCCCCAATCAGATAGCAATGCTCGTCCGAGCGGGGATAGGCCGGGTTCTCGCCGGTCGTCATCTCCCAGCTCCAGGGGGCGACGGTGCTGTCGCAGACCGAAGCGGTCGCCAGCGCACCCGAGGCGAATTCCAGCAGGATGACGGCCGTTTCCTCGACCGCGTTGCCGCGCACCGCGTTCGATTCCCGTGCCGTCACCGCAACCACGTCGCCCAGCAGATAGCGCAGGTTGTCGACGTCATGGATCAGGTTCAGGAAGACCGGGCCCGCGCCCTTTTCGCGCCGCCAGGCGACGTCGAAGTAATCGTCGGGCTTGTGCAGCCAGAACATCGCGTTCGCCACGATCGGGGTGCCGATGGCGCCGCTGTCGATGATTTCGCGCGCTTTTTGCATCAGCAGGTTGTGGCGGCGGTGATGCCCCGTCAACAGGACGACTCCCGCAGCTTCGGCGGCCAAAACCAGTCGCTCGGCATCGGCGACATTGTCGCAAAGCGGCTTCTCGACAAGGGCGGGGATGCCCGCCGCAATGCAGTCGAGGCCGTTCTGCATGTGGATCTGGTTCGGGGTCGCGACGATCATGCCTTCGGGGCGGGCCTTCTGCAGGGCTTCGTCCAGATCGCGCGCCCAGATGCTGCCGAATTCGCGGGCCACCGCCTCGCCCGCGGGGGTCGGATCGATGACACAGGCCAGCTCGGCTTCGTCAGAGGCGTGGACATGCATCGCATGGCGCTTGCCGATCAGGCCGGCGCCCATGACGGCAAGGCGGACGGGCGCGGTCACGCCGCGGCCCCTGCGATCAGACTGGTCACACGGCGCAGGCCAAGAAGATAGCCTTCGGTTCCGCAGCCGGCGATGACGCCATCGGCGCGCAGGCTGACATAGGAATGGTGGCGGAAACTTTCACGCTTGTGGACGTTCGAGATATGAACCTCGATCACTGGCCCTTCAAAGGTGTTCAGCGCGTCAAGGATCGCGACCGAGGTATGGGTGAAGGCGGCGGGATTGATGACGATGCCGGCCCCGGTCTCACGCGCCTCGTGGATCCAGTCGATGATCTGGCCTTCGTGGTTCGATTGCAGGAAGCGGATGCCGACGCCCAGGGCTTCGCCCAGCTCCGAGCAGGATTTCTCGACATCGGCCAGCGTCGTGTGGCCATAGATATGGGGCTGGCGCTTGCCGAGAAGGTTCAGGTTCGGGCCATTCAGGATATAGACGGTATTCGGCATCTGCTTTTCTTTCAGGTGAGGCCGGGGCGAGCGGGCCCGCCCCGGCGGTCAGTCATTTCTGGACGGTGAACTGCACGCCCTCGATCGAGGCCGGCAGTTCCGGCGGGTCCATGTGCATCCACTTGTTGTAGATCGCCTTGAACTCGTCGGTCTTCATGAACTCGGTCAGGAAGCCGTTCACCGACTCGTTCCAGTCGGCTTCGCCAAGCCGCGTGCCGACGCCGTTGTAAAGCGCGGTCAGCGGCAGCTTGTTCTCGAACTTGCCGGGGGCAGCTTGCTCGATCCGGGTGATGTAGAACTGGTTGCCACCAACGCCCTCGACCTGGCCCGACAGCAGCGCCTGAATCGTCGCGGCGTCGTCGTCAAAGCGACGGATCTCGGTTCCTTCGGGGGCCAGCGCAGTCAGGGCGGTGTCCTGTGCAGCCGCGCGCGGCACACCGAAGACATGGCCCTTGAGGCTTTCCGGCGTCGACATGTCCACGTCCTTGGGACCGACAACCGAAATCTGGTTGGCGGCATAGGGCACGGAATATTGCATGGATTTCGCGCGTTCTGCGGTGATGCCCATGGTCGCGAACAGCACATCGACCTTGTCCGTGGTCAGCGCCGGAATCCGGTTCGCGACGGCCAGCGGCACGAACTCTGCCTTGACGCCCAGGAACTTGGCGAAGGCATTGCCCATGTCCGCGTCATAGCCATCCGCCGCGCCGGACGAGTTGATGCAGCCCCAGGGGCAGTTGTCGCCCTGGATGCCGATGCGGATCGTTCCCGCGGCCTTGGTATCTTCGACGGTGCGCGCCTGCGCGCCTTGCGCGAACAGCCCGGCCAGCGCCAGCCCGGCGACCAGCGCGACGCGCGACAGCCCGGATGCGTATTGTGCCAACATGGTTATCTCCTCCTCAGTTGGTCGGTAACAAGGCGGATTTCTGCGCCCGCCCTTTGGTAAATCAACGCGGCGCCTCGGCCAGCCGCCGTTCCATGCGGCGGCCCCAATGCGACAGGGGCCAGCACATGGCAAAGTAAAGGGCGCCCACCAGGCCAAAGACGAAAAGCGGCTGATAGGTCTGGTTCGAAATGATCTGCCCCGCACGCGTCAGCTCGATGAAGCCGACGATCGCGGCAAGCGACGTGCCCTTGAGCAACTGCACCAGGAAACCGATGGTCGCGGGCAACGAGATCTTCAGCGCCTGCGGCAGCACGATGTCGAACATGCGGGCGCGGTAATGCATCCCAAGCGCATGGGCCGCCTCGGACTGCCCCTTCGGGATGGCCTGGATCGCGCCGCGCCAGATCTCGCCCAGGAAGGCGCTGGCATGGGCGGTCAACGCGATGGCGACTGCGGCCCAGGCGCTGACATTCAGGCCGAACAGCGGCAGGCCGAAGAAGACGACAAACAACTGCATTAGCAGCGGGGTGCCCTGGAACAGGGCAATCCAAGCCATTGCCAGCACGCGCACAAGCCGGTTCTGCGCAACCCGCGCAAGGGCCACGATCAGGCCGAAGACGATGCCCCCGACGAAACCGATGGCAGTCAGGAACAGGGTCCATTTCAGGCCCTGCGCCAGGAAGGTGATCTCGTTGATTCCAAGATGCGGCATGATCCCCCCTTTCAGCGCGTCGGATAGGCGAAGGCACGACTGCCGATGAACGCCAACAGGGCCATGATGACCCAGGACAGCAGCAGGTAAATTGCCGTGACGGTGAAATAGACCTCGAAGCTGCGGAAGGTGTCGCCGTCGATGCGCTGCGCCACCTGCGTCAGCTCGAACGCGGAAATCGAGGTACAGATCGAAGTCGTCAGCGTCAGCAGGATGAACTGGCTGCAAAGCGAGGGATAGATCGCGCGCAGCGCTGGTTTCAGCACGATCGTGCGGAAGACCTCGCCCGGATGCAGGCCAAGGGCCAACCCGGCCTCGGTCTGGCCCTTCGGGATGCTTTCGACTCCGCCGCGGATGATCTCGATCGCATAGGCGCCGCCATTCAGCCCCAGCGCAACGATCGCGGTGACGGTCGGGTTCAGCCGGATCCCGGCCAGCGGCAGCGCGAAGAAGATGAAGAAGATCTGGACCAGGAAGGGCGTGTTGCGGATCAGCTCGACAAATCCCACCACCACGGCCGAACCGAAACGGTTGCCCGATCGACGGATGGTGACGCCCGCAATGCCGATGACCATGGCCAGCGCCATCCCGGCCAGCGCCAGGCCCAGCGTGGACAGCGTGCCGCGCAAAAGCTCGGGCCAGCGCTCAAGGATCACGCTGAAATCAAGCGCGTTCATCTTCTTTTCCTCCCTCGCGCCCCCTTCCCTTGGGGACGTTCTTCGCGGCAATCCCCCGGCAAGCGGGTTCCGGCCAATCCTTCCGCATGATGCTTACGGCGAATTGCGCGTAACGCAAATTGCCAAATCGTTCATAGATTTAACATCATGTTAATACCAGCCCACGGGCGCAAACTTCGGACGAGCGCTGCCGTATTCTGCCCCTCCGCCGCGCGAAGTTCGACCGAAATCGGGTTGCGCGATGCTGCTGACGAGCCATGACCGCGCCGAACCCGGATCACCCCCAGCTTGGCACACCGTGGTATTCGCTGCATTACACCTGTGTCATGGAACCGGGCGAGGCAAAGCTGCCCCGCGCCCCATCAAGCGAGGCTAGATGCTGACCGAAACCGAACGCCGTGCCGCGGCAGATGCAATCCTGGATGCCGATCGCTCTCGGGTGCCGATGGTGCAGCCATCGAAGCAATGGCCGGGCATGGAAATCGAGGATGCCTATCGCATCCAGGACCTTTGGGCCGAGGCACGGATCGCGGCTGGTGCCCGGGTGGTGGGGCACAAGATCGGCCTGACATCGCGCGCGATGCAGCTTGCCTCAAAGATGACCGAGCCGGATTACGGGCGCATCCTTGACGACGCGCTTTTCAACGACGGCGCGCGCATACCGGCCGGGCGCTTCATCAAGCCCCGGATCGAGGTCGAGCTGGCCTTTGTCATGGGCGAAGATCTGTCGGGAACCGGCACCCTTGTCCATGACGTGCTGCGGGCGACAGAATTCGTGGTGCCCGCGCTTGAAATCATCGACTATCGGACCGAACTGCCGCGCGCCATCACCGATACCATCGCCGACAATGCCGCATTCGGCGCGATCGTGCTGGGTGGGCGGCCGGTCAGGCCCTTCGATGTCGACCTGCCCCGCGTCGGGGCCACGCTGGCGCAGAACGGCATCATCGAGGATACGGGCCTTGCCGCCGCGATCATGGGCCATCCCGCCGCGGGCGTCGCTTGGCTTGTCAACAAGCTTGCCGCAGTGGGTGGCGGTCTGAAAAAAGGCCATATCGTGCTTGGCGGTTCCTTTACCCGGCCGCTAGACATCACCTCGGGCGACGTGATCCAGGCGGATTACGGTCCGCTGGGCGCCATCGGCGTCAGTTTCGCATGAGGGAGAGCAGAATGGATATGCCGGTTAACCGTTTCAAGCGCGGCCTTGCCGAAGGCCGCAGCCAGATCGGGCTTTGGTGCACATTGCCGGGTGGCTATGCTGCGGAATGCATGGCCGGGTCCGGCTATGACTGGTTGCTGTTCGATACCGAACACAGCCCAAGCGACCCGCTGACCGTGCTGGAGCAGTTGCAGGCCGCAGCGCCCTATCCGGTATCGGCGGTGGTGCGACCGGCGGCGAATGACCCCGTGCTGATCAAGCGGTTTCTTGACGCGGGGGCGCAAAGCCTGCTGATCCCGATGGTGAACTCGGCCGCCGAGGCGCGTGCCGCGGTGTCCGCCACCCGCTATCCTCCCGAAGGCATCCGGGGCGTGTCGTCCCTGACGCGCGCCACCCGTTTCGGCCGCATCGCCGATTACGCCACGCGCTGCGCCGATGAACTGTGCCTGCTGGTCCAGATCGAAACGCGCGAAGCGCTGGACCATATCGAGGAGATCGCGGCGGTCGATGGCGTCGACGGCATCTTCGTCGGCCCCGCCGATCTTGCCGCCAGCCTTGGCCATCCCGGCACCTCGGGCCATCCCGAGGTCGTCGCGCGCATCGAGGACGCCATTGCCCGTATCCGCGCCGCCGGCAAGCCGGCGGGCATCCTGACCCCCGACACGGATTTTGCCGCGCGCTGCATCGAACTTGGCACGACCTTCACCGCCGTGGGCGTCGATGTCGGGATCCTCGCGCGCGAGACCGAGGCGCTGCTGGCGAAATTCCGGAAGTAACCTGCAGGGCCGTGCCGATACCAAGGCACGGCCCTGCCCTAGACGCTGCTCAGCATGATGCTGGTTTCACTGTTCAGGACACCGTCGATCAGGCGGATCTCGCGCAGAACCATGTCGAAATCGGAGAGCGAGCTGGCCCGGATCTCGGCAATGAGATCCCAGTTTCCGTTGGTGGTGTGCAGGGCCTGAATTGCGGGAATCCCGCGCATCTTGCGGATGACCTGGGTGGTCGAACGCCCCACCACTTCGACCAGCATGATCGCGCGGACCATGTCCACGTCATAATCCTGCCGCACCCGCACCGTGAACCCCAAAAGCGCGCCGGAATCCAGAAGCCGGTCCAGACGGTTCTGCACCGTCCCGCGCGATACCCCCAGCGCCTCGGCGATCTTGTTCAGCGGCGCGCGCCCGTCGACGCGCAGGTGACCGACGATCCCACGGTCCAGATCGTCAAAGATATGTTTCGCTTCGTTCTGTCGGATCATGTGAAATCTGCTAAAATGGTTAGCATAATGATCATAGAATCGTAGAATTTTGCAAGTCGATTGTATTTTTTTGGATATTCGACCGCCCTAACCTGTTCGATACTTCGTTCCTGCTGACAGGTGGCCCATGCCCGCATCCCCTCCCTCTGATCTGGCTTTCGTGCCCTTCGTAAGCGTCCAGAACATGATGCGGCTGATCCATCATCGCGGCATCGAGAACGCCCTGCGCGAACTGGCCGAGTATATCGAGGAAGATTTCCGCCGCTGGCCCAGCTTCAACAAGACACCTCGCGTGGCCAGCCATTCGGCCGATGGCGTGATCGAGCTGATGCCGACCTCGGACGGGGAAAGCTACGGCTTCAAATACGTCAACGGCCATCCCAAGAACACCGCCGAAGGATTGCAGACCGTGACCGCCTTCGGCGTGCTGGCCGAGGTGTCATCGGGCTATCCGGTCCTGCTGTCGGAAATGACGCTGCTGACCGCGCTGCGCACCGCCGCGACTTCGGCCATGGTCGCGCGGCGGCTTGCACCCGGCGGCGCCCGCTGCATGGCGATGATCGGCAATGGCGCGCAGGCCGAATTCCAGGCCTTGGCCATGAAGGCAATCGTCGGCATCGATGAGGTCCGCCTTTACGACATCGACCCTGCTGCGACCCGCAAGGCCCAACGAAACCTGGCATCGACCGGGCTGACCGTCACCGCCTGCGCCTCGGCCCAAGAGGCGATCCTGGGCGCGCAGATCATCACCACCTGCACCGCCGACAAGCAATATGCGACGATCCTGACCGACAACATGGTCGGGGCGGGCGTCCATATCAACGCGATCGGCGGCGACTGCCCCGGCAAGACCGAACTGCATCCGGGCATCCTGGCGCGTTCGGAGGTCTTCGTGGAATATCCGCCCCAGACCCGGATCGAGGGCGAGATCCAGCAGATGCCCGAGGATTTCCCGGTGACCGAGTTCTGGGAAGTCCTTGTCGGGACCGCCAAGGGCCGGACCTCGGACCAGCAGATCACGCTGTTCGACAGCGTCGGCTTTGCCATCGAGGATTTCAGCGCGTTGCGTTGCCTGCGCGACTGGTTGAAGGGCACCAGCTATTTCGAACGGCTGGACATGATCGCCGACCCCGACGATCCCCGCGATCTGTTCGGAATGCTGCAACGCGCCGCCCCGTCCGAGGACGCGGCATGATCCCGGCCCGATCGAGGTCCATCCAGGCCCCCGCGGCCGTCGTCATGGTCCGGCCCCACAACTTCACCGTCAATACCGAGACGGCGGCGGACAATACCTTTCAGCGCATGGACGAGGACAGCGGCGGCCTGAAGTCCCGCGCCTATGACGAGATTTCGCGCGCGGTCGATGCGCTGCGCAGCCACGGCGTCACCGTGCACCTGTTCGAGGACGAAGGCACCGACACGCCGGATTCGGTCTTTCCAAACAACTGGTTCTCGACCCATGGCGGCGGCCATGTCGCGGTTTACCCGATGAAGGCCGTCAGTCGCCGTCGCGAACGGCGCTGGGACGTGATCGAGATGCTGAAGCGCGAATACCGCGTTCAGGACGTGATCGATTATTCCGGGCTGGAAATGGACGGGCTGTTCCTGGAGGGCACGGGCGCGATGGTGCTGGATCATATCGACCGCGTCGCCTATGCCGTCCGCTCGGACCGGACCGACCCCATCGCGCTGGAACGGTTCTGCACCCATTTCAATTTCGAGCCGATGGTGTTTGACGCCCGTGATGAAAATGGCGTTCCGATCTATCACACCAATGTCCTGATGTGCGTGGCCACCGATGCAGCACTGGTCGGGCTGTCGATGATCGACAACCGCGTCCGGCGCGAAGAGATCGTATCCCGGCTGGAAGCGTCCGGGCGTGACATCGTCGAACTGGATGCGCGGCAAGTGTCCCATTTCGCGGGCAATGCCATCGAGTTGCAGGGCAGCTCGGGGCGGGTGCTGGCCCTGTCCCGCACCGCCCATGACGTCTTGCGACCCGAGCAGGTCGCGCAGATCGAACGCGGTTGTCGCCTGCTGCCGCTGGACATCCCGACAATCGAACGCGCGGGCGGATCGGTCCGCTGTACCATCGCGGGCGTGCACCTGCTGCCGCGCGGGGGATTGCGCAGCCCCGACATTCCCGCTAGGCAACCCGCCGTCGCGCGACAATGACGATCAGCCGGGACTCTCTGTCGCCACGCCGTCCGCGATCAATGGAACAATCAGCCATGCAATTGGAAAAACTCATGTCTAATCCCGCTGTCTATCGCTTCAACTCGGTCATCGTGCGCGAACCGGCGCGCTCGGTCGTGAACGGCCTGCGCGCCGACGATCGCGGCGATCCGACCTATGAAGGCGTGGTCGCCGAACACACCGCCTATATCCAGGCGATGCGCGATGCCGGCGTCGAGGTGACCGTCCTGCCCGCGCTTGAGGAATTCCCGGACTCGATCTTCGTCGAAGATCCGGCACTGGTCTTCCCGGAAGGCGCCATCGTGCTGCGCCCCGGAACCGAAACCCGGTTGGGCGAGGCCGAAGTGACGGCGCCCGTCCTGCGCGACATGTTCGAGACCGTGATCGATCTGCCCGAGACCGGCTTTGCCGATGGCGGCGACATCCTGACCACTCCGAAGGCCGTGATGATCGGCCTGTCCGCCCGCACCAACCAGGCCGGTGCCGAGGCCCTGCAGGCCTGCCTGGCCCAGCTTGGCCGCAAGTCGGAAATCGTGACGACGCCCGAAGGCGTCCTGCATTTCAAAACCGACTGTTCTCTGTTGGACGACGAGACGATGCTGGTCACGGCGCGTCTGGCGGCCTCGGGCGCGTTTGACGGCTTCAAGACCATCATCGTCCCCGAGGGCGAGGAAGCTGCGGCCAACGCGCTGCGCGTCAACGACGTCGTCATGGTCGGCTCGGACTTCCCGCGCACCATCGAGACGCTGGAAAAGGCCGGCTACAATGTCGTTCCGATGAAGACGACCGAGATCGGCAAGGTGGATGCGGGCTTGTCCTGCATGTCCCTGCGTTGGTTCGATCCCCGCCGCTAATCAACAAGACGAACAGGGAAACCCAGATGAAACGCATCCTTCTTTCGGCCGCCTGCGCCCTTTGCGCGACGATCGCACATGCCGACGGCGCACTGCGCCTGGGCATGACGCCCGAACCCTACATGCCCTTCACCTCGGTCGACGCGGGCGGGCAATGGACCGGGCTTGAGGCCGACCTGACGCGCGCCGTCTGCGCCAAGATCCCCGAGGGCTGCGAGTTCAAGCAGATGGCTTGGGACGGGCTGATCCCGTCGCTGAAGGAAAACAAGGTCGACTTCATCATCGGGGCCTTCTCGGTCACGGATGAACGCAAGCAGGTCGTCGATTTCAGCACGCCCTATTACACCGAAGGCACCAGCTTCGTCGGCATGAAGGACGACGATGTCGAACCGAAGCTGATCGATGCGGCAGACGGCTCGGGCAAGGTTCTTTCCGAGGAAGGCATCGAAAGCGGCATCATCGGCGTCCAAAGCTCCAGCGTGCAGGCGAATTATGTCGCGGCCTATCTGCCCAATGTCGAGGCCAAGGCCTATGACACCGCCGACAACTCGGTCGCGGACCTGATCGCGGGCCGCGTCGATTACCTGCTGGTGCCCGACATGTTCATCGACGGCTTCCTGAAAAGCGACGACGGCGCCGAGTTCGAGGTCAAGCTGGAAGTTCCCACAAACCCGAAGCTGGGTCAGGGCGTCGCCTATGCCGTGCGCAAGGGCGATGCCGCCACGCTGGACAAGGTGAACAAGGCGCTGGCCGAAATGCAGGCCGACGGTTCGCTGCAGAAGATGGTCGACAAGTGGATCTTCGGCCGCGAATGAGCCATTCGGGCGAAGCGCCAGTCGCTTCGCCCCACTAAAATCGGAAGCGGGGACGGATGGACTGGTTACGACTGCTCGCCTGGGGCGCGGACGGCTGGGGGGACGAGTTCGCGCATGGGCTTCTGCTCACGCTGGAAATCTCGGCGGTCTCGTATCTGCTTGCGGTGGTGCTGGGGCTGCTTGGCGCGGCGGGCAAGCTGTCGGGCAACCGCGTCTGCCGCTGGCTGGCCGAGGGTTATACCACCGTCGTGCGGTCGCTGCCCGAACTGCTGGTGATCCTGCTGCTGTATTTCTCGGTCTCGACCGGGATCGAGAAGCTTCTGCGCCATTTCGGACTGGTCGGACCGAATTTCGAGTTCAACCCGTTTCTGGCCGCGGTCATCGCGCTGGCCTTTGTCTGCGGCGCCTTCATGACCGAGGTGATGCGGGCCGCGCTGCTGGCGGTGCCCAAGGGCCAGATCGAGGCCGCGGTTGCGATCGGGATGCCGCGCGCCAAAATGTTCCGGCGGATCGTGCTGCCCCAGATGATGCGTCACGCCATTCCGGGGATGAGCAACCTGTGGCTTTCGATCACCAAGGAAAGTGCCATCGTCAGCGTTCTGGGTGCCTTCAGCGAATTGCTTTACACGGGCTACCGCGCCGCCGCCGCAACCAAGGAATATGTCTTCTTCTATTCCCTGACCGCGGCACTGTTCCTTGCGATCTCGCTGGTCTCGGTCTTTGCCATCTCGCTTCTTGAAAAGCGCCTGAGCCGGGGGCACCACTGATGGGTTCGCTGTCGACCGTGCTGGGCTTTCTGCCCGACCTTCTGCGCGCCCTGCCCCTGACGCTGATGTTGACCGTCGTGGCCGGGATCTGCGGGCTGGTTCTGGGAACGCTGGTTGCGCTTGGCCGCCTGTCCGCGTGGAGGATCATCGCGTGGCCGTGCCGCGCCTTCAGCTTTGCATTTCGCGGAACGCCCCTGCTGGTCCAGCTTTACCTGATCTACTACGGGCTGGGCGAGATCCTGCCCGGAACCTGGGTGCGCCACAGCTTCCTGTGGCCCTATCTGCGCGACGGGCTGTGGTATGCGATCCTTGTCCTGACGCTGAACCAGGCGGCCTATAACTCCGAGGTGATCCGGGGCGCGATCCGTTCGGTCCCGGCCGGCCAGGTCGAGGCCGCGCTTGCCATCGGCATGTCGTCGCGTCGCGTCTTGCGCCGCATCACCCTGCCGCAGGCGCTGCGCCACGCCCTGCCGGTCCTGACCAGCGATGCCATCATCCTGCTGAAATCGACCTCGCTTGCCTCGACCATCACCATCATGGAGGTCATGGGCACCGCGCGCGCACTGCAACGCCAGTCGCTGCTGATCTTCGAGCCGCTGATCGCGGCCGGCCTCCTCTATTTCGCCGTCGTCTTCACCCTGACCCGCCTGATGAACGTCGCCGAGCGGCGCCTGACCGCGTTCCGGGCGCGCTGATGCCGCCGCGCCAGTCCAAGGAAATCCCATGACCGAGATTGCCCTTTCCGTCAAAGACATCCGCAAGAGCTTTGGCAATGTCGAGGTGCTCAAGGGCATCAGCTTCGAGGCGCGCCGGGGCGAAGTCATCTCGCTGATCGGGCAAAGCGGTTCGGGAAAAAGCACGCTTCTGCGCTGCATCAACCGGCTGGAGGAACCCGGCGGCGGTGAAATCACCCTTGAGGGCGAAACGCTGAGGACGATCACCGATCGCCACGGCAATGTCCGGGTTGCCGACAAGCGTCAGCTGGAACGGATGCGGATGCGGCTGGGCATGGTGTTCCAGAACTTCAACCTGTGGTCGCACATGACCATTCTGGAGAACATCATCGAAGGCCCCCGCCAGATCCTTGGCAAAAGCCGCGACGAGGCGATTGCCGAGGCCGAGGCGCTTTTGGACAAGGTCGGGATCCGCGCCAAGCGTGACCAGTATCCCTCTCAGCTTTCGGGCGGCCAGCAACAGCGCGCCGCCATTGCGCGGGCGCTGGCGATGAACCCCTCGGTCATGCTGTTCGACGAACCCACCTCGGCGCTGGATCCCGAACTGGTGCAGGAAGTCGTGCAGGTGATCCGCGCCCTTGCGGCCGAACATCGGACCATGGTGATGGTGACACATGAAATGAGCCTTGCCCGCGATATTTCCAGCCAGGTCATCTTTCTTCATCAGGGCCGGATCGAGGAACAGGGCCCCCCGGCGGAAGTCATGGGCAACCCGCGCTCGGCCAGGTTGCGCCAGTTCCTGCGGATGGAGGAGCAGCAATGAACCCCGCGCTGACCGATTTCCTGCCCGAACTGGTCCAGATCCGCCATCGCCTGCACGCCAACCCCGAACTTGGGCTGGAAGAGCACCAGACCTCGGAACTGGTGGCGGGCTACCTGGCGGAATGGGGTTTTCAGGTCACCCGCGGGCTTGGCAGCACCGGCGTCGTCGGAACCTTGCGGCGTGGGAATGGTCCCGGCGCCATTGGGCTTCGCGCCGACATGGACGCGCTGCCGATGGACGAGGAAACCGGCCTTGCCTATGCCAGCAAGAATCCCGGCCGGATGCATGCCTGCGGACATGACGGCCATACCGCGATGCTTCTGGGTGCGGCCTGGTTGCTGGCGCATGACCCCGACTTCTCGGGCACCGCACACCTGATCTTTCAGCCGGCCGAGGAAAACGAGGGCGGCGCCCAGATGATGGTCCGCGATGGCCTGTTTCGGGAATTTCCCTGCGACCGGGTCTATGCGCTGCACAACTATCCGGGTCTTCAGGCCGGCAGGTTCGCGGTGCGGCGGGGCGCGATGTCTGCCTCGATCGACGCGGCGACGGTCACCATCCACGGCAAGGGCGGGCATGGCGCCTTTCCCGAGGATACGATCGACCCCATCGTCATCGCCAGCAGCATCGTCATGGCCCTGCAGACCGTCGTCGCGCGCAACGTCAGCCCGCATGACCGCGCCGTCGTCACCGTGGGCGCGATCCATTCCGGCACCGTCTGCAACATCATCCCCGACAGCGCCCGGCTGGAAATCTCGATGCGGGCCACCGATCCCGCCTTGCGCACCGCCCTGCGCGACAAGGTGGTGGCAATCTGCGAGGGTCAGGCCGCCAGCTTTGGCGCAAGCGTCGAATTCGCGTGGCAGACGGGCTATCCTTCGGTCATCAACGACGACGCTTCGGTCCAGTCGGTGCGCGAGGCCGCCATTGCAGCCTTTGGCCCGGACGCGGTCGAGGAATTGCGCGTGCCGATGATGGGCAGCGAGGATTTCTCGTTCTTTCTGGACGAGGTTCCGGGCGCCTATGCCTTCATCGGGAATGGCGATTCCACCGGGCTGCACACGACGACCTATGACTTCAACGACAAGATCCTGCCCATCGGCGCGACCTTCCTGCACCGGCTGGTGCGGGACCACGCCGCAAGACCGGTCCCGGCGGAAACCTGATCTCCGGCGCACGGCAAGTCTGGCCCAGTGAAGGCCGCCAGGCTCGCGATCTTCGCGCGCGGGACCGAGCCCCCCGCGCGGGCCGGGATCACAAAACCTGGCTCAGGAAGTTCCGCGTACGCGGGTCGCTGGCATTGGTGAAGAATTCAGCCGGCGCTCCGTGTTCGACGATGACACCCTTGTCGGTGAAATAGATGTGGTCGGCGACCTCTCGGGCGAAGCCCATCTCATGCGTGACAAGTATGCAGGTCATGCTTTCGGCGGCCAGATCCTTGATGGTGACCAGCACCTCCTTGACCGTTTCGGGGTCCAGCGCCGCCGTCACCTCGTCGAACAGCATCACGTCGGGCCGCATTGCCAGCGAGCGGGCAATGGCGACGCGCTGTTGCTGGCCACCCGAAAGCTCACCGGGGTAATGGTTCTCCTTGCCCTCAAGGCGGACCTTCTTCAGCAGGGCGCGGGCGCGGGTTTCGACCTCGGCCGGGTTTTCCTTCAGCACCTTGATGGGCGCCATCATGACATTCTGCAGTGCGGTCTTGTGCGGGAACAGGTTGTATTGCTGGAACACCATCCCGACCTTGCGGCGCAGCGCCAGCTTGTCCAGCCGCGCGTCATGGACCTCCTGCCCCTCGACCGCGATCGAGCCTGACTGGATGTCGTTCAGTGCATTGATGCAGCGGATCAGGGTCGACTTGCCCGATCCCGACGGGCCGATGATGCAGATCACCTCGCCCTTCATGATGTCCATGCTGATGCCCTTGAGCACCTCGACGGGGCCATAGGACTTGTGGACGTCGCGGATGCGGACGATGGGCTGGTCGGGGGTCCATTGGGTCATGGGAACACCTTTCAGTTCTTGACCGTGAAGCGACGCTCAAGCCGCATGGTCAGGCGCGCGATCGGGTAGCAATAGGCAAGGAACAACAGCAGCGCGAAGCCATAGAAGGGCATCAGCAGCTCGGGGCCGTTGCCCTCGGCCTCCATCGCCTGCCGGGTCAGGTTGATGATCTCGTCGACGCCCAGAAGCGAGCAAAGCGGGGTCGACATGGTCAGGATCGCATACCAGTTCATCCAGGGCGGCAGCATCCGCTTGACGCATTGCGGCAGGATGATCTGCCAGATGGTCTGGCGGCGGGTGAAGCCAAGGGATTCGGCAGCCTCCCACTGGGCTGTGGGGACGGACTGGACTGCGCCGCGCACGACCTCGGCGATATTGGCCGAGACGGGGAAGGCCAGACCGATCACTGTCTTGACCCAGCCGGACAGAGGAATCGTCACGCCAAGAATGGTGAACTGGAACGGCACCGCCAGCAGGATGATGAACAGCAGAACCAGCCAGGGCGCGTTGCGGAAGAACGAGACATAGGCCTGGATCACCCAGCGCAGGGCACGGTTCCGCGCGATCAGCCCCAGCCCCGCCAAGGCCCCGACCAGCGTGCCAAGCCCCATGGCAAGGGCCGAGATCAGCACGTTGAACAGGAAGCCCTGCTTGAACAGGAAGGGCATCCAGCGCACCAGCTTTTCGAAAGCGGATGCCGCGGCCGGCGCCCCGGACTGCGCCAGCACCGCCGCGGGAAACAGCATTGCCGCCAGCACCAGCCATTTGCCGGGGATCGCGCCCAGCCAGCGCGCCATGAAGAACTGGTCATAGGCCGGGCCGCGCGGGCGGAAGGGCAGCAGGACGGGCATCGCACCCGCGACCTGCGCCATCGGGACGGGAGTATTACGCGCCATAGCCGGGGATCCTCAGTCTACGCTCCCACCGGCCCATGCCCAGGGACAGGAAGCCCACCAGGCCAAGGTAGCAGACCAGCAGCAGCAGCATCGTCGGGTTCTGGGCCGAGGGGTAGTCGTTCCAGATCGAGACGGATTGGTAAAGAAGCTCGGGCACCGCGATCGCGAATGCCTGGTTGGTTGTCTTCACGAGGTTGATCAGGTTCGCCGAAAGCGAGGGCATGGAAATGCGCAGCGCCAGCGGAAAGACCACGTTCGTATAGGTTTGCAGTCGGGTCATGCCAAGCGACTCGGCCGCCTCACGGGTGGAATGGGGCACGGCCTCGACCCCGGCGCGGAAGATCTCGATGTTGAAGGCGCCGGCAAAGAAGGACAGCGAGATGATGGCCCAGCCCACATTCGAGATGATCGGCACCTCAAGCCAGCCGTCCGGACTGTAGCTGGGCGTGAACTGTCCCAGCGCGAAATAGAAGAACAGCAGCTGCAGGATCGGCGGCGTATTGCGGAAGAACTGCACATAGGCCGAAACCGCGCCACGCAGGAGACGGCTTTTCGCCCCCTGCGCCCAGGCACCAAGGATGCCGATGACGACGGAAAATACCAGGCACAACAGGCTGAGCTTGATGGTCATCCACAATCCGGTCAGGACGCGGTCCATCTGGTGCGCATCATAAAGCCAGACGAAGTTCCAGCGCGGAGATGAGGCAGCAAGCTCCCGGAAGAAATCCTGAATTCCCGTCATCATCTTGTCCCGGACTTACTGCGCCAGCGGATCGGCCATCCGCTCGTGCATCTCGGCCAGGAAGGGGCTGGGACGGACGCCCCATTTCTTTTCCAGCTCGATCAGCGTGCCGTCGCGATGCCAGGCGTATTGCAGACCCGAGACCATCTCGCCCAGGGCACAGCTCTCGTCCTCCTTGGCGACTGCCATGCCCCAGGGGGCAAAGTCTTCGACCGGCAGCGACATCTCGAAGTCGTCCCAGCCGCCGGCCGCGAAATCGGCACCGATGGTGGTGTCGTCATAGATGAAGGCCACGCATTTCTTGTCGCGCAGCGCCTGCTTGGCTTCGGCAGCATTGCCGAAGGCAACGATGGTCGCGCCGTATTTCTTCTCGATGTTCTGCAGATAGAACGAGCCCTGCACACCGCAGGCAGGCTTGCCGCGCAGGTCGTCCCATTTGGTCATTCCGACGGCCTTGGGCGTCAGGGCAGCGGTCCCCGAGGCATAGTAGTTCGGGCCCTTGATGCCAACGATCTCGCGGCGGTCGGGCATGTCGGTCATGGTCGCGATCAGCAGGTCGATCTGGCCCTGCTGCAGGAACTGCATCCGGTTCGACGCGATCACGGGAACCAGTTCCAGACTGACGCCCAGCGTATCGGCGACCTTCTGCGCCATGTCGACTTCAAGCCCGATGATCTTTCCATCGGTGTCCCGATAGCCCCAGGGCTTGTAGTCGGCCTTGACGCCGACGGTCAGCTTGCCGCGTTCCTGCACGCGCTTCAGTCCGGCATTCGTGCAAGCCTCGCCAGCGGCGGCGGCAATGGGCGTCAGGGCCACGACGGCAGCCAGAAACCCGGTAATCGCTTTTTTCATGGATACAACTCCCCGTTCATTCGTGGCACGATTAGCAGGGCCGATCACCGCAGCGTGAGAGTCAAAAACCTTGCCCTGCGAGGGCAACTTTTCGTTCCGGCGTGCCCCGCGCGCCCGAACAGACCGAGGAACAGGATTTGGACGGCAGCGCAGGATCGAGCCGCACCCCCACGCGGATCGGACGCAGACAGTTCGTGCTGACGGCCGCGATGTGGCCGGCCTTGTCGGCCCCTGCGATCGCGCGCGGGACCGATCCGGCCTGGCGGATGGTCGCGATGGATTACTTCCCGCCCTATAACTATGTCTCCGGGGGACGGTTCATGGGCATCGATGTCGACATCATGGCCGAGGCCGCGCGAGACATGGGTGTGCGGATCGAATTCGTGCCCCTGCCCTGGCGACGGTCGCTGATGGCGTTCCAGTCGGGCGAAGTCGATGGGATGTTCCAGCTTGCCCCGACGGCGCAGCGGTTCCGCGACTGGCAGATGGTTGGCCCAATGCGCTCGACGCGCGTTGTTCTTGCCACGCTGGCTGGGTCGGGTGTGCAGGATTTCACCGGTATTGCCGATCTGCGGGGCCGGGTAATCGGGACGGTCAACGGCTTTACCTATACGCCCGAGTTCAATACCGCTCCGCATTTCACGCGCGAAGGCTCGGTCGACGACGAAACCAGCCTGCGCAAGCTGCTTCTGGGCCGAGTGGAGCTGATCGTCGGCGGGCAGCCGAACATCCTGCATGCTGCCGACAAGCTGGGCATGCGCGACGCGATCCGCATCCTGCCGACGCCACTGGATGTGCAGCCGCGCTATACCGGATTCCTGCGCGACCCGGCCCGGCTTGAAAAGGCGGCGCTGCTGCAGGACAGTCTTGCCCGGATGCAGATGGATGGCCGGATCGATGCCATCCTGCACCGGAACCTGGCCCAGTGAAAATGGCACGGCAGGGGCAGGGGATCGCAAGGCGGATCGCGCTTGCGGGCGTCATCATCAGCACGGCTTCGGGCATCGGGCTGGGCGGCGCCAGCGCAATCGGCGAATTCCGGCGCAGCTTCGATCTGGCGCTGCATAATACCGACCGCGTGCTTCAGGCGGCAGCACCACAGCTTGAGCGGACCTATTGGGACATTGACCTGATCGGCTCGCAATCGATCCTGGACCGGCTGGCCGAGGATCCGCTGATCCAGTCCCTTACCGTCCGGGATCTGGTCCTTTCCCCCGAACAGATGCAGCGCGCCCAGATGCCCCGGCTTGGCGCGGCCTCGGACGGAACGCAGCGTCTGGAATGGCCCGTGCGCTGGCTGGTACCGCAGGCCTGGCTGTCGGACCGGCGCGAGGTCCAGCTGGTCGCGCCCCGCAGCGGGCAACCGATCGCGCAATTGCAGGTCACGCTATCCTTTGTCCGGCTTTACGATGACCTGTGGCGGCGCGCGCTTGGGATCATCGGCACGACTGTCCTGCAGGCGCTGCTGATCGCGGCGATCATGTTCGGGTTGACGCGGCGTCTGGTCATCACGCCCCTGAACGCGCTGAGCCGCGCCGCGCTGGCGCTGCGCGACGGCGGCAAGTTCGAACTTGCGGAGCGCTCGGCGCGGCATTTCTCGACCCGACGCGAGGACGAGATCGCAAGCCTTGCCCGCGACTTCGCTCTGACCGTCGACCGGATGGAACATTACCGCGACAACCTGCGCGACGAGGTTGAGCAACGCACGGCCGAGCTGGTCGTGGCCCGCAACGACGCACTGGCCGCGTCGCGGGCAAAGTCGGCCTTCCTCGCGAATATGAGCCACGAGTTGCGCACCCCCCTGAATGCGATCACCGGGCTTTCGGAATTGATGCTGGCCGAGCGCCTGCCCGCAGCCTCGCGCCGGCATCTGGTCGACATGCAAAGCGCCGCGCGCCAGCTTCTGGGCAGCATCGACAACGTGCTGGATCTGTCCAAGCTGGAAGCCGGCCAGATGGTATTCGAGACCGTCCGCTTTCCGATCGAAGAAGTCTTCGATGAAGTCCTGGCCCAGACCCGTGCGCTGATCGGGTCGCGCCCCGTCGCGTTGGAGGGTGAGATCGCGCCGGATGTTCCCGACCTTGTCTGGGGCGACCGGCAGAAGCTGACCCAGATCCTGCTGAACCTCGCCAGCAATGCCGTGAAGTTCACGCAAAGGGGCCGCATCCGGCTGCGCATCTGGCGACGCGGGCCGGTCCTGCGCCTTGCGGTGATGGACAGCGGCAAGGGTATCGCCCCCGGCGATCAGGAGATGATCTTCGCGCCTTTCTCGCAGGCCGACGATTCCACGTCGCGCCGGGTGTCGGGGACCGGGCTTGGACTGTCCATTGCGCGCCAGATGGCCGAAGGCATGGGCGGCAGCCTGACGCTGCGCAGCCGTCCCGGTCGCGGCAGCCTGTTCGTCCTGAACCTGCCGCTGCGCGGTGAGGTGCGGGACCCCTCCCCTGCCCTACCCAGGCCCCGTCTGGATCTATCTTCTGCCCGCGCACGACGGCGCCTGCGTCGGATGCTTGCACGCCTGCCCCTTGAGCCGGTTGAAAGCGAAATCACGATCCGTGCCGCCGGGGACGGTTTCCTGCTGGCCCGCCCTGACGGCTCTGAAGAGGCGCTGCCGCAGGTGCTGACCCATCGCGAATTGGGCGACGCGATGCAGCACCTTCAGGCGGGTCCCGCGCTGGAGCCGGTCGAGGCCCTGGCCCTTCGCGAAAGGCGGGTGCTTCTGATCGAGGATCGCGAGATCAACCGCACCGTCATTGAATCTCTGCTGCGGCGCGCCCATGCGCGGGTTGCCAGCGCCCCCGACGGACGCAGTGCCCTCGCGGTTCTGGCGATGCAGCGCCCCGACGTGATCCTGACCGACCTGCACATGCCCGACCTGGACGGTCTGGCCACCCTGCGTGAAATGAGGGCACGCGGTTTCGGTGATATTCCGGTGGTGGCGTCCAGCGCCGATGTCTCGACCGAGACGCGGCTTGCCTGCCGCGAGGCGGGCTTTGCCGATTTCCTGCCGAAGCCGGTCACCGGTGCGGCGCTGACTGTCTGCCTGTCGGCAGTTCTTGAACAGGCGGTGCCGGTGCTCGACCACGGAATGCTGGACCGGAACACGGCGGGTGACGACAACCTGAAAGACCATTGGCTTGCCATGCTGCCAGCCGAGATCGAAAGCTGGCGCAAGCTTCTCGCGGGCGCCTTACCCCTCCCCGAGGCCCTGCACGCAATCCGGGGGTCCGCCGCGCAGCTGGGCGCGGCCGAACTGCATGCCGTCTGCGCAGAGGACCCGGTAGACCGACGGCGCATCACCGCCGCACTGGATCGGCTGGCAGCCGGCCTTCCGCAAGTCGTGCATCATATGCCCGCGACTCTGGTCGAAGACCCCGCCCAGCTCCGCGCCGAATGTGTCGAGGCGTTGGGACGAAACGACATGCGCGGGTTCGACCTGCTTGACGCGCTGTTGCCGCATCTGCCCCAGCCGTTGGGCCAACGGCTGGCGGGCTGCGCCGAGCGGCTGGACTTCCGCCGGGCCACGGCCCTGCTGCAGGATCAGCCGATGTAATCCGCGATCTCGCGTTGCATCCGCGTCAGCAGGGCCTCGGCCCGTTCCAGCCGGTCGGCCCGACGCTCAAGCAGGGCTTCCAGCGCTGCGGTCGTCTTGCGCAGGTCCAGTTGCACCTCGATCCGGGCGAGCAGGACGGCGGGGGCAAAGGGGCGGGCGATATAGTCGCAGGCCCCCGCCGCAAAACCTTCGGTCTCGTCTTGCGGCGTGTCCAGATTGGTCAGGAAGATCACTGGCAGCCGGGCATGTTGCGGATCGGCCTTGAGCCTGCGGCAAAGCGCGTAGCCATCCATACCGGTCATGTGCACGTCAAGCAGGGCCAGATCGGCCCGCCCCCCGGCAGCCAGCCAGTCCAGCGCATCCGGTGCATTCGTATGGGCCACCACCTCATAGCGCCCGCGCAGGACGTCATGCAGCCTGCGGATATTGGCGGGCAGGTCGTCCACGACAAGGATGCAGGCAGCGTCCCCGTCATCCAGCGCCGGATCGGTCGCCGCATGAACGGTCGGCGTTTCGCCACTGATCGCGCGGGATGCCTGTGCCAGGCTGTCCAGATGCAATGAGACCGCCTCATGATAATGCCGGCCCCAGTCCCGCAGCGCGGTGTTGTTCGCATTCCGCTCGAACAGGGACAGTCCCAGATGCGACTCCAGCGCGCGGATCTGGCGGCTGACAGCCTCTCGAGTCACGTTCAACTCGCGCGCGGCATCGGAAAAACTGCCGAGTCGCCCGGCGGCTTCAAAGACCAGCAGGCTGGTCAGGGGCGGAAGGTCGTTCTTGAGTGTCATCGCCAGATTCAGCCTCTGCGACCTCTATAGCAGCGTGTGGACAGGATGGGCAGACGCGGCCTGATATTACTTTCCTCCCGTCCTTTGTAGACGCCGATCGATCCGAAGTTTCCGCAACATTCTTCGTATTCGCGGATTACTCGGCCGTGGTTCTGGGTCGCCGCGCAATGGACTTAGGCTAGTCTCGGCGTGCCACGATCTGCACGCGACGCAGACCCGAAAACTCCAGCCCCGCGATATCCTGAATGGCGTGCAGATGATGTGTCAGCACATACTGTGCCACAAAGGGTGAAGATGCTGTCAGCGTCAGAAGGCCGTGTTCATAGCCCTCATATGTCAGATGCGAGAACCAGTTCTGGTGAAGACCCGGAGACAGTTCGGCAAGACGCTCCATGCTGCGCATCCACGGCCGCGTCACGCTGTCGTCGCCTCCTCGTGCGCGGAAGTCGATGCGCACGACCTTTTCGTCTGCAGAGCTCGTTCCAGCCTGTCTGCCGGTCATCCGCTCGGAGAAATCGGGGCCGACCTTTTCCCAAAGAGGGGCGCTCAGTCGATGGATCTCGACCTGGTTCAACCGGTAGGCAGCCACCCTGCCCCGCCGACCCGGTCGCAATTGCAGCAGGATCGATGCATCGGTCAGCTTCTTGATCTCGCGTTTGACGGTCCGTTCGTCAACCGACCACATCCGGGCCAGATCGCGTTGTCCGACGCTGAATTCATCAAGTTTCCAGTTATACCTTGCCGTGACGACGGCGATGAGACGTAACATCGAGGTCTGGTGCCCCGGTGTGCCGGCCAGCCCGGCGACGGCCAATGCCGTCAACAGGTCATACTTCTGCGATCCGGCCTGCGGCCCGGTATATCGCTTCAGATCCATCCCACGTCCCCACCGCTCGACAATCGGTTTCTGCGACCGATTCCATCCTGCAATCAGATTGGGCGAAATTCCCGTCGTTTGTCAACGAAAACCAAATTACGGGAAAATGTCAGCCAATCCCAGAATTCAAGAAAAACAGGTTATAATGGATAAGGGGGACAGACTGATGTCACTACAAATGGCTCCGTTTGTCACCCTAAACCGTGTGAGCGACCATTCCCTGTCACCGAAATACGGCATTCCTCGCTGACCAATCCCGTTTTTCCCTGAATCGCGGCGAAATCGCGACTTTTACAATCTCTGCGATTTGCGTTTCCGGGTTTTCGCGTTATTCATTGGGTAGCGACATAAAACACGAGCAGTGAATATGCGAGACCATTCTGACCTTCAGTCGATGAACGAACGCAGCCTTGCGCAGCAGGCGGCGGTGCGGCGGGCGACATTCTCTCCGTCGGAAAAGAAGACGCTTAGGCCCTTTTCGATCTGGGAGATCAGCCAGTTCATGTTCGATGTGCCGGCCGACACCCTGCGCAAGCGGCTGGCGGACGATCCCTCGCTCCCCCAAGGCGTGGTGGAGGAGGATGGCAGGCAGCGCTGGTTCTCGCTTGCCGAGATCAACGAATTGCGGCGCAGGCTGAGGTTCAGGGGCAAGTCTCTGCTGCCGAAGCGGCCGCCAGGACGCGCGGTCCGCGTGGCAGTGTCGAACTTCAAGGGCGGCGTCGGCAAGACCGTGGTTGCCCACCATCTTGCCAATGCCGCGGCCCTGGACGGATATCGCGTGCTTGCCATCGATTTCGACCCGCAAGCGACGCTGACCCATTCGATGGGACTGGTCGAGATCAAGGAGTGGAACACGGTCTGGGGTATCATGTGCCGCGACCTGTGCCGCGAGGCCGACCGCATCGTCGCGGCCTATGACGATCCCGCGGATTGCCCCTACCCTTCCTCGGACGAGCTACCGCAGGACGTGCAGTCGATCGGATCTCAACGTGCGCAGGACTTCATCCAGAAGACCGCCTGGCCCACAATCGACATCATCCCAAGCTGCGCCAATGCGGCTTTCGTCGAATTCGCCAGCGCCCAGTATCGTGCGTTGCACAAGGCCTGGAGCTTCTTCGGCTGCATCTCGCGCTATCTGGATGAACTGCCGGAGGATCAATATGACATCATCATCTTCGATTGCCCCCCGGCGATCGGCTATCAGTCGCTGAACGCGGCATTCGCGGCGGATATCCTGTATGTCCCCTCGGGCCCAGGCTATTGGGAATACGACTCGACGACCAGCTATCTGGGTCAGTTGGGTGATGCGCTTGAGGATATCTCGACAGGCTTTTCCGCGATCGCCGAGGATGCCGGGATCCGCCTCCCGAAGCGTTTCGACGATATCCGTCTGCTGATGACCCGGTTCGAGGCATCGAATTCGCTGCATGTCGCGATGATGGATGCGTTCCAGAACGTGTTTGGCGCCGATGTCTGCCGGAACGCGATCGAGATGACGCGGGCGGTTGAACAGTCCGGGCGGTTCCAGCAATCGGTCTATGAGCAGGACTATCGCCAGATGACACGCGAGACCTGGAAGCGCGCAAGGCAAAGCTTCGATGCGGCATATTCCGAGTTCCGGGATACCGTGCTGCGGGCGTGGGAGAAGCGTGGTTCGGCCGAGGGATGTGAAGCATGAGCGGCAAGAACAAGTTCGGGTTTGACCCAGTCGATGCGGCGCAGTTGAAGCCCCGCATGCGCGAGGTCGGACCTATGGGGGCCGCCGTGCGCGAGGCCGCGGGCAACCTTGCCGAAAGCACGGAAAGCCTGGTCGAACAGCGGCGTCAGAATGCGGCAGATGCCAAGTCGTTCCGTGCCGCGCAGGACCAGGGCCGCCTGCTGGAGCTGCTGCCGGTCGATGACATCCGCACCGACGAGCTGCCGCGAGACCGCCTGGACCTGTCTCTCGTTGCCAGCTCGGACGAGATGGAAGAGCTGAAAGCATCCATTCGCGAACGGGGCCAGAAAGAGCCCATCGAAGTGTTCATCTCCGGTGCGGCCTTTCAGCTGAAGAAGGGTTGGCGCAGGCTGACCGCGTTGAAGCAACTTTGGGCTGAAACCGGGGATGAGCGCTTTTCCAAGGTCGTGGCGCGAATTTCGAAAGAGCGCAGCAGCCGCATCGATCTTTACATCGACATGGTCGAAGAGAACGTGATCCGCGAGGATCTGAGCTTTGCCGAAATGGCCCAGGTCGCGATTGCCGCAGCCGAGGACCTGAACACCGACGGGCAGGGTGCCGATGCGCTGGTCGGGCGGCTTTACGCGTCGCTCCACAAGATGAAGCGGTCCTATATCCGCAGCTTCGTTTTCCTGTTGCAGCGGATGGACGGGGCGCTGCCTTTCCCAAAGGCCATTTCGCGGAACCTGGGTTCCGAGGTGGCACGGAAACTTCAGGCCTCGCCCGACAGGGTCGACGATTTGCGGGCGCAGTTGGTGGGAGTGTCCACTGCGGAGGAACAAGCCGCGGTGCTTGATGGCTTCCTGAAGGACACGGTTGATCCGAACACGGTGGCCAGACCCGGACGCACCGCGAAGGGCGTGAAGTATGAGTTCCGCGTGGGCGCGGCCAAGGTCACTGCCCGCAAGGGTGAGTGCCGGATCCTGTCGGAGGTCGACTTTTCCGCCATCGACCGCAAGCGCCTTCAGGGAGCGATCGAGGCATTTCAGCGCGCTCTTGCCGAATAGCAAGGCGGGCATTTCGGAGGAAGGAAAGGGTAACCCGCGGGTTACCCTTTTTGTTTTGGGCAGGGCGGCCGCAGAGGTGTAACCCGTGGGTTACTCGGCAACGCGCGACACGGGTGCAGCCGGTCCACTGCAAACCGAGATGCGGGGGGAGGCGAGCACTGGCGTTCAGGACTTGCCCAACGCTTGACGGCGATCAAGCATTGCAGGCACCCAAGGGGTAGGGCGGTCGTCGATGCCTGCGGATCATCGGCGCAGAACGGAAGGGGCGAGCGCCCGACCTGAGAGTGTGGATAACGACCGATGTGCATTCTAGCCACCAGCCAAGGAATGGGACGGGATCACTGAGCTGTCCGTAGAGGGAATTCATCAAGGGCGATCATTGCATACCTGCGCCAACGTTCTAACGGCGAGGGAACCCCAATAAGAGCCCGGCCCAGATATCGGACGCGACGTCAGCCTTTCCGCGCGGAACCTTGTGTGTTGGTTGGTCTTGCCGTCCACCAGATCAGGCGCGGGCCGATATCCTTTAGTAATCCGCAAGTTGCATCACAAATGCGGATATGACGCAGGAACAGCAAGACTGGCGCGGGCTGGCAAGTTGGCAGGATGCGCCATGCAAGACCCAATTGACGACCCGGCGCGCCCCCCTATGATCCATTGGAAGCTCTGGGGGAAAACAGCCGAATGGATCTGATGAATACGCTGTCAACGATGGCGGATCGCATCCGCGCGTTCCCTTGGTCGGAAACGGAATTGGGGCCTGTCGAAGGCTGGCCACCGTCCTTGTGCGCCGCGGTGGAGTTGATGCTGCCCGCTCAGGCGCAGATCGTGATCTTCGCGGGCGCGGATTATGTCGCGCTTTACAATGATGCCTATGCCCCGACCATCGGGCAGAAGCATCCCCATGCACTGGGCCGCCCGGCGCGCGAATACTGGGCGGAACTCTGGTCCGATCTTGAACCGCTTCTCGCCCATGTCCGGCAGACGGGGGAAACGGTGTCGGCCAAGGATCGGCCCTTCTATATCCATCGCGACATCCTGCCAGAGACCGTCTATTTCGACATTTCCTATTCCGCGATCCGTGACCCGGCCGGAAAGGTCCATTCCGTGTTCTGCATCGTCAGTGAAACGACCGAGCGGGTGCGCGCCTTTGCGACCGAAAGCAGGTTGGCGGCGATCGTGTCCTCATCCGACGATGCGATCCTCGGGACGGATACCGCGCAATGCATCACCGATTGGAACCACGGCGCCGAGCAGCTTTACGGCTATCGCGCCGAGGAGGTGATCGGCCGCTCCGTCACCATCCTTGTCCCCGCGCATCGCCCGCATGAGGAAGAGGAGATCATGGAGAAGATCCTTGCCGGAGAGCGGGTGGAACCGCACGAGACGCAAAGGGTCTGCAAGGATGGCACGCTGAAGGACGTGTCGCTGACGGTCTCGCCCATTCGGGACGAATGCGGTCAGGTCGTCGGCGCCTCAAAGATTGCCCGCGACATTTCCGGCCGGAAAGAGGCCGAGCGTCTGCAGCGCGTCCTGATGGGAGAGTTGAAGCACCGCGTCAAGAATATCCTGGCGAATGTTCAGGCCATTGCCCGGCAGACCTTTCGCGAGGTGGACCCGACCGCCGCTACGGTCTTCAGCAAGCGGTTGCAATCTCTGGCTACGGCTCATGACCTGCTGACCCAGGAAAGCTGGGAGGGCGCGCGGATATCGACGGTGGTGGCGAAAATCCTCAGCGTCTATGATCCCGGCCGGTTCAGCATGCAGGGAACGGATTTCACCATCCCGCCCCGTGTCGTGGTGGCGATTTCGTTGGCGCTTCATGAACTGGCGACCAATGCCGTGAAGTATGGCGCTTTGAAGGCGCCCGAAGGGCGCGTCGAGATTTCCTGGAACAGGACAAGTGAAGAGCAGGCCGGCTTCGAGCTTCGCTGGATTGAACGCGGCGGACCGGCAGTTACGCCGCCCGCCGCCGAAGGTTTCGGTTCGGTCCTGATCCGTGATGTCTTGGCCGCCGAACTGGGAGGCGAGGTCGAGTTGCATTACGACCCCGAGGGGCTGACCTGTATCGTCCGCGCACCGGGAGAGGCCGAGTGGGAAAGCTAGGCGGCCCCAAAGGCCATAGCTGAAACCAAGGCCCGGGTGGGGCAGGGGGCGGACCCCGGTGGTTGCCCTGTCCGATGAAGAACCTATTCCGAAATGCGGGCTAAACAGGTCGTACCGGACCTGATAGCACAGACAGATGATCCCAGCACTGGCCATCTTGCTGTCCTTCCAACTCGTCGGCGAGGTTGTCGCACGCGGGCTGGGACTGCCTTTACCCGGCCCCGTAATCGGGCTTCTGGCGCTGGTCGTCAGTTGCAGCCTGCGCCCGCCGCTTGCCGAGCGCCTGCGGCCGGTGGTGCAGGGCCTGCTGGGCAACCTGTCACTGTTTTTCGTGCCCGCCGGAGTCGGCGTCATCGCCCATGTCGGAGAGTTCCGCAGTGATGGGCTTGCCATCGCAATTGCCTTGACTGTGTCGACCGCATTGGCGATCGGCGTGGGGGCGATCGTCTTCAGGCTGGTTGCAAGGGGGGGCGACGAATGACCACGCCTGCGCTGATATGGTCCTATCTGTCACAAGAGCCGCTGCTTTGGCTGACGGCCACCCTGATCGCCTATTGGCTGGGCGATCGCTTCTTTCGCGCGACCGGGCGGCAAAGCTGGGCCAATCCGGTGCTGTTCGCGGTCATTCTGCTGGCGCTTGTGCTGCTCGTGACGGGAACCACCTATCAGACCTATTTTGAGGGCGCACAGTTCGTGCATTTCATGCTTGGCCCCGCCACAGTCGCCTTGGGGATGCCGCTTTACGAGAACCTGCACCGCGTTCGGCGTGCAGCGCTGCCACTGATCGCAGCGCTGGTCGCGGGGTCGGTCACGGCGGTCCTGTCCGTGCTGCTGATTGCCCGGGGCTTCGGGCTGTCCCCGGTCATGCTGGCCAGCCTTGCGCCCAAATCCACGACCGCCCCCGTCGCCATCGGCATCGCCGAGAACCTGGGGGGTGAGCCGACGATCACTGCCGTTCTGGTGCTGCTGACAGGTATGTTCGGGGCGATCATCGCGACGCCGCTTTTGAACCTTCTAAGGATCCGGGATTGGCGGGCGCGGGGCCTTGCGGTCGGTGTCGCGGCGCATGGCATCGGGACGGCGCGGGCCTTTCAGGTGAATGAGACGGCGGGTGCCTTTGCCAGCATCGGCATGGGGCTAAACGCCGTGCTGACCGCGATCATTGCACCGCTGCTTCTACACCTTTTCCGCTGAGCGCGGGCCGTGCCTTGTTCCTGTCACTCCGCCCTGAACTTGCGATATCGATCAGGCGGTCGGGCCGGTGAACGATGACCGTCCTATGCCCGCTTGAGCTGATGATCCCTTGTGATCGCAGCCAGCTCATCTCGCGGCTGAACGACCAGCGGGTGACGCCAAGATGGTTGGCAACCATGCCCTGGGTGGCCGGGAAGGTGATCCGAACCGGCCCGGCATTGCCTTTGACCGCCCCGTCTTGCTGTTCGCATAGATGGACCAGGTAAAGGGTCAGCTTCTGCCGGGCATCGGGACCGGACAACCAGGCGATCATTTCGCGCGAGGCATCGATCTCCTTTATCAGGATGTCGCGAAGCTGTGCTTCCATCGCGGGCATTGCCTGCATCGAGTTCTCGAAGTCTTGCTGGTCGAAGGCGCAGACCCTGACATCCGTCTCGGCCCGGAAGCAATAGGGGACGGGTTGGCCGCCGGTTCGGCCAAAGAAATTGCCCTCTGTCAGGAACCGTACGATCCTTTCATCCCCATTCGGCAAGGCGTATCCGACCGAGACGGTGCCCTCGACAACAATGCCTGTGAAATGGGGGCGATCGCCAGGGCGGAAGATGGTCTCGCCCGCGGAATATTCCCGTTTGCCCTTTAGCTGGCTGATGCTACGCAACTCGGTCAGTTCGCAACCGCCGCACAGGGTTTTCTGCCGCGCACGGCAGTAAAGGCAGGCGGCCAGTTGGACCTCTGAGGCGTCCATCGGGATCGTCCGATCGTGCTTCATTGGGAATCCTTTCGCATGGATTCTGTCAGGACCCGCGACCCTCAACCAAGATGCAGTCGACGCTGGCAAACAGGACAGTCCGTGGAAATTTCGCAGGATAGGCAGTCGGTGCAATGAAATGCGCAAACCGGGTTTCCCGATACCTAGATCCGGTGCCGTGCTGCGGCAACGGCGCTATCGGGAATGTGTAAATCAGCAACGCTGATGCCGGCGTCGCGCGCTCAATTCAAGGTAATATATTGAAATTATGAAATAAAAATTACATCTGTGCCTGGCAGAAAGCGCGGAAATCGGCCAAGCCAAGGGACCGTGACGCAGCGGCAAGTCCACCCGCAAGAAATGCGGCCCGCGCCGGGGGCGGGGCCGCTTCCTCATGTCGCAATGGCTGCGGCTTGCCCTTAGTTCAGGTCATCGCCGCGGCGCAGGGCGGGCAGGCCGACGCCCGATGCGTCAAAGCCGCCATCCGCGGCCAATGTCTGTCCGGAAACGAAACTCGCCTTGTCCGAGCACAGGAACACCACAGCCTCGGCGATCTCGCGCGCCTCGCCATAGCGGTTCAGCGGGATCGCGTCGTAATAGGCCGAGATGATCTCGGGCGCGTGGACGGCCATCGCCAGCTTGGTGCGGACAGGGCCGGGGGCCACGCAGTTGACGCGGATGCCCTGTTCGCCCAGTTCCGCCGCGAATTGCTTCGTCAGGTGGATCACCGCAGCTTTCGATGTGCCATAGGCCACCCGCAGCGTCGATGCCCGCAGACCCGAGATCGAGGCGATGTTCACGACCGCGCCCTTGGTCTTGGCCAGTTCCTCGGTGCAGGCTTGCGTGCACAGGAAGACACCATCAAGGTTGGTGGCCATGACTTCGCGCCACGCCTGAAAGCTGGTCTTGCCCACGCGCGAGAACAGCGCGACGCCGGCGTTGTTGACCAGCGCATCGATACGGCCGAAGGCGGCAACGGTTTCCGCGACCATGCGCTCGACCTGTTCCGGATCCGAGATGTCGGCTTCGACCGCCAGCACGTTTTCCATTTTCGAGGCGATGGCGCGCAGTTCCTCGACATCGCGATCGACCATCGCGACGCGCCATCCCTGTTCAAGGAAGATCTCGGTGGCGGCAAGGCCGATGCCGCGGCATCCGCCGGTGACGATGGCGACTTTGTTCATGGGGTCGTTTCCTCAGGTTCAATGATCAGTTCAAGCGTCACGCCAACGGGGTTGTCTCCCCGCGTCAGCGTGCCAGTCGCGATGCTGCCGTCGATATCGACGACATCGATGCGGATGCGGGCGCGGCCATCGACCAGCCGGGCGTCGTCAAAGCGCAATTCGGTCGCAAGGCAGTCCATGCTGTGGCCTTCGGCAAAGCGGACATGGTCGATGCTGCCGACGGCATGCAGCCGGGCGTCGCAGATACCGTGGCTCGCGGCGATCTGTTCGATCGCGGTCACCACGTCCTCTCCGGGCAGGATGCGGACGAAAAGGCCCGCGCCGGTCTCGCCACCCTGCGGGGTGAACAGGGTAAAGGCGGTTTCGTGGTCGGGCAGCGCCTCGAACCAGGTTCCGGCAGAGCCAAGCCCTGTCACCTCGACATCCGCCGCGATGATTGCCTCCATGGGCAGCAGATGGCCCATCCATGTCTGGCTGTCCGAGGACCAGATGCCGTGGCAATGCAGGAAGGTCGCGCCGTCCCGGATGCCGACCGAAGCGGTCGAGTTGCGGATGGTCCAGGCCCCTTCCGGGGCGTGGGTGTCGGAATACCAGGCGGCGTGTTGGCCGTCCTTGGACAAGGCCGGCAGAACGAAGCGCATCGGCTCGCACGTGACACCGTCAAGGCAAAGCGTGCCGCCCTTGCAGTCGTGGGATGCGAAAAGCGCAGCGACCGCCTGCATGACGGTCTGTCCGGCGGGCAGGGTGCCGCATACGGGTTTCAGTTGCGCGGCGCACACCTGTGCCCGCTGGGCTGCGCGGGGGCCGGGATGGTTCATGCGAGCGGTCACGCGTTGGCCTTTTCACCGATCAGGCCACGGGCCTCGAGTTCTTCGCGGATCATCTTCTTGGTGATCTTGCCATAGGCCGATTTCGGTAGGGCGTCCCAGAACAGCACCCTCTTTGGCATCTTGTAGCGCGACAACTTGCCGTCCAGAAACGCCAGCACCTCGTCTTCGCCGACCGCGCCCGAGGCGACGCAAATGGCCCAGCCGATTTCACCCCACAGGGGGTCGGGAACACCCAGAACGGCGACTTCGCCGATGGCGGGATGGGTCAGCAGCTTTTCCTCGATCTCGCGCGGATAGACGTTGGAACCGCCCGAGATATACATGTCGGATTCCCGACCCGTGATGAACAGATAGCCCTGTTCGTCCACATGGCCCAGATCCCCGGTGCGGAACCAGCCGTCGCGAAAGGATTTCGCGTTGGCCTCGGGGTTCTGGTAATAGCCTGCAAAGACTGCCGGGCCGATGCAGCAGATCTCGCCCGTTTGGCCGGGGGGCAGTTCGACGCCCCTGTCGTCCTGAATCTGAATCTCGATCCCGGTGCGGGCATGGCCGCAGGTGCCGATGCGGGTGGTCGGGCCATCCTCTGCCTCGTGCAGATGGGCGGGCAGGACGGTGATGTTGCCCGTACATTCGCCAAGCCCAAAATACTGGACGATCACCTTGCCCAGGGTGCGCAGTGCCTTTTGCTGGTCAACGCGATACATCGGCGCGCCCGCATAGATGATATAGCGCAACGACGACAGATCGGCCGCCACGGTCGATGGGTGTTCGACCAGCAGTTTCAGGATCGTCGGCACCGTGAACATGGTCGAGACGCGCCATTCCCGGACCAGATCCCAGACCTGCGCCACGTCGAAACGCTCGGTCGGCAGCAGCACCGTTTTCACGCCGCGCGCGATCTGGGTCAACTGGTGGACGCCCGCGCCATGGGAGAGCGGCGCGACGACCAACGACGCGTCATCCGAGGTCAGCCCCGGCATCAGGTCGGCAAGGTGGTTGGTCACGACAAAGGCCATCTGTCCATGCGTCAGGACCGAGGCCTTGGGGCGGCCAGTGGTGCCCGAGGTGAAGAAGAACCAGCACGGATCGTCGCGCAGTACCGGGGCCACCGCCGGGCGCTGTCCCAGGGACTCGGCCGTAATCTGCTGGACCGAGGGCGCGAAATCCGACTCTCCAAAGGACAGGATCGTCGTGAGTTCGGGGCACCCAGCCTTGCAGGCGCGCGCATGTTCGGGAAAAGCTGCATTGCAGATCATCAGCCGCGCGCCCGAGGATTGGGTCAGATAGACGACCTCCTCGGGGGTCTGGCGGAAGTTGGCGGGCACCCAGACGCCGCCGGCGCGCCAGACCGCGAACATCGCCTGCATCATCTCAAGGCAGTTCTGCGACTGGCACATGACCCGGTCGCCCTTGTTCAGGCCGAAACGGGTCTGCAGGGCGTGGGCCAGCGCATCCGTCCGCGCCTCGAACTCGGCCCAGGTCCAGCGGATGTCGCCCATGACAAGGGCAATCGCGTCCGGCTCTCGCCGGGCGATCTGGGTCAGGAAGGTGGCAAGGTTCATCACGCGGGTCGAGACGGGCGCGACTCCGCCCTTGGGATCGGTCATTTGCGGCGCTCCAGGATCGAGCAATAGCTGGCGACGGCGGCACCGCCCATGTTGAACACGCCGCCAAGTTCGGCGCCGGCAAGCTGCATCTCGCCCGCCTCTCCCATCAGCTGCATGGCGACCATGACATGCTGGGAAACCCCGGTCGCGCCGATGGGATGGCCCCGCGATTTCAGCCCGCCCGAGGGGTTCACCGGCAGGGCGCCGCCAAAGCGGGTCACGCCGTCGCGGATGACGCGCCAGCCCTGTCCGCGGGGGGCAAGTCCCATCGCCTCGTATTCGATCATCTCAGCGGTGGTGAAGCAGTCATGAGTCTCGACCAGGTCAAGGTCCATGATCCCCAGTCCCGACTGTTCCAACGCTTGCCGCCAGGCCCGGTGTGGTCCGTCGAAGGCGATGGGGTCGCGCCGCGACAGCGCAAGGTAATCTCCTGCCTGCGCCCGCGCCCGAAAGCTGATCGCGCGCTGCAAGCCTTCGGCCACCTCGGGCGCGGCAAGGACGATTGCAGCGGCCCCGTCCGACACCAGCGAGCAGTCGGTGCGCCGCAATGGCCCCGCGACCAAAGGGTTCTTGTCCGAGGGCGTATTGCAGAACGCAAGGTCGAAGGGCTTGCGCATATGGGCATAGGGATTGCGCATCCCGTTCTCGTGGTTTTTGGCCGCGATCATTGCCAGTTCTTCCGAGCGATCACCATGGCGCTGGAAATAGGTCTCGGTGATGCGGCCGAAGACACCTGCGAAGCCGCCGGGCGTGTCGCCCTCTTCCTCGACATAGCTGGCCGACAGAAGAATGTCGCCGATCTGGTCGCCGGGCGTCGCGGTCATCTTCTCGGCCCCGATCACCAGCGCGACCTTGCCCCGGCCCGATGCGATGAAATCCGCAGCCGCATAAAGCGCGGCCGAGCCGGTGGCGCAGGCGTTCTCGGCCCGCATGAACGGAATGCCGGCCAGTTCGGGCGTGCCCATCGCCACCAGCGCGCCCTGGAAATCCTGCCGCGTGAAGCCGTTGTTGTAGACGCCGGTGAATATGCCGTCGACATCGCCTGCACCGATCCCGGCGTGGTCCAACGCGGGAAGCGCGACCTCCTGCATCAGGGCCATTGTATCGGGGGCTTCGGACTTGCCGAATTTGCCATGCGCCCAGCCTACGATCAGGGGGTCGGTCATGCTGAACTCCTTTTCGGATCGGATTCCGGTTTGCGGCCAAGCGCGGCCAGTCGTGTTTCGATCTGCTGCACCTCGGTGCGCAGGGACGCGATCAGGTGCGGGCGACGGTCGGCCTGCATCCGGTTTTCAATCGCGGCAATGGACAGCGCACCGGCGGGACGGCCATCGGGCCAGCGAAAGGCGACACCAAGGCCCCACGACCCCGGCACGATCCGGCCCTGATTGAAGGCAAAGCCCTGCGCGCGCGCCTGAACCTCGTCGGCGGCAAGGGCGGGGGCAAGGTCTCCGACCAGATGGTCCACTCGCCGCCGCAGTGCCTCGGCCTCAATTGGGGGCAGGGCTGCAAGGATTGCCAGCGCGCCCGCGCCCACCCCCGCCGGTTTGCGGTCACCCCGCATCAGGGCATAGGTGCGGACAGGAAAGCTGCCCTCGATCCGCTCAAGGCACAAGGTGTGGTCGTCCTGCGGCACCGTCAAAAGAACGGTGTCCCCCGTCTCTTCGGCAAGCCGCAGCATCGAGGGCCGGGCATGGTGCAGGATGCCGTGGCGCTCGGCTGCGAAGCTGCCCAGAAGATAGGTTTCGGGGCCCAGGTGATAGCGGCGCGACAGCGGGTCCTGATCGACAAGCCGTGCCGCGGCCAGCGCCAGCAGCAGTCGCCGGGCGGTCGGCCGGGTCACCCCGGCCTGATCCGCCAGCCACGCGAGCCCCAGCCCCTCGCTGCCGCCCCTGCCGACCAACGACAGCAGCGAGAGCGCGCGCATGACCGCCTGCGAACCCGATCCCCCGGCAAGGGCAGTCGGTGACAGCGCGATATGAGGGCCGGGGTTCATTGCGCGGGATCAGACGAGCTTGCGCCCGATTGCGGTCTCAAGGATTTCCCACGCCTCGTCGCCATAGGTCTTCTTCCACTCGGCATAGAAGCCCGCTTCGCGCAGCTTGTCCTCGAAGGGTTTCGGATCGACGTCGTTGAAGACGAAGCCTTCCTTCTCAAGATCGCCCTTCAGCGAAGCATTCAACTCCATGACGTCCTTGCGCTGCTCGACGGCCGAGGCGTTGAAGTTCTTGGCAACGATCTGCTGGGCGTCCTCGGGCAGGGCGGCCCAGGCGCGGCGGTTGCCCAGCAGCCAGAAGCCGTCCCACATGTGGTTGGTCATCGACAGGTATTTCTGGACCTCCCACATCTTGGCGACCTTCATGATAGCCAGCGGATTTTCCTGCCCGTCGACGATGCCGGTCTGAAGTGCGGTATAGACCTCGGCGAAGTTGATCGAGGCGGGGGCCGCGCCGAAGCCCGAGAACATCGAGGTCCAGAGCGGGCTGACCGGAACGCGGATCTTGAAGCCCTCGAAATCCTTGGGCGTCACGATCGGCTGCTTCGAGGACGTGGTCTGGCGGTAGCCGTTGTCCCAGATCTTTTCCATGACGACCAGCCCGGCCTGTTCGATCTGGCCGCGGGCATAGGCGCCAAGGTCGCCGTCCATCGCCTTCCAGACCGCATCGTAATCGGGGAAGGCAAAACCGATGCCGTTGATCGAGGCGTTCGGCACCAGCGTCGACAGGATGATCGGCGAAAGCTGGAAGAACTCGACCCCGCCCGAGCGCAGCTGGCCCAGCACGTCGGTATCCGCGCCAAGCTGGTTCGACGGGAAGATCTGGATGTCGACGCTTCCCGAGGTCTCTTCGGCGATGCGCTTCACCGCTTCCTGCAGGCGGATGTTGCTGGGGTGCTCAAGCGGCTGGTTGTTCGCGATCTTGTAGCTGAATTCGGCCGCGCGGGCAGCGCCCGGACGGATGAAGGGGGTGGCAAGCACGCCCGCAGTTGCGCCAAGCAGGACAGAGCGACGAGTAATGATCATGGGTTCCTCCTCCCAAAGGGTTCCAGTCGTTTCGTTTTGTTGTCGGTTTTCAAAGAAGCGCGGTCGAGAACCACGGCACTGCCGCGATGGCCAGAAGTCCGATCAGAAGCGCGGCAAGATAGGGCCAGATCTTGATCATCACCTGTTCGGCCGGGACGTTCGCGATCTTGCAGGCGATATAGAAGCCGATGCCGATTGGCGGGGCCATCAGCCCGATGTTCATCGCGGTGACGATCACCATCGCGTAATGGATGTCGTGGATGCCCAGCCCGCGGGCGATCGGGAACATGATCGGCGCCAGCAGGACGATTGCGGGCAGCCCTTCAAGCACGCAGCCCAGCACCAGAAAGATCACCATCGACGCCAGCATGAACACGATCCACCCGCCCGGCAGGCCGGTGACAAGGTTCATCAGGTCGCGGGCAAAGCCCGATTGCGTCAGCCCCCAGGCCATGGACGAGGCCGCGCCCAGGATCAGCAGGATCGCGCCCGACATTGCCGCCGTCTCGACCAGCATCTTGCCCGTGGCCTTCAGCGGGATGCCGCCATACAGGATCGCGCCGATGATATAGGCGTAAAGCACCGCGATGGTCGACACCTCGGTCGCGGTGGCGACGCCGCCACCGACCAGGCTGCGGATCATGAAGGGCAGGACCAGTGCAGGCGCCGCGATCACTGCCGCTTTCAGGATCATCGGCAGGGTGGCGCGACGCACGCCGCTCATGTCCTCCTTGCGCGCCTTCCAGCGGGCCAGCAGCGCCAGGACGACCAGCAGCACCATCGCGATGGCAAAGCCGGAGGTGAACAACCCGGCGATCGACACGCCCGCGACCGAACCCAGCACGATCAGCACGATCGAGGGCGGCACGGTATCGGCCATTGCCGCGCCGGTTGCCAGCAGGGCGGTCATTTCGGGCGCAGAATGGCCGCGGCGGCGCATTTCCGGGAACAGCGCGGGTGCAACGGTGGCCATGTCCGAGACCTTGGAACCCGAGATGCCCGAAACGAGGAACATCGAGCCAAGCAGCACATAGCTCATCCCCGCCTTCACATGCCCGAAGAGCGAAGCAAGGAAGTTCACGATGGCTTTGCCCATCCCGGTGGCGTCAAGGATGCAGCCCAGCAGCACGAAGACCGGCACCGACAGCAGGATCAGCGAGGACATGCCCTCGTCAATCCGGCCCACCATCACGAAGACGGGGGCGCTGGTGGCGAAGGTCAGATAGGACAGCGTGCCAAGCGCGAAGCAGAAGGCGATCGGCACCCCGATCCCCAGCAGGATGACGACGAACAGGCCCAGAAAGATCGGAAGGTTCCAGTTCCCGATTCCCAGAAGGGCCGGGCGGATCTGGAAGAAAAGCGCTGTCACAAGCGCGGTGATCAGGATCGTGCCCAGGATCGTGCCCCAGTCGCGGGTGCGAAGCACCGCGATCAGCGTCAGCACTGCCATCAACGCTATGCCTGTTGGCAGAGCGGCGGCGCGCCAGGACATTGGCAGCCCAAGCGCGGGCGAGGTGACGAAGCTTTCCTCATAGGCATATTCGACGGCCACCGGCAGCAAGCGCAGCAGCAGCAGGCAGACCAGCACCTGCCCGGCCGTCTCGGCAATGCGGGCGATCCGTTCCGGCAAAAGGGGCAGGAAGACCGTCAGCCTCATATGCTCGTGACGGTCGACGGCCAGCGCGGCACCCAGCATCGCCATCCAGATGAAACTGATCGAGGCGACCTCGTCCCCCCAGATCAGTGGCGTGGCCAGCACATAGCGGAAAAAGACGTTCGCCAGCACCGTGACGATCATGACCAGCAGAAGCCCGGCCGCGAGAATTTCGATAGGGCGCATCCAGCGCTCGGCCCGCTTGGGTTGGGCCAAGGACTCGATACCGCCCAGAGCCAGCTCGGAGTCTGGCTGAAGCTCGGTGACTTGCATTTCTTCCTCCCTCGTCGCGCGGCTCTACCCAGCCTTGCCTTAGTTCCATGATATGGACGTGTGGCTGCGCAATCGGGCCGATCTTGGAGGCAGAACTTACCGGATGCCAAGATGGAAAATCGACTTGTTCGACATTTTTTGTGGATTCAATCAGATGGAATTCCATATTATGAAATCGAATGTGCGAGAAGCCGCGCGACAGTGTGGAACAGAGAGGGCGAAGGCGTATCTGCTGCAGCCGGCCCAGCTATAAAGTCTCCAGAAAGCCGCGCGCCCTCTGGACACCGTGCGAGGCCGGTGCCCTTGGCATTCGGACCAACTCGCCTTATCACGCGGGCAATCGTTCGGACCCGGTGCAAATCCGGGTGGCTCTTCCGGCCGCCGATCCGCCGGATAACGTCTCATAAACGCGCCTTTCATCATGAACAGTTCACGGCACTATCTGCGCCAGTGGCAGGAAAAACCTGTCCGGGAAGTCCTCGCCGGTGCAGTCGCAACCTTCGCGCTCATCCCCGAGGTCATCGCCTTCTCCTTTACCGCCGGGGTCGATCCCCAGGTCGGGCTTTTCGCGTCTTTCGTCATCAGCATCGTGATTGCGGTCTTTGGCGGACGGCCCGCCATGATCTCGGCCGCGGCGGGTTCGGTGGCGCTGGTTGCCGCCCCGCTGGTCCGGGAACATGGGGTGGAATACCTGTTCGCCGCAGGGCTGCTTGCCGGGGCGATGCAGCTGGTCTTCGGTCTTTTGCGCCTGAGTTCGCTGATGCGCTATGTCTCAAGCTCGGTTCGGACCGGGTTTGTCAACGCCTTGGCGATCCTGATCTTCTCGGCGCAATTGCCGCATATCCTGAACGCGGGGGCGATGGGTTACGGTGTCATCGCGGCAGGGCTTGCGATCATCTATCTTGCGCCTCGCCTGACGACCCGCATTCCCGCGCCGCTGATCTGCGTGGTGGTGCTGACCGCACTGTGCGTCGCGCTGGATATCGACGTGGCACGGGTCGCGGACCTTGGCAAATTGCCCCAAGGCCTGCCGATCCTTGCATTGCCCGAGGTGCCGTTCGACCTTGGGTTGCTTCGGGTAATTTTCCTGCCCGCGCTGGCCATCGCCATGGTCGGACTTCTGGAATCGCTGATGACGGCCAGTGTCGTCGACGACCAGACCGCCACCCCGTCGGGCAAGGATGCCGAGGCGCGCGGACTGGGTCTTGCCAATATCGCCGCAAGCCTGTTCGGCGGCATCGCGGGCTGCGGCATGATCGGGCAGACCGTCTCGAACGTGAAATATGGCGGACGGGGACGGCTTTCGACGCTGGCGGCGGGGGGTATCCTGTTGCTGCTGATGGTGGCGATGAAGGATGTCGTCTCGCAGGTGCCGGTGGGCGCGCTGGTCGCGATCATGATCATGGTGTCGATCGACACGCTTGACTGGGCGTCGCTTCGACGGCTGCGGGGCAATCCGGGCCTGTCGAACGTGGTGATGCTGGCCACCGTCGCCGTGACCGTGATCAGCCATAACCTGTCGCTGGGCGTGCTGGTCGGCGTGCTGCTGAGCGGGATCTTCTTCGCGGCCAAGGTGGCGGGGATGCAGCGTGTGACCCGGCAGGGCGACACCTATGTCGTCGAGGGGCAGGTCTTCTTCGCCTCGTCCGACGCCTTCATCGACGCTTTCGATCCGCGCGACCATGAAGAGCCGGTGACGATCGACCTGACGCGAGCAACCCTGTGGGACATTACCGCCGCCGCGGCACTGGACAAGGTGACGGGCAGGTTTGCCCAGCATGGGTTGCCGGTCCATGTCGTCGGCATGGCCGGGGGGCTTCCGCGCTGAACCGGCTGGCCGCCTGCGCGGAGCAGGCGGCCAGCCATAGTCCTAGCCTGCGATCCTCCAGATCCGCCGCGCGTTCCTGTGAAAAATCGCGGCGCGCTCGTCCGGGGTGCAGCCGCTGAGCAGATCGTGGCTGGCGCAGACCCATTCGGCAAGGTTCGAATGAAGCGTGCAGACCGGGCTGTCGGACCCCCAGACCATGCGATCCGGGCCGAAGCTGTCCAGCACATGATCGACCCAGGGGCGAAGGGTCTTCAACGTCCAGTTGCCGCCGGTATAGGCCGTGATGCCTGACAGCTTCAGACTGACATTCGGCCGCCGCGCCAGATCCGAGATTGCTGCCGCCCACTCCGTGAAGGCGCCACCCGCGATGTCGGGCACGCCGCAATGATCAAGCACCAACGCTGTGTCCGGGGCGGTATCCGCAAGGGCCGCGCCAAGGGGCAGCTGCCGCGCCAGCAGGCACATGTCGAAAGGCAGGCCGGCCTGTCCGAGACGCCGGATATTCTCGCGAAACACCGACGTTTGCGAGATGTCGTCGGGGACGACATGCAGCACGCGGCGGACACCCTTGACCACGGCAGGGTCGATGCGTTCCAACCATGCCGCGAAATCCGCGCTTTCGGGGCGCGCGGCGCTGATCGCACCGCGCAGCAGGCTGCCGGGCCGCGCAATGAGTTCTGCGATGAAGGCGGTTTCGGCGTCGATATCGGTCTGGGCGACATCAACCTCCATGTGCAGGACATCGGTGATGCCGATGCGGCGGGCGGTCGCCTCATATTCCGCATAGGTCCAGTCCCGGTTCAGCGCCGGTGCCTCGGCGAGCCAAGGATAGGACAGCCTGCCGCGATCCACGAGATGAAGGTGGGTGTCGAAGATCATGGTGGCCTCCTGCCAAGCGCACTGACAGTCCGGTCTTACTTGACTCTTGAACAGCTGTCACGTTTAACCATGAAATGAAGTTCGAGATATGAAATCCGCCTCGTCAGGCGGACATCGCCGACTTCAAACGGGGGGGAGAGATTATGAAATCATGGGTTGCCGGCTCGGTGCTGGCGCTTTCCGCGGGCCTTGGTCTTGCCACGACCGCCCTGGCCCAGAACGAATTCGACGGCGTCACGATCGAGGCCAAGCTGATCGGCGGCCAGCAATACGAGGCACTTTATGCCCGTATCGCCGACTGGGAGGCTGCGACCGGGGCCAAGGTCAAGATCATCAGCCAGAAGAACCATTTCGAACTGGACAAGGAATACAAGGCCGATATCGCCGCAGGCACGACCAACTGGTGCGTCGGATCGAACCATTCGTCGTTCGCCCCGCAATATCCAAACCTGTTCACCGACCTCGCGCCGCTGTTGCCCCCCGAGACGGTGGCCGGGTTCGTTCCGGCGAACATTTCGGCCGCGACCATCGAGGGCAAGCTGGTGATGCTGCCGCGCGCCCAGTTCGACGTCTCGGCGCTGTATTACCAGAAGCAGCTTTACACCGATCCGGCCAAGGCCGAGGCCTTCAAGGCCAAGTTCGGCTATGATCTGGCCCCTCCGGAAACCTGGGACCAGTTCCGCGATCAGGCGATCTTCTTTGCTGCGCCGCCGAATTTCTACGGCACGCAATATGCCGGCAAGGACGAGGCGATCAATGGCCGCTTCTATGAACTGGTCGTCGCCAATGGCGGCAAGATGTTCAATGACGACTGGACGCCTGCCTTCAATTCGGATGCCGGGAAGCAGGCATTGCAGTGGTTCGTCGATCTTTACAAGGCGGGTGCGGTGCCGCCCGGCACAACCAACTATCTGTGGGACGATCTTGGCAATGGCTTTGCCTCGGGCACGGTGGCGCTGAATCTGGACTGGCCAGGCTGGTCGGGCTTCTTCAATGATCCGGCCAATTCCAAGGTCGCGGGCAATGTCGGTGTGGCCCCCGCGCCCAAGGGCTCGGCCGGCGTGCGCACCGGCTGGTCGGGCTTTCACGGCTTCTCGGTCACCGAGAACTGCGCGAACAAGGAGGCCGCAGCCTCACTTGTCGACTTCCTGACCAACGAGGAAAGCCAGAAGCTGGAATCGGCAGCTGGCTCGTTGCCGACGCGCACGGCGGTCTGGGATGCCATCACCGCGGCCGCCAAGGATGATCCGTACAAGTCCGAAGTACTGGCCGCCTTCCAGGAAACAGCCAAGACCGCTTTCCCGGTACCGCCGACCCCTTACTGGATCGAGGCCGGGAACCTGATCTTCCCCGAATTGCAGGCCGCAATCCTTGGTGACAAGACCGTCGATCAGGCGCTTGAAGACGCATCCGGCGCGGTCGAGGACCTGATGCGCGAAAACGGCGTCATCTGAACCGGCTGGCCGGACGGACGGCGTGCCGTCCGGCCTTTCTTCGAGACACCCGCGCCCTGCATGGGTGCCAATATCCGGATAGCCCATGACCCGCGCAAAGTTGCCGCCATGGCTGGTTCTATTGCTGCCTGCATTCATCATCATCCTTGGGGTGGTGATGATCCCATTGCTGCTTTCGCTTTATTCCAGCTTCACGCCCTATCACCTGACCCGGCCCGAGACGCTGTGGAAATGGATCGGGACTTACAATTACAGCAAGGCTGCGACCGACCCGAATTTCTGGCGCGCGTTTGGCCGCACCGTGGCGCTGCTGACCATCGCACTGAATGCCGAGATGCTGCTTGGCCTTGGCCTGGCGCTGATGGTGGCGCGGGTGACGCGCGGCCAGCGGCTGCTCCGCACCGCCATGATGTTCCCGATGATGTTTTCGCCGATCCTTGTCGGCTTCCAGTTCAAGTTCATCTTCAACGACAATGTCGGGCTGGTGAATAACGCCCTGCAGTCGCTGGGCCTGACCGACGTGGCGATCCCGTGGCTGGTCGACGGGAACCTGGCACTGTTTGCGATCATCGTGGCAGAGGTATGGACCTCGACCTCGGTCTTCGCGATCCTGATCCTGGCCGGGCTGTTCGCGCTGCCGCAGGACCCGCTTGAGGCCGCCAAGGTCGATGGCTGCACGCCTTGGCAAAGCTTTCGCTATGTGACGCTGCCGTTCCTGATGCCCTTCATCTATATCGCCATGGCGATCCGGTCGCTGGACGTGGCGCGGGCCTATGACATCGTGCAGGTGATGACGAATGGCGGGCCGGCACGACGTACCGAGTTGCTGTGGACCCTCATCGGACGCACCGGCTATGTCGATGCCCGCATGGGTTACGCCAATGCCATGGGGTATATCGCGATCCTGCTGTCGATCGCCTTCACCGTGTATTTTTTCCTGAAGCTGCAATCCGCGCGGCGCGAGCTTGGGATGGGGGATTGATCCATGGCATCCGCTGCCCAACACCGCCTGCGCAAGCGCCTGCTGAAGACCGGCCATTTCATCGGCCTGTTCCTGGCGATGAGCATCATATGCATTCCCGGCCTGTGGGTCGTCCTGAATAGCTTTCGCCCCACGGTCGAGATCATGGCAAAGCCGCCGGTCTGGATTCCCCAAAGCCTCAGCCTTGACCATTACCGCGCCATGTTCGGTGGCGCGGGCGAGGGGGGAATTCCAGTCCTGACCTATTTCAGGAACTCGCTGATCATCTCGGTCACCTCGACACTGATCGCGCTTCTGGTCGGGATGGCGGGGGGCTATGCCTTTGCCCGCTACAAGTTCAAGGGCAAGGCCGCGATGTTCGTCGCGCTGATGGCCAGCCGCGCCGTGCCCGGCGTTGCGCTGTCGCTGCCCTTGTTCATCATCTTTGGCCGCACCGGCATCATCGACACGCATTTCGGGCTGATCCTCGTCTATGTCTCGATGAACGTGCCCTTCACAATCTGGCTGATCGACGGCTTCTTCCGGCAGGTGCCGAAGGAACTGGCCGAGGCCGCGGAAATCGACGGCTGCACCCGCTGGCAGGCGTTCTGGCGGGTCGAGTTCCCGGTGGCGCGCGCCGGCATCGCCTCGGCCGGGATCTTCGCCTTCCTGACCAGCTGGAACGAATACGCGCTGGCCAGCCAGCTGACACGCTCGACCACGTCGAAGACGATGCCCGTGGGCCTTCTGGATTTCACCTCGCAATTCACCCTCAACTGGGGCGGCATGTGCGCGCTGGCGGTGCTGATGATCATCCCCGCGCTGGTGCTGACCTTCCTCGTGCAGAAGCACCTCATCGCCGGCCTGACCTTTGGCGGCGTGAAAGGATAACCATGGCTCAGGTCCATCTTCGCAACGTCGTCAAACGCTATGGCGCGCTGGATGTCGTCCATTCCATCAACCTCAGCATTGCCGAGGGCGAGTTCGTCGTTCTGGTCGGCCCTTCGGGCTGCGGCAAGTCCACCACGCTGCGCATGGTCGCCGGGCTTGAGGAAATCTCGGGTGGCGAGATCCTGATCGGCGAACGGGTCGTCAACGACCTGCCGCCGCGCGAACGCAACCTGGCGATGGTGTTCCAGAACTACGCGCTTTACCCGCACATGACGGTGCGGGAAAACCTGGGCTTCTCGCTTAAGATCGCGAAACGCCCGCAGGTCGAGGTCGATGCGGCCGTGGCTCAGGCCGCCGAGGTGCTGGCTTTGACGCCGCTTCTGGACCGCAAGCCGGGCGCTCTGTCGGGCGGCCAGCGCCAGCGGGTCGCCATGGGCCGCGCAATCGTGCGCCATCCGGACGTGTTCCTGTTCGACGAACCGCTGTCGAACCTGGACGCGAAGCTGCGCAGCCAGATGCGGGTCGAGATCAAGAAGCTGCACCAGAAGGTCGGCTCGACCGTGATCTATGTCACCCATGACCAGGTCGAGGCGATGACGCTGGCCGACCGCATCGTCATCATGCAGGACGGGCATATTGTCCAGGTCGGCACGCCGCTGGAAGTCTTTGAAAATCCGGTGAACACATTTGTGGCGACCTTCATCGGCTCGCCGCCCATGAACCTGCTGTCGGGTGTCGTGAAGGCTGGGCAGGTTGTTCTGGCCGACGGCACCGCGATCCCGCTGCCGCCTGGCCTGCGCGTGACCGACGGGCGCAAGGTCCAGCTTGGCATCCGCGCCGACAACATCATGCCCGAGGGTCATTCGCTGCCCCCGACCGCGCATATGGCGCAGGTCGAGATGCAGGTGACGCTGACCGAGCCGCTGGGCACCGAGACGCTGCTGTTCGCGACGCTCGCCGGCACCGAGGTCCAGGCCAAGATGCTGAATCCCCGCCTTGTCGCGCCGGGAGAGGTGCTGCGCTTTGGCATCTCGCTCGACAAGTGCCACCTTTTCGACGCCGAAACCGGCGTCAGCCTGAAAGGATAATCCATGCCGCGCATCGTCAGGGCCGAGGCCTTCCTTGTTGACCTGGTGCCCAAGGTCAAGCGCACCGACGCGATCCAGTCCTTCAAGTCGCAGGAGACGATCTTCGTCACCCTGACCGACGCGGAGGGTGCGACCGGCACCGGCTATTCCTATACCATCGGCGATGGTGGCCCGGCGGTGCTGTCGCTGTTGCAGCGCACGCTTCTGCCCGAGTTGATGGGGCGTGAGGCCGAGATGATCGAGCGGATCTGGCGCGACCTGCTGTTCTGTTCGCATGCGACGGCGGTCGGGCCGATCATGTCGCTGGCGCTGGCGGCCATCGACACCGCACTTTGGGATCTGCGCGGCAAGCGGGCGGGCCTGCCTTTGCACCTGCTGGCGGGCGGGGCCAAGAACCGCGTGCCGATGTATTCGACCGAGGGCGGCTGGTTGCATCTTGAACCCTCGGCCTTGGTCGAGGATGCGCTCGCCATGCGCGAGGCCGGTTTCAAGGGATCGAAGATCAAGATAGGCAAGCCAACCGTCGCGGGTGATGCGGCCCGGCTTTCGGCGGTGCGCGCCGCGCTTGGCGACGATTACGAAATCATGACCGACGCCAACCAGTCGATGACCCAGCCCGAGGCCAGCCGCCGCCTGTCCCTGTTGGAAAGCCTGAACATCGCCTGGTTCGAGGAACCAATTGCCGCCGACGACATCGCGGGCCATGCCCGATTGAACAGGCAAAGCCGCGTCCCGATCGCGGTGGGCGAGTCGATGTATTCCCCCGGCCAGTTCGGCGATTATATCGCGGCCGAGGCTTGCGGCATCGTTCAGGCCGATGTTGCCCGGATCGGCGGCATCACCCCCTGGCTCAAGGTGGCGCATCTGGCCGAGGCGCATAACCTGATGATCTGCCCGCATTTCCTGATGGAGCTGCATGTCAGCCTGGTCTGCGCGGTCCCGAATGCACCTTGGCTGGAATACATCCCCCAGTTGGACGATATCGCCGCCCCGATGCGGCGCGATGGCGGCTTCGCGCTGGCCCCCGAAGAGCCGGGCCTTGGCATCGACTGGGATCATCAGGCGCTGACCGAACGTACGGCCGAAGGTTCGCATTTCATCGTGACCGAGGCCGCGAAATGACCCGGCATGGATCGGTCATCGGGCTGTCCGAACAGGGCAAGGCCGACTATCTGCGCCTGCATGCCGCGGTCTGGCCGGGGGTTCTGGCCAAGATCAGCGACTGCAATATCCGCAACTACTCGATCTTCCTGAAAGAGCCCGAGAACCTGCTGTTTTCGTTCTTCGAGTATCACGGAGCGGATTTCGCAGGCGACATGGCAAGGATGGCGGCCGATCCGGTGACGCAGGAATGGTGGGCGCTGAACAAGCCGCTGCAACAACCGCTCGACACCCGCAAGGACGGCGAGTGGTGGGCAGAGATGACGGAAATCTTCCACCATGACTGACCTGACCCAGACCATTGCGCCCCCGTCGCGAAGCCTGCCCATCGTCATTTTCGGCGCGGGGTCGATCGTCACGGACGCGCATCTGCCGGCCTATGCCAAGGCGGGTTTTCGGGTTGCGGGAATCTATGATCCCGACCGCGAAAAAGCTGCGCGGGTGGCACCGGCGGGCGCCAGCGCCTATGCCTCGATGGCCGAGGCGACGGCGCTTGGCACCGGGGCGGTCTATGACCTGGCCGTGCCGCCCGCCGCGATTGCGGGCATCCTGCAGACCCTGCCCGAAGGTGCGGTCGCCCTGATCCAGAAGCCCTTGGGCAGCGATCTTGCCGCGGCTGACGAGATCATCCGCATCCTGCGCGCCCGCAAGATCCGGGCTGCGGTGAATTTCCAGCTTCGCTTCGCGCCGATGTCGCTTGCGGTGAAGGACGCGATCGCGCGCGGCCTTCTGGGCGAGGTCGTCGATTTCGACGCATGGCTGGCGCTGGACACGCCCTGGCACCTCTGGGCCTTTCTGAACGGCCTGCCGCGGGTCGAGATCCTGCTGCATTCGATCCACTATCTGGATTTCGTGCGCGATCTGCTGGGTAATCCCGCAGGGGTTCATGCCCGAACGATGGGGCATCCGTCCTCGGCCATTTCGAACACGCGCAGCGCGATGATCCTTGATTATGGCAGCCATGTCCGGGCCAGCCTGTCGATCAACCACAATCACGCCTTTGGCCGCAAGTTCCAGGCCTGCGAGTTTCGCATCTCGGGGACCAAGGGCGCAGCCTATATGAAGCTGGGTGTCAACCTGGACTATCCCCGCGGCGAACCGGACGAGCTGTGGCTGAATACGGACGGGGAATGGCAGCAGGTTCCGCTGGCCGGAAACTGGTTCATCGAGGCCTTCGTGGGTCGCATCACACAGGTGATGCGCTTCGCCGTGGGTGAAGATTCCGAATTGCAGGGCTCGGCCGAGGATGCCTGGCACACCATGGCCCTTGTCGAAGCCGCATATGAAAGCAGCAGCGCCCCGGCGCATCCGATCAGGACGTCTCCCGATGCTTGAACAGGTCACATATTACGAAGATTACGAGATCGGCCAAGGCCGCGACACCGTGGGCCGCACCATTACCGAGACCGATTTCGTCGTCCATGCCGGGCATTCCGGCGACTTCTTTCCCCATCATCTGGATGCGGAATTCTGCAAGACCCTGCCTTTCGGTCAAAGGATCGCGCATGGCACGATGGTCTTCACCATCGGTGTCGGGCTGACGGCGACGATCATCAACCCCGTCGCCTTCAGTTATGGCTATGACCGGATGCGCTTCGTGAAGCCGGTCTTCATCGGTGACACGATCAAAAGCCGCGTCGAGATCATCGGCAAGGAGCTGATGGAGAAACGCCCCGGCTATGGCCGCGTCACCGAAAGGTTGACCGTCACCAAGCAGACCGGAGAGACGGTACTGGTCGCCGACCACATCTATATGGTCGAGTGCCGCCCGTGACCCAGACAGATTTCGGACCGTTCCTGCTGCTGTCGGACAAGGACAACGTCCTTGTGGCCCGCGCGAATTCTCCCGAGGGCCTGGAGGTTCGTCTTGAAGACGGCACGGCAGTGCTGGCCCGCGCGATCCCGATGGCCCACAAGATCGCCCGCCGCGCTATCGCCGAAGGCGAGGTGATCCTGAAATACGGCATGCCCATCGGCATCGCGACCGCAGCGATCTCTGCGGGCGAGCATGTCCATGTCCACAACATCCGGTCGGCTTATACGCCGACGCATATGCTGCAGGACGCCGACGGCGTTTCGGCGGGGGTTTCGCTATGACCGCGCTTCAGGGCTGGCTGCGCAAGGATGGCCGCAAGGGGATCCGCAATACGGTCGTCGTGGCCTATCTGGTCGAATGCGCGCATTTCGTCGCTTCGGAGATCGTCCAGCGTTTTCGGAACACCCCGCATGAAGGCCAGGTGCAGCTGATCGGCTTTCCGGGCTGCTATCCGAACGAATACGCCGCGCGGATGATGGAACGGCTTTGCACCCACCCGAATGTGGGGGCCGTCCTGTTTGTCAGCCTTGGCTGCGAAAGCTTCGACAAGGTGCGCGCAGCCAATGCGGTCGATGCCTCGGGTCGCCCGGTCAGGACTTTGGTGATCCAGCGCGCGGGCGGCACGCGGTCAACCATCGACGCCGGTGTCGGTTGGGTTCATGAGGCGCTGGCCCAGATCGCAGAGGTTCCGCGCGTTCCCATGGGCGTCGACGAACTGGTGATCGGGACCGTTTGCGGCGGATCGGATGGCACCTCGGGCATCTCCGGGAACCCTGCCGCCGGCAAGGCCTTCGATCTGCTGGTGGCCGAGGGCGCGGCCTGCATCTTCGAGGAAACGGGCGAGTTGATCGGCTGCGAGGAAGTCATGGCCGAACGCGCCGTGACCCCCGAACTGGGGCAGATCCTGCGCGACAGCGTGCAAAAGGCCGAACGCTATTACGCGACGCTGGGCTATGGCAGCTTTGCGGCGGGCAATGCGGCGGGCGGACTGTCCACCATCGAGGAGAAAAGCCTTGGCGCCTATGTCAAATCCGGCGACAGCCCGATCTCGGGGCTGATCAAGCCGGGCGACGTGCCCCCGGCGGGCGGGCTTTACCTGATGGACGTGGTACCCGATGGCGACGTGCGCTTCGGCTTTCCGAACATCAGCGACAATGCCGAGATCGTCGAGATGATCGCCTCGGGCGCGCATATGACGCTGTTCGTGACGGGGCGGGGTTCGGTCGTCGGCTCGGCAATCTCGCCGGTCATCAAGATCTGCGCGAACCCCGACACCTATCGCAACCTGTCCGAGGATATGGACGTCAATGCCGGCGACATCATCGAGGGACGGCGCACGATCCCCGAGGTCGGGCGCGAGATCCGCGACCTCGTAATCGATGTTGCCTCTGGTCGTCAGACAAGGTCAGAAGAGCTTGGGCACCGCGAATTCATCCTGACCTACAAGACATTCGAACCGATTGGCCCGGCCTGCCTGCCGGGCGCAGCCTGAAGGAAAGAAAGATGCAAAGACTTGCGGGCAAGCGCGCCCTGATCACCGCCGCCGGACAAGGGATTGGCCGGGCCACCGCCCTGCGGCTGGCCGAAGAAGGGGCCGAGGTTCTGGCGACCGACATCAACGAGGCCGCGCTGGCCGAGATCGCCGGAACTCCGGGCATCACCACGAAGGTGCTGAACGTCCTTGATCCCGAAGCGGTCAAGGAAGCGATTGCGGCGGCGGGCCGGATCGACATCCTGTTCAACTGCGCAGGCGTGGTCCATGCGGGTGACATCCTGACCTCGACCGAGGATGATTGGGACTTCGCCTTCAACCTGAACGCCAAGGCGATGTATCGCATGATCCGCGCCGTGCTGCCGGGAATGGTGGCGCAGGGCGGCGGTTCGATCATCAACATGGCCTCGGTCGCCGGTCCGCTGACGGCGCCGCCGAACCGCTTCATCTATTCCGCGTCGAAGGCGGCGGTAGGCGGGCTGACCAAATCGGTCGCGCAGGATTACGTCAAGCAGGGCATCCGCTGCAACGCGGTCTGCCCCGGCACGGTGGACAGCCCCTCGCTGCACCAGCGCCTGCGCGATACCGGCAATTACGAGGCCGCACTCGAGGCGTTCATCGCGCGCCAGCCGATGGGTCGGATCGGCAAGCCGGAAGAGATCGCGGCCATGGTCGCCTATCTTGCTGCCGACGAATCCGCCTATACCACCGGCCAGCTTCTCGCGCTGGACGGCGGCTGGACCATCTGAGGAGGGAAAGACCATGAAACTTGTGCGATATGGCGAACGCGGGGCGGAAAAGCCCGGCCTGATCGACGCTGAAGGCCGCATCCGCGATCTGTCCGCCCATGTGCAGGACATCGCGGGCGAGGTGCTGGTGAACCTTGACGCGCTTAAGCGGATCGACCCGGCCTCGCTGCCGCTGGTCGAGGGTAATCCGCGGTTTGGTGCCTGTGTGGGCGGCGTTGGAAAGTTCATCTGCATCGGGCTGAACTATTCCGACCACGCCGCCGAAAGCGGCATGGCCGTTCCGCCCGAACCGGTGATCTTCGCCAAGTATACCAGCGCGATCTGTGGCCCGAATGATGACATCATCATCCCGCGCGGCTCGGAAAAGACCGACTGGGAGGTGGAGCTGGCCTTCGTCATCGGCAAACCCGGCAAATACATCGCCGAAGCCGATGCGATGGACCATGTCGCGGGCTTCTGCGTCTGCAACGATGTCAGCGAGCGCGCCTTCCAGACCGAGCGCTCCGGGCAATGGTCCAAGGGCAAGTCCTCGGACAATTTCGGTCCCATCGGCCCGTGGTTGGTGACGCGCGACGAGGTCGCCGACCCGAACGAACTGCACATGTGGCTGAAGGTCAACGGCAAGACCATGCAGGACGGATCGACCAATACGATGGTCTATCGCGTGCCGTTCCTGATCTCGTACCTGTCGCAATTCTTCACGCTGCATCCGGGGGACGTCATCTCGACCGGGACGCCGCCCGGCGTCGGACTGGGGATGAAGCCGCCGCAATACCTGAAGGCGGGCGACGTGGTCACGCTGGGGATCGAGGGCCTGGGCGAGCAGCGCCAGACCTGCGTGAACGACGCCTGAACCAGAAAGGGGGCGCTCGCGCCCCCTCATGGCCAAGGCCATTTCACCCCCTGAGGGTATTTGAAAAACAGTGAAACGTGATTGCGGTAAGCGGGGGGCGGTCTGCCCCCCCCTCGCGTCACGCCTGCGCGGCTTTTTCCGCGCGTTTCGCGGCGACGGCTTCGGTGAAATCCTGCGGCTGGCGATAGAGCGCGGTCAGGAGATGCTCGGCATAAAGCACCAGTTCGCCATCGCCCTTGTAGACGGAATAGCTGACCCGCAGCTTTCCCATCGTCTCGTTATGGACGACCTTCGACAGGTTTTCGCGGATCGTGTAGATGGTGTCCCCGATGAAGACCGGCTTGATGAAGCGCAGGCGGTCATAGCCGTAGCTGAACGAGTTCAGGCAGTTCGTCGCCGCCAGACCCAGACCCAGCGAAAAGACGAAGGCCCCGGCAACAAGGCGGCGGCCGAAGGCGCCTTCCTCGACCGCGAAGCGTTCATCGCTGACATAGGGGTGATGGTCCATGACAAGGCTGTTGAACTGCATCGACTCGCCTTCGGCGATGGTCCTGCGGATTGAACGGATGCGGTCCCCGATCTCGAAATCTTCATAATACCAGTCTTCGGAATTCCAGACCGGTATCTTGGCATGATCTTCGGGCAGACCGGGCAGCCCTCTTGCGTGAACGCCGATTTCAGCCATCTTTCAAACCTTTGCAAATTTCAGGCACATGGGCGTGCCGATGTTCAGGGCCACGCCGGTATCGGTCAGCGCCCCGCTTGCTACGTCGCGGGCCAGTACGCTGACCCTGTCGGAATTCTGGTTCGCGACCAGCAGATGACCGCCCGAGGGCGTCAACGCCAGGTTGCGCGGCGTGCTGCCGCCGCAAGGAACGTGGCCGCGCGGCGAAAGGCGACCCGAATTCTGGTCAATTTCGAAAATGGCGATGCTGTCATGCCCGCGGTTGCCCGCATAAATGAAACGGCCGTCGGGCGAGATCTGAATGTCCGAGCAATGGTTGTGGTCCCGCGCCTCGGCCGGAACGGTGGACTGGCTGTCTATGGCATGGATCTGGCCGCTGGCCGGGTCCAGATCATGTGCGGTGACAGTGGAATCAAGTTCGTTGATCGCGAAAAGGAAGCGACCGTCCGGGTGCAGGGCCAGATGACGCGGACCCGCGCCGGCGGCTGTGCGAGAGGTCGCGATCAGGACAGGCATGCCATCGGCGCCGATTCGATAGGTCGCCAGTTCATCGGTTCCCAGATCCGCCAGGATGACCATGCCGCCCTGCCGGGTTTCGGTCACGCTATGGGCATGGGACCGTTCCTGCCGGTCCTGGACCGGGCCGGTGCCTTGGCGGGCAATCCCCGCGATGGCGGGGGCGAGTGTCCCGTCCGTCCGAAGGGGAAGGACCGCAAGCGCCTTGTCCGGCCCGCCTTCGCCGACCGAGTAATTGGCGACGAACAGGTGCCGCCCGTCAGCCGAGATCGCGTTATGGGCCGTAATGCTGCCCAAGGCTGGTTGGGTGTTCAGATAGGTCAGCCGCCGGGCCTGTGGGTCGAAGGCAAAGGCGGTCACCAGCCCCTCTCGCCAATCCGCGAGCTCGGAATTGGCATAGACATGGCGGCCATCCGGTGTCACCGACAGATAGGTCGGATTCTCGACCTGGGGATAGCTGGCGAGGCGCTCGAAGCCGAGCATTGCCTCGTCAAAGCGAAAGACGCACAGCCCTTCGCCACGCGCACCCTGGAAATACGGCGCCTCGCGATTGAGCGTGCCAATGAACAACAGCAAATCACCCGTCATGAATCCCCCCGTGGTCTTGCCTTGAGCAACCATATTCTATATTTGAAATACCATACCACTGGTAAATTATATTGACCGCGCCCCATCCTTGCGTAGCATGGGTTCGCTTTTCACAGGTAAAATCATGGTCGAGAACGAAGCCGAGGGCGAAGGCCGCTATCGCGCACCCGCGCTGGACAAGGGGCTTGATATGATCGAGCTGCTGGCCGCGCAGGAAGAGGGGATGACGCTCAAGGATATCTCTCTGGCGCTTGGCCGTTCTCCGACCGAGCTTTACCGGATGCTCGACCGTCTCGCGCGGCGCGGCTATGTGGCGCGGCGGGGCGATACCTATGAGCTGACGATGAAGCTGTTCCTGCTGGCGCATCTGCGCCCGCCGATCCGGCGGCTGGTGGGGCAGGCGATGCCGATCATGCGCCGCTTTACCGGTGCCGCCGAGCAGGCCTGTCATCTGGTCAAGTATGATCGCGGCAATCTGGTTGTGATCGCCCAGGTCGAGGCGCCCGGATATTGGGGCGTCACCATTCGGGTCGGCGCGCGGGTCGGGATGGTCGGCACTGGGTCCGGTCATGTGCTGCTGGCCCAAGCCTCGGATGAGGAGCGGCGGCTGATGTTCGAGGAGCATGAATGGATGCCCTATGAACCCCGCGCCCCGAAGGACCTGGAGGCGCGCTTGGCGCAGGTCCGCGCCAGCGGTTATGAATCCATGGAAAGCCAGCAGACAGCCGGAGTCTACAACCTGTCGGTGCCTATTCTTGGCGGAAACGGCACCGTTCTGGCTGCGCTGACCTGCCCCTTCGTGCGGCGGTTGGAAAACCCCGACGCCCCCGATCTGGACAGCGTTCTGGCGCTGCTGCTGGATGCGGGACGAGAGCTTTCGGGCATTCCTGCGGGCGCCTGACTCTTCCCAACCCCGTCGACGGCCTGTTCGCCCCGGTTCCTCCGGGGCGTTTTCATGAGCGGCGCGAGGATTCCATCTTGCGGGCGGCTTCCATAAATGAAAATGTCATTCATCAACGAAAGATCGTGCCATGTCGCCGCAAGTGGAGGGTGGCGCGCGGCACCGCCGGGGAGAAACTGACTTGACCGAGACTGCTACCCTGCCGCTTGACGGCCTGATCGTGCTGGACATGAGCCAGTTTCTTTCGGGCCCCTATTGCTCGCTTCGGCTTGCCGATCTTGGCGCGCGGGTCATCAAGATCGAGCGTCCCGATGGCGGCGATCTGTCGCGTCGGCTTTACCTGTCGGACACCGAGATTGGCGGCGACTCGACGATCTTTCACGCGATCAACCGCGGCAAGGAAAGCCTTGCCATCGACATGAAGAACCCGTCCGATCTTGCCGCGCTGAAAAAGCTGATCGGCAGCGCCGATGTGGTGATCCAGAACTTCCGTCCCGGTGTGATCGAGCGTCTTGGACTGGACTACGACGCGGTGCGGGCGATCAATCCGCGCATCGTCTATGCCTCGATCTCGGGCTATGGCGACGAAGGCCCATGGGTCGCGCGTCCCGGTCAGGACCTGTTGGCGCAGGCGCGGTCGGGCGTGATGTGGCTGAACGGGGACGAAGGGCAGGGGCCGGTCCCCTTCGGACTTGCCATTGCGGATATGCTGGCCGGGGCGGCCTGCTGTCAGGGCATCCTTGCCGGGCTGGTGCGGCGCGGCATCTCGGGGCAGGGGATGCATGTCCAGACCAGCCTGATGGAGGCGCTGGTCGATTTCCAGTTCGAAGTCCTGACCACCCACCTGAATGACGGTCGGCGCACGCCGAAACGCTCGGACTTCCGCAGCGCCCATGCCTATCTGTCGGCGCCCTATGGTGTCTACGAGGCCAAGGATGGCTGGCTTGCCATCGCGATGACGCCGATCCCGAGGCTGGCGGACCTCATGGAGATCGAAACCCTTGCCGCGTATCGCGATGATGCGAAGCTGGCCTTTACCCAGCGCGACACGATCAAGCGCCTGATTGCCGAAAAGGTCGCGACAAAGACCGTCGACGAATGGCTGGCGGTGCTGGAACAGGCGGACATCTGGTGCGCGCGGGTGATGGACTGGCCGCAGCTTCTGTCCTCGGAAGGGTTCCGCGTTCTGGACATGTTGCAGACCGTGACGCGTGACGACGGCGTTTCGATCGAGACGACGCGCCTGCCTTTGCGTCTGAACGGTCATCGCCCCGGCCGCCCCGAAGCCGCCCCTCTTGTCGGTGCCCATTCCGACGCCATCCGCAAGGAGTTCGACCTATGATCCGCCTGAAGGGCATGACCTGGAACCACCCGCGCGGCTATGATCCGATGGTCGCCTGTTCGAAGATCTGGGCCGAACGGACCGGCGTGGTGATCGACTGGGAGAAGCGGTCTCTGCAGGATTTCGAAAGCTTCCCGGTCGAGGAACTGGCCCGCGCCTATGACCTGATCGTCATCGACCATCCCCATGTCGGTCAGATCACCGACGAGGGCTGCCTTGTTCCCCTGGATGTGCCCGGCCGCGAACAGGAACGTGCCGCGCTTGCCTCCGGGTCGGTGGGGGAAAGCTATCCCAGCTATGCCTGGCGCGGACATCAATGGGGCTTTCCCATCGATGCCGCGACGCAGGTGCTGGCCTGGCGCCCTGACCTGATTGCGGCCCCGCCCGCGACCTGGGACGAGGTCGTGGCGCTGGCGCGTGAAGGTCGTGTCCTGCTGCCGCTGCGTGCGCCGCATTCGTTGATGTGCCTGTTCACGCTGGCGGGCAACCTGGGCGCGCCCTGCATGGTCGAGGGCGACCGGATGATCGACGGAGAGATCGGCGCACAGGTATGGGAGATGCTGCGCGAGCTGGCCGACCTTGTCGATCCGGCCTGCGCCGGTTTCGATCCCATCGCGGTGTTCGAGGAAATGGCAAAGCCCGGATCGCAGATCGCCTGCGCGCCGCTGATCTATGGCTATGTCAATTATGCCATTCCCGGATTCCGCCCGAACCTGATCCGCTTCGCCGATATTCCAGTCGCGGGTGGGGCGGGGCCGATCGGTTCTGCCCTTGGTGGCACGGGGATCGCGGTTTCGGCATTTTCGGCGGAACGGGACGCCGCCATCGACTTCGCCTATTGGGTCGCCAGCGGCGATGTTCAGCGAGGCCCCTTTGCCGCGGCGGGCGGTCAGGCGGGCCATGCCGTGGCGTGGGAAGATGCCGGGGTCAATGCCGCGACCAGCGGGTTCTATCGCGACACTCGCGACACGCTGGAGGGGGCCTGGGTGCGTCCGCGCCACAATGGCTACATGGAATTCCAGGAGGCGGCGGCCCAGCGGATCACCACGGGTCTTGCCGCGCGCGAGGCTGCGGGACCGGTGATCGCCGACGTGAACCGCCTGTTCCGCGAGAGTTTCTGACGACGCGAACGATCCCGGGCGCACCGGGACATATGGGAGGAGGAACCCGATGAAGAAGATGATCTGCGGCCTTCTGGCTGCAACCGCGCTGACGGCGGCCGTGCCGGCGTCGGCGCAATCCGTGCAAGAGGTGATCGCCGGCCTGCCGGACGCCCTGAAATCGCAATATGAAGGCGCGCCCCAGGCGGTCGCTGCCGGCCCCTTGGGCGAACTCACCCCCAAGGCGAAGCCCTATAAATGGTGCCACTCGGAAAGCTATCAGGGCAATCCCTGGCGGGTTTCCGTCACCGCCGAACTGAAGCGGCTGGTCGACGGGCTGATTGCGCAAGGCGTGGTGTCGAGCTTCGAAGTCTCGGATTCCAATGGCGATGTCGGCCAGCAGATCAACCAGATCCGCGCCTTCATCGACAAGGACTGCGGCATCATCACCTCGATCCCCGGCTCGGCCACGGGCCTGGACGATGCGATCGCCGCGGCCTCGGCCGCGGGAATTCCCTTCGTCACTGCCGCGGGATCGGTCACGGCGCCCAGTGCGGTCAATGTCGACAGCAATTATTCCCGCTGGGGTTATGAGATGATGGACGCCATCGGCAAGGCGCTGCCCCAGGGCGGTAATGTGCTGATCGTCGAGGGTATCGCGGGCCATCCCATCGTCGCGCAGGAGCGCGCGGGCGGGGATGCTGCCATGGCGAACTATCCGAACCTGAAAATCTCGCGCGTCGTGAATGGCGACTGGACGGCCAATGTCACCAAGACCGTGGTCCTGCAGACGCTTGCGACCAATCCCGCGCCCATCGATGCGGTCTGGACCGCCGGATCGGAATCCCGCGTGATCGCCGAGGCGTTTACCGAAGCCGGCCGCCCGGTTCCGCTGATCACCGGCTCGATCACCGGTGACGCGCTTGGCTATTGGAAAGCCAATCCGCAGGGCTATCGCTTCGAGGGGCATGCCGTGCTGCCCGGCTGGACCGCGCAGACCCTGTTCCGCGTCGGCGCCCGCATCATGGAGGGGCAGAAGCCTGTCCTGAACACGCTGATGATCCCGCTGCCGCCGGTTCACGAAGCCGATCTGGGCAACTGGTACCAGGACTGCATGTCGCCGGATGCGGTTTCGGTCTTCCCGGTGCCGCCGACCGACCCGGTCACCGAGGAAGCGATGGATGCCTATTTCGCGAATCCCGCGCCGACTCCGGGCTGGGATTACGCGGCGGTGCCCGGCGCCTGCGCCCGATAAGCGATCCCGCCGCCCCTTTTGGGGGCGGCGCCACCCTGCGGGAGGGCGCGATGCTCACGATCACCGGCCTGTCCAAGCGCTACGGGGAAACCGTCGCGTTGGAGCGGGCGACCATTCCATTCCGGGCGGGCACCGTCCACACCATCCTGGGCGAGAACGGCTCGGGCAAGAGCACACTGGTCAAGCTTCTGTCCGGCATCGTCCTGCCCGATGCCGGCGAGATCGCGCTTGATGGCCGCCCGGTGACGGCGCGCAGCCCGGCCGCCTTTCAAGCCGCGGGCTTCGCAACCGCCTTTCAGGAAGTGCTGATCGCGCCCGACCGCAGTGTGACCGACAACATTCTGCTGGGCTTGGACGGGCTGTTCATCCGTCGCGTCCCCCGGCATGAGCGGCGCGACCGTGCAGCGGCAGTGCTGGCGCGCTTCGCCCGGACGGCGATCGACCTTGACGCACCCGCCGGGTCGCTGGCGCTGGCCGCGCAGCAGCTGGTGGTGCTGGCGCGCACCCTTGCACGGGATCCGCGTGTCCTGATCCTGGACGAGATCACCGCCGCGCTGGATTTCGCGGACCGGGAATCGGTCTTTTCTCTGCTGCGCGAACAGGCCGCAGCGGGCTGTCTGATCCTGCTGATTACCCACCGCATGGACGAGGTGATGGCCCTGTCCGACGATATCTCGATCCTGCGGTCGGGGCGCGTCGTCACGACCCAGCCCCGCGACGGCTCGACCCCGGCCGAATTGCTGCGCCTGATGGCGCCGCAGACCGCCACGGAACTTGAGAGGCATCATGGCTGATCCTGTGCTGACCGTCAGCGACATGTCCCTGCGTCCGGGGGCAGTGCCCCTGTCCACGACCCTGCGACCCGGAGAGATCCTGGGCCTTGCCGGGCTGGACGGCCACGGGCAGGACATGTTCCTGCGCCGACTTGCCGGGCTGGAGCGCACGGGGGGAACCGTTGAGCTTGGCGGAAATGCCATCGCCTCGTTCCGGGACGCCGAACGCAACGCTGTCGTCTATGTGCCGCGCGACCGGCGCTCGACCGGGATCTTTCCGGGGCTGTCGATCCTCGACAATTTCGCCATTGCGACCCCCGGCCGCGACCGGCGGGGCCCGCTGATCAGCGCCCGCGCGCGTCGCGCCCGCTATGAGGGCTGGAAGGAGCGGCTGAAGATCGTCGCCCCCAGCCCGGAGGCGCCGATCACCGCCCTGTCCGGCGGCAACCAGCAAAAGGTGCTGCTGGCCCGCGCACTGGCCCGCGACCCAAGGGTGCTTTTGCTGAACGACCCCACGCGCGGGGTCGACGTGGCGACGCGGCATGTCCTTTACGATCTTTTCGCCGAGCTTGCGGCCGGGGGGATGGCGCTGGTCATCCTGTCATCCGAGATCGAGGAAATCCTTGTGCTCTGTCACCGTGTTCTGGTCTTCCGCGAACACGCCCTTGCCGCCGAAATGAAGGGAGAAGCGATGCGGACGGAAAGCGTCATCGCCGCCATGTTCGGGAGGGCGGCATGACCCGCTTGCTTGGTCGCCAGGGCTTTGCCCTGGGTATTCTTGTCGTCCTGTTGGCGGCGAACCTGGCGATGAACCCCGCACGCTTCGCGCCATCCGCCTGGGGCACGCTTCTGGGCATGGCCGCGCCGCTGATCGGGGCGGCGCTGGCATCGACGCCCGTCATCCTTGCGGGGCGGGGTGGCATCGACATCTCGGTCGGGCCGGTGATGGGGCTGGTCAGTGCGGTCGTCATCAAGCTGCTGTTCCTTGGGGCGGGTATCTCGTCGCCCTTCGTGCTTTGGCCAGCCGCCCTGCTGATCGGTGCCGCGATCGGGGCGTTCAATGGGTTCATGGCAACGGTGGTGCGCGTCCAGCCCATCGTCGCGACGCTTGGCACCTATCTGATCCTGGGCGGGATGACCCTGACCATCCTGCCCGCGCCTGTCGGTCCCGCGCCCGAGTGGCTGAAGGCGATGTCGGGGGCGTGGAGCTTTCTGCCGCTGGGCATCATCGCTCTGCTTTGGTGGGGTCTGACGCGGACGCCATTCCACGACCAGCTGATGGCGACGGGCAGCGACGATCGCGCCGCCTATACGGCGGGGGTGCCGGTCAGTCTTGTCCGGTTTCTGGCCTATGTGCTGACCGGGTTGCTGGCTGGCGCGGCGGGGATGATGCTGACGGCGCTGATCGGTTCTGCCGATCCCAAGGTCGGCGCGAACTACACGCTGATCGCCATTGCGGCGGTCGCGCTTGGCGGCGTCAGCCTTGCCGGCGGCAAGGGCGGGCTTCTGGGTGCCGCCATTGGCGCGGTCGATATCTTCCTGCTGCAAAGCCTGCTGACCGCCTTCAACGTCTCGACCTATGTCCTGCAGGTCGCTTACGGCGCGATCCTTGTTTCCGCCGTTGTTCTGATCGCCTTGCAGGACCGCAGCGCGAAAAGGAGCCACGCATGAACCGTCCCCTGTCCCTGCGGCTTGACGGAATGCGGGGCCGCGTTCTTGGCGCCTTTGCCGTGGCGCTGGTGCTGCACGCGATCGGAACCGCGCTGATCCCCGGCTATTCCGCGCCCTTCGCGATCCGGGCGATGCTGGTCATCGCGGCGCTGCTGGCTGTGGCCTCGGTCGGGCAGACGCTGGTGGTGATCCTGGGCGGGATCGACCTGTCGATTCCCTTCGTCATCGGCTTTGCCAATGTCGTCGCGGCGCAGCTTTACGGGCAGGGCTGGCCCTTTGTGCTGGTCTGTCTGGTCGTCCTTGGCCTTGCCGCGCTGATCGGGGCCGCGAACGGGGCGTTGTCGCGCGGGCTGAACATCCACCCGCTGATCGTCACCCTTGGGCTGGGAATGATCGTGCAGGGGCTGGTCCTGATCTGGACCAAGGGTTTTCCCTCTGGTTCCGCGCCCAAGGCGGTTTCGGCCTTTGTGTCGATCGGCGGTTCGTTCGGCCCACTGCCGGTGCCCGCGCTGATCCCGGCGCTGCTGGTCCTGACGGTGCTGATCGTGCTGGTCCTGGAACGGACCCCCTATGGCCGCCAGCTTTATGCGTTGGGCTCGAATCCCGGTGCGGCGCCCTATGCGCTGATCCGGCCGCTGCGCATCTGGACCGTGACCTTTGCCGCTTCGGCAGTTTTTGCTGCGCTGGCGGGGGTGCTGCTTCTGGGCTTCACTGGCTCGGCCTATGGCGATGTGGGCCAGCCCTACCTGTTCCAGACCATTGCCGCGGTCGTCGTCGGCGGGGCGGCGCTGGTCGGGGGGCGTGGCAACTTCGTCGGCACGCTGGCGGGGGTTCTGGTTCTGACCGAAATCAATACCCTGCTGATCGGACTGGGCTTCCAGCCGGCCTCGGTCCAGGCTGCGTTCGGGGCGATCATCCTGCTGCTCGTGTCGCTTTACGGGCGTGAACGCCATTTCCGAACCACCGTCTGATTACTGGAAAATCCATGCGACTGACCGATTGTCACAATTTCCACGACTTCCGCCGCCTTGCCCAACGCCGCCTGCCCGGACCGATCTTCAACTATATCGATGGCGGGGCCGATGACGAGCAGACGCTGCGCCGAAACTCGGCCGCCTTCGGGGACGTGGATCTGGTGCCGGGCATCCTGCGCGGGGTCACGGATGTCGACCTTTCAGTAACGACGATGGGGCAGAAGCTGGACCTGCCGGTCTATCTGTCGCCGACGGCATTGCAGCGCCTGTTCCACCATCAGGGCGAGCGCGCGACAGCCGCCGCGGCCGAAAAATTCGGGACGATGTTTGGCGTGTCCTCGCTTGGAACCGTGTCGATGGAGGAATTGGCCCGCAAGCATCGTACTCCGCAATGCTATCAGTTCTACTTCCACAAGGATCGCGGACTGAACCGGGCGATGATGCAGAAGGCCAAGGAATCCGGGATCAAGGTGATGATGCTGACCGTGGACAGCATCACTGGCGGGAACCGCGAGCGTGACTTGCGGACCGGCTTTTCGATCCCGTTCCGGCTGACGCTGGGGGGTATGGCGCAATTCGCGATGAAGCCGATGTGGGGCCTGAACTACCTCACGCATGAGAAGTTCAGCCTGCCGCAACTGGACGCGCATATCGACATGCAGGGCGACAGCCTGACCATCGGCCGCTATTTCACCGAGATGCTGGACCCCTCGATGACCTGGGACGACGTTGCCCTGATGGTGCGCGATTGGGGCGGAGAGTTCTGCCTGAAGGGCGTGATGAGCACCGAAGACGCCCGGCGCGCGGCCGAGATCGGTTGCACCGGCATTGTCCTGTCGAACCATGGCGGGCGGCAGCTTGACGGCTCTCGCACCGGCTTTGACCAACTGGACGAGATCGTGCAGGCCGTCGGCGACCGGCTGGACGTGATGATGGATGGCGGCGTCCAGCGCGGAACCCATGTGCTGAAGGCGCTGAGCCTGGGCGCCAAGGCGGTCGGGCTGGGGCGCTTTTACCTGTATGCCCTTGCAGCGGCAGGGCAGGCCGGGGTCGAGCGGGCGCTGACGCAGATGAAGGCCGAACTGCTGCGCGACATGCGCCTGATGGGGGCGCGCAGCGTCGCGGACCTTGGCCGCGACAACCTGCGCTTTCGCTGACGGGCAGGGGGCGGACTGCCCGCTCGGGAAGTTCGCATATGAAATAATCTCTCACAAATAAAAATTGTGTTGAGGCATCGCGCGAAATCGACAAGGATTTTGGCGAGAGGATCCCGGCAGATTCGAATGCCATTCTGCCGGGGTCGGGGACTATCAGGAACGAAACCGCCCCGTCCGCACCGGAGCCGGGGACGGTGGAACGTCGCGCGCATGCGCGCGACCGACCCCGCATGGCCGACCGCAAAGGCCGCCACGACATGGGAGGAGAACCCACATGAGACTGTTCAAGATGCTTGCGACGGCAGCGGCAATCGCGTTGACCCTGCCGGCCATCAGCCATGCAGACACCAAGAAGCTGCGCTTCACCACCTCGCAGGTGAATCCCGACGAGCCGATCGTGCGCGCGATGAAGACCTTTGCCGAGCGGGTGAACACCCGCACCGAAGGTCGGTTGGAGCTTGAAGTCCTGACCGGCGACCAGCTTGGCCCGCAGAAGAAGGTCAATGAGATGATCGCCAGCGGCGCCACTTTGGTCAGCGCGACCGACTATGGCCAGCTGTCGACCTTTGTCCCCGATGTGGGTGTGATTGCCGGCCCCTATGTCTTCAAGGACGTTGCCGCGGCCGACAAGCTTTTCGCCGCGCCGGTGTTCAAGGACATGGAGGCAGAGCTTGAGGCCAAGGGCTTCAAGGTTCTGATGCCCTCGGGCCTGTTCGGGCTGCGTCATGTCATCGGCCCGAAAGCCTATCGCACACCTGCGGACATGGCCGGGGTGACGATCCGCGTGCCCAGCTCGCCCGTGATGGTGGCAACCTTCACCGCCTTCGGCGCGCGTCCGACCGAACTGCCTTGGGGTGATGTCTATAACGCGCTGCAATCGAACGTCGTCGATGCGGCCGAGGCGCCCTTCGGTTCTGCCGCCGGGGCCAAGCTGCAGGAGACCCGCAAGGTGATCTCGAAGACCGGGCACCAGATGATGTTCACCGCCTGGGTGACCAACAAGGCCTTCTTCGACGGGCTTGACCCCGCGGACCAGCAGGCCCTGCTGGAAGAGGGACAGACCATCGCCAAGGAACTGACCGCGATGACGCTGGAAACCGATGAACGCTATGCCAAGGACCTGCAGGCGCAGGGCGTCGAGATCGTCGGTGACGTCGATGTCGCCGCCTTCCAGGACGCTGCCAAGAACGCGTTCGACGCGGTGCCGGGCCTGACGCCGGGCATCGTCGACAAGGTTCGCGCCGCCGTCGCGAACTGATCCGGGCGACCGCGCGGCCATCCGGTCCCGCGCGGTCTTCCGCGGAATCACCAAGGAGCATCTGAAATGACAGAGCAGCCTTACGGCCGCCTTCTGCAATGGAAGCGCTGGGACGAGGTTGTGTCGACCGCGGCGATGATCGTCATCGTCCTGTCGATCACCTGGGGCGTGGTCAGCCGGTATATCCTGCCGACCCCTGCCGCCTGGACATATGAGCTGGCAAGCCTGGCCTTTGCATGGCTTGTCTTTTTCGGCGCGGTCACGGGGGTCCGGCTGGGCACCCATGCCGCCATCGACGTTCTGGTCGACGCGCTTCCGATGGGCTTTCGCAGGGGCGTTGCCTGGTTCAACTATCTGCTGCTGGCCCTGCTGTTCGTCCTGCTCGCGGTCCTGTTTACGAAACAGGCGATCGCTTCGGCCGGGGTGCACAGCGTCGCGCTGAACATGTCCCGCGCCTGGTATTACGGCCCGTTGGCCATCGCCTCGGCCGGGCTTTTCGTCCAACACCTGCTGTCCGACCGCCCCTGGCGGCGCGAGACCCTGGAACGCCACGCGGATCCGATCATATGACCTTCCTGCACCTTGCCGGTCCGGCGCTTGTCGTGACCTTGCTGTTTCTGCTGCGCACCCCGATCACCTGGGCCATGGCCATCGGCGCGCTGTCGTTCTTCGTCCTGAACATTGACATGATCCCGCTGTCGAACTTCGCCCAGGAAATGGCCGAGGGCAGCCAGTCCGTCTCGCTTCTGGCGCTGCCGCTGTTCGTGCTGGCCGGCTGCATCATGAACGCCTCGGGCATCACGCGGCGGCTGATTAACCTGGCCGACGTGCTGGTCGGGCACATGGTCGGCGCATTGGCGCAGATGTGCACCATCCTGGGCGTGCTGCTGGGCGGGTTGACCGCGTCGAGCAACGCGGATGCGGCCATGCTGTCCAAGACCCTTGGCAACCAGATGGTCCGCAAGGGGTATTCCCCGGCCTTTGCCGCCGTCATTACCTCGTCCGCGTCGATCATCACGGCGCTGATCCCGCCCTCGATCGGGCTGATCATCTATGGCTATTTGTCCGAGACCTCGATCGGCCGCCTGTTCGCCGCGGGGCTGCTGCCCGGCCTGGTGCTGGCGGTCGCGCTGATGCTGACCACGCGCATCGTGGCCGGAAGGCGCGGCTATCTGCCGCAGCGCACCACCCGTGCCACCAAAGCCGAGCTGCGCTCGGCCTTCTTCGACGGGCTGTGGGCATTGTCCATTCCGGTCGTGATCCTGGGCGGCACGCGCTATGGCCTGTTCACCACGACCGAATCCGGCGCGATCGTGGTGCTTTACGTGCTGTTCATCTCGATCTTCGTCTATCGCGAGATGCGGTGGAGGGATCTGCCCGAGGTCATGGCCGAGGCCGCGCGCGATTCCGCGACGGTCATGATCATGATCTGCGCCGCCGCCGCCTTCGGCTTCTATCTCAGCTGGGAAGCGGTGCCGCAAAGCCTGTCGAGCTGGATCGAGGGCGTGACCAGCAACCCGCTGCTGATGCTGCTGTTGATCAACGTGGTGCTGATCGTCCTTGGGACCGCGATCGAGGGGTCGGCCGCGCTGATCATCCTGACGCCGATGCTGATGCCGATTGTGACCAAGGTCGGGATCGACCCGGTACATTTCGGCATCGTCTTCATCACCAACCTGACCATCGCGGGGATCACCCCGCCGGTCGGGGGGATGATGTATATCTCATCCCAGATCCTGCGCGTCTCGATGATGGAATACGCCCGAGAGGTGCTACCCTTCCTGCTGGCGATGACGATCGTGCTGGTGGTGTTGAGTGTCTTTCCGCAGATCTCGCTGCTGCTGCCGAACCTCATCTATGGCTCGTCGGTGCCGATGCCCTGAACCATGCCTGCCGCGCCGGTTTGCGGTGCGGCAGGTCAGCCCGGACCGCGCTGGCCGGGCTAGAAATCCAGTCCCAGATCCAGCGTGCCAGCGGAATGGGTCAGCGCTCCGACCGAGATAAAGGATACCCCCGTCGCCGCGACCTCGGCCACACGCGACAGGCGCATGTTCCCCGATGCCTCCAGCACCAGCCGGTCGCCCGTCATCGCCACGGCTTCGGCCAATGTCGGCGTGTCCATGTTGTCCAGAAGCACGACATCGGCCCCGCCTTCGTCCAGCACCTCGGCCAGCTGGTCCAGGTGGTCGACCTCGATCTCGACCCGGACCATGTGCGAGGCGCGCGCCTTGACCGCCTGCAGGACGGGTCGGACGCCGCCTGCCGCCGCGATGTGGTTGTCCTTGATCAGGATCGCGTCCGACAGCGAGTAGCGGTGGTTGAAGCCCCCGCCGTGCAGGACGGCCTGCTTTTCCACCATCCGCAAGCCGGGCGTGGTCTTGCGGGTGCAGGTGATGCGGGCGCGGGTGCCGCGCGTCTGGGTCACGAATGCGGCGGTCTGGGTCGCGATGCCGGACAGGCGCCCCGCGAAGTTCAGGGCTACCCGCTCGGCGGACAGGATCGAGGCGGCCTCGCCCTCGATCTCGACCAGCGTGTCGCCCTTGTCGAAGGAGGTGCCGTCGGTGACAAGCACGCGGACGGCAAGAGCCGGATCGACCAGCCGAAAGGCGATGGTCGCCACCTGCATCCCCGAGGCAACGCCGCTTTCCCGTGCGACGATCCGGGCCGTGTATCGCGTTCCGGCCGGGATCACCGTGCGCGTCGTCAAGTCGCCATAGCTGCCCAGATCCTCAAGCAGCGCGGCGCGTACCAGCGGTTCAAGGATCATGTCGGGAAATGCGGGTTGGGCAGTCATGCGATTTCCTTGAGATTGCGGCGCAGGGACAGGGCTTCGACCAGCGTGATCCGCGTGCGTCGTCCGGTCGGTCCGTCGGATGCCGGATGATCGCTGCGGAAATGTCCGCCCCGGCTTTCGCGGCGCGCGAAGGCGGCGGCGGCGATCAGCGTCGCAGTGGCGGTCATGTTCAGAAGCGCGGGGCAATCGGGTTGTGCCGCCTCGACCCTGGCGATCTCGGCAAGGCAAGAGGACAGGCCATCAGCATCGCGGATGACGCCCGCGCCCGCGGTCATCGCCAGCCGCAGCCGACGGATCAGGGCCGGATCCGGCAGGGGCGCGTCGGGCAGGGGCGGCAGAATGACCGGCGGGGCGGCGGTCGCCGGCACCGTTTCCGCAATCGAGCCAGCACAGCGCGCGGCAAAGACCAGCGCTTCGAGCAATCCGTTCGAGGCAAGGCGGTTGGCCCCATGCAGTCCGGTCGACGCGACCTCGCCACAGGCCCACAGGCCGTGCAGGCTGGTGCGTCCCTCGGCATCGGTCGCGACCCCGCCCATGTGGTAATGCGCGGCTGCGGCGACGGGGATCGGCACGCGCATCGGGTCGATCCCGGCGCGGGCGCAGGCCGCCGCCACGGCAGGAAATTCGTCCAGGACGTGGGTGCCAAGGCAGGTCCGGGTGTCCAGGGCGGGACGCAATCCCGCCTGGCTTTGGGCGTGGATCGCGCGGGCGACGATGTCGCGCGGCGCCAGCTCGGCATCAGGATGCAGGGTCGTCATGAACCGCTCGCCGCGGGCGTTGACCAGATGCGCGCCTTCGCCCCGCAGCGCCTCGGTCGCCAGCGGGGCCGGATCCTCGCCGCTGTCGATCGCAGTGGGGTGGAATTGCACGAATTCCGGATCGGCGATGACCGCGCCCGCGCGGGCCGCCATGCCAAGGCCCTGTCCGGTGATCGCAGGCGGGTTGGTCGTCACCGCGTAAAGTCCGCCAGATCCTCCGGTCGCCAACAGGACGGCAGGTGCCAGAAGGGTGATCTCGCGCGATCCGCTGGCACGGGAGAGCCGGATGCCCACCACGCGGTTTCGCTGGACTTCAAGTCCCGAGGCGACGATCCCTTCGATCACCTGCACCGACGGGGTGGCGCGCACGGCGGCAACCAGCGCCTGCATGATCGCGGCGCCCGCTTGATCGCCCTTGACCCGGACGACGCGGGCGGTGCCATGCGCCGCCTCTCGCGACAGCAGGTATTCGCCAAGCGGAGAGCGGTCGAAAGGCGCGCCAAGCTTCGCGAGATGGCGGACATGATCCGGAGCCGCGCCGGTGACCAGTCGCGCGATTGCAGGATCGACCAGTCCGGCCCCCGCGCGCATCGTGTCCTCGGCATGGGCCGCCGGACTGTCACCCTGGCCCATCGCCGCGGCGACGCCTCCCTGCGCCCAGGCCGAACTTGCGCCATGGCCCAGCGGGCCGGGCGAGACGACCAGCACCGGGCGCGGCGCAAGGCGCAGCGCGGCCGACAGGGCGGCAAGCCCCGCACCCAGAATGACGATGCGGTCCGTTGCCAGTGTCACGCGGCCAGCCGTTGCGACAGGTCGATCATGCGCTGGACGGCACGGCGGGCGGGCTCGGCGACGGCCGGATCGACCTCGACCGCGCCGGTCATCGAGTGCAGGGACCAGAGCACCTTTTCCAGGGTGATCTTCTGCATATAGGGGCACATGTTGCAGGGCCCGAGGAACTCGACATCGGGAAGCGAGTCCGAGATGTTGCTGGCCATCGAGCATTCGGTGACCAACATCACCTGCCGGGGCATCTCGCGTTCGACCCAGGACTGGATGCCCGAGGTCGAACCGGCGAAATCCGCCTCGGCCACTACTTCGGGCGGGCATTCGGGATGGGCGATGATCTTCAACCCCGGGTTCCAGTCGCGGAAGTCGCGCAGATCCTGCGCGGTGAACTGCTCATGCACGATGCAGGCGCCGTCCCACCAGACAACACGCTTTTGCGGCACCTGCCGTGCGACATTCTGCGCGAGCCACTTGTCCGGCGTCATGATGACCGTGTCGCCTTCCATCGCGGCGACGATCTGGGCGGCATTGGCCGAAGTGCAGCAGATGTCCGAGGCGGCCTTTACCTCTGCCGTGGTGTTGACATAGCTGACGACCGGCGCGCCGGGATAGCGGGCGCGCATCTGCGCGATGCCGTCTGCTGTGATGCTTTCCGCCAACGAACATCCCGCCTGCATGTCCGGCATCAGCACGGTCTTTGCCGGGTTCAGGATCTTCGACGTCTCGGCCATGAAATGCACGCCGCATTGGACAATCACCTGCGCCTCGACCTCGGTCGCCCTGATCGCCAGTTGCAGGCTGTCGCCCACGACATCGGCAATGCCGTGATAGATCTGCGGGGTCATGTAATTATGCGCCAGAACGACCGCGTTCCGGTCCTTCTTCAGCTGGTTGATCGCGCGAACATAGGGCGCGTGTATGGCCCAGTCGACCAGCGGCATGACGCGTTCCATGCGGGAATGCAGGTCCGACATTTCGGTCGCCAGCGTCAGCGAGGGTTCAAGGTCGTAATGCGATCGCAATTCGCCCCGGATATCGGTCAGGTCCAGCATGACACCCCCTCGCTTGCCACGAATTCGGCACGAGGCCGCTTGCTGGTCCCGCTGCATAAGGTTGAGGTAACGTCAAAGCAACAGATTTGCGGCGGTGCGGCACGAATTCATGCGCCATGCGAGAATCAGGATTCGCGCGGCAGCGCTGCCCTGGCGGTATCTGGAATCGGTTGGACCGCGGAAAATCCTTTCCAAACTTTCACAGTCTGGGGTTGAGGCGCTTCCCAATTCCTCGCCCAAGCTCATGGGACTGCGGGAAAACCCGGCTTCCCTTCGAATTCTTCGCATGTCGCTGAAAAAAAACAGGTGACGAAGGGCGGTTCGCGGCTAAACTGTGCGCGTGATCAGTATCCGGTCTGCTTTTGCGAGGCCACTCAAGTGACCAATTCACCCATTTATGTTACGCGCCCCGTTCTTCCATCGCTCTCCGAAATCTTACCTTTTCTCGAAAGGATCTGGGGCAGCCGGATCCTGACGAACAGCGGCCCGCTGCTGCAGCAATTTGAAGCAAATCTTGCAAGCTATCTGGGTGTCGAACACCTGACGGTGGTCTGCAACGCTTCGCTGGGGCTGGTCCTTGCCTTGCGATTGTATGGAATCACCGGCGAGGTCATCACCTCGCCCTTTTCGTTCGTGGCCACCTGCCACGCGATCCGCTGGGCCGGGGCGAAGCCGGTTTTCGCGGACATCGATCCCCATACGCTGAACCTTGACCCTGCCGCGGTCGAGGCGGCGATCACGCCGCAGACCCAGGCGATCATGGCGGTGCATTGCTATGGCGTTCCCTGCGATACCGAGGGATTGGCCGATGTCGCGCGCAGGCACGGGCTTCGGCTGATCTATGACGCGGCCCATGCCTTCGGGGTCCGCAAGGGCGGACAGCCGGTGGTGGCGCAGGGCGACCTTTCTGTCATCAGCTTTCACGCGACCAAGGTCTTCAACTGCTTCGAAGGTGGTGCGATCGTCGCGCCCGATCTTGAAACCAAGCAGGCGCTGGACCGGCTTGCCAATTACGGCATCGTCGATGAGGTGACGATCACCGATGTGGGCCTGAACACCAAGATGAGCGAGCTTCACGCCGCCGTCGGGCTGGCCCTGCTGCCCCGCATGAACGAGATCATCGCCGCGCGTGATGACATCGCGAACCGCTATTGGCAGGCGCTGGCGCAGATTCCGGGCATTCATTGCCTGTGCCCGCCGGGACAGCCGGGGCACAATTCCTATGCCTTCCCGATCCGGGTGGGGCAAGATTACCAGCTGTCCCGCGACGGGCTTTACAACAAGTTGCGCGAACACGGGATTCACGCGCGTCGGTATTTCTATCCGCTGATCTCGGACCTGCCGGCGTATCGCGACCTGCCTTCGGCCCGGCCCGAGGGGCTTGCCTTTGCCCGGCCCGCGGCCGAGGAAATCCTGTGCCTGCCGCTTTACCCTGATCTGCCGGCGGCTGATCAGGACCGCATCATCGACATCATCAGCCGGCCATGCTGAACAGCGCGCTGATCTCGCGCAACCTGTCCCGGCTGCTGCGGCGGGGTCCCGGCGATCTGGCCAGCCAGGCGATCGAGCGCAGGGAGCTGTGCCCGATCGAGGATGTCGAACGCCCACCCGCCATTTATCCCGCGGGTGCGCTGGACAAGGTGTCGTCCCTGTCGCCCTGGCGGGATTGGGATACCGAGCGCGGCTTGATCGAGGGGACACCGCTGCGCCATGCCGCGACCGAAGCGCTCGTCATTCCGCAAGTGACACTGGCCGGAGCCTACCTGTATCGCGGCCAGGCCAAGGAGCGGATCGGCATCGGCCCCGCCCGGATGCTGGACCCGGACCTGCCCACCAGTGTCCTGATCCCCGAGGCGCATCTGGTCTCGACCTGGACCGGTGCGGATTTCTTCGGAAACTTCATGCAGGACAGCCTTGCGCTGGAACTGATCCCCGAACAGGGGGTCCATCGCGTCGGGGCGCCAACCAAGCCCTATCTGCACGAGGCGGGATACCGCGCACTGTTGAACCTGCCCACACCCCCAAAGCCGCGCCACGCCCGGATCGGGCGGCTGGTGCTGTATCGGGACTTTTCGCAAAACAGCTTCAAGCGGGCGCGATACGACGAATTGCGCGCCAGGCTGCGCGTTGCGGCAGGGGGCGGGACGGCCGCGCCGGGCATCTTCCTGCGGCGCGGCTCGGCGCATGGCTCTCCGCGGCGGCTGGTCAATGAAGAGGATATTGCCGAAACACTGGCCGCGCTGGGGTTCGACATCATCGACCCCGAGCAGATGGATGCGGCAAGCATCGCGCGGCGCGCGCTGGATGCGCCGGTCGTTGTCGCGGTGGAAGGCAGTCACCTGGGACATGCGATCTATACACTCGCGGCCGACGGGGCGCTGCTGGTGATCCAGCCACCCGACCGCTTCGCCATGCCCTACAAGGAAGTGACGGACTGTCTGGGGATGCGGTTCGCCTTTGTCGTGGGCAGCCCCGCCGACGGCGGGTTTACCGCCGACCCGAATGAAATTCGCCAGATGCTGGAGCGCCTGACATGAGGGGAGACATCCCGGAAGGTCCGACCGAACTGATCCTGCTGCCCTCGCTTCGGGCGCAGCGGGGGCCGAATGGCGGGTTGATCCTGACCCGCAAATACATGGAGGGGGCGGCGGAATATGCACGCCACTGGCCCGGTCCCGTCACCAGCCTGGTCCGGCTGGACGATCATGCGACGACCGACATGGACCATGTCGAATACATGCCGGGCGAGGGCGAGACCCCGCTTGAACTGCGCCCCGAAGATGGCGAGGCGCTGGCGCGGCGCCTGTCCGATGCGGCGGTGGTCATCCCCTTCCTGGCCCGCACCGAAGGGCCGATGCTGGATGTCTGCACGCGCATCGGCGTGCCCGTGGTCTTCGTCACCGAATATTCACCCCGGACCGAACGGCAGATCCTTGCAGCCGAGCGGGTCGACCCCCTGCGACGGATGCGTCGAAAGCTGTGGCTGTGGCGGACCGAGAACATCCGCCGCAAGATGCTGGGCCGGGCGGCCGGGCTGCAATGTAGCGGCACCCCGACGCTCGAGAATTATCGCGGCCTTTGTGACGATACGCTGCTGTTCTTCGACAACCGCGTCCGTGCGGCCGAGGTGATCTCGGAACAGGCGCTGTCGGACAAGGTCGCGCGGCTGCGGCGTGGCGATCCGCTGCGGTTGGTTTTCGGCGGGCGGATGGTGTCGATGAAGGGTGTGCTGGAACTGCCCCGCATCGGTGCCGAACTGAAGCGAATGGGTGTTCCGTTCATCTTCGACATCTACGGCTCCGGTCCGCTTCAGGACGAATTGCAGCGTCGCATCGCGGCCGAGGAATTGCAGGATTCCATGACCCTGCGGGGTGTTCTGGATTTTCAGACCGGCTGGGTTCCCTATCTGCGCGAAGAGCCCGACATCTTCGTCTGCTGCCACACGCAGGGCGATCCCTCGAGCACCTATCCCGAGGTCATGTCCTGCGGCGTTCCCATTGCGGGCTATGGCAATGACGCATTTCGCGGCATTGTCGAGGCGTCAGGCTCGGGCTGGCAGGTTCCGATGTTCGACGCCCCGGCGCTTGCGAGGACCATCGCGGGCCTGCACCAGGATCGAGAGCAGATCGCCACGGCCGCACGAAGGGCGCGAGATTTCGCGCAGAAGCACGTCTTCGAAGTGACCTTTGCGGCGCGCACTTCACACTTCATCCGCTGCAGCCGCTTGCCCGCGATGCTGAAGTCGCTGCACGCTTGATCTGTCGGGCCGCGGCACGTCGGCTCAGGTCGTGCCGGCTTGTGCCCCGTCGGTCGGCCCGGCATCGGGATATTCCTGCCTGATCCGCTCGCTCAGGCTTTGGACAAAGTCCAAGGCAACGGGCAGGGGCGCCCGGCTTGGCGGAAAGATCGCGTCAAAGACGAAATCCAGCCGCGGCGTCAGGGGCCGGGCCTCGATCCCGCGATGGGCAAAGGCCGCGGCGGTGAAGGGATCGCAGATCGCCACGCCCAGCCCTGACGAGACGAAACCGCAAGCGATTTCGGACAGAGGTGTATCGGCGCGGATATTGACCTTGACCTGATGGACGTCCAGCGAAAGATCGATGGCCGCGCGTCCCGTGGCCGAACCGGACAGGCTGATGAAATCCTCTCCGTCAAGGTCGCGGATGCGGATGCTGTCCTGCGCCGCCAGTCGATGGCCACTGGGAACCACCACCACGCGGGGGACGGGGGGCAGGCGGATGCTGGTCAGTCCCGCCGATGACATCGGACTTTCGGTAAAGCCCAGGTCGCATTGGTTGTTCAGCACCATGTCGACGACCATGGGCGAGATGACGCCCATCAGCGACAGGTAAAGATGCGGCCGCGTCGCCAGATAATCGCCCGCGAAACGGGGCAGGTACCCGTTGATCAATGCCGGAAGCGCCGCAATCCGCAGACTGCCCGAGCGGCTGTCGCGGATCTTCTGCGCCGACTGCTTGATCCGGTCCAGTCCGACGAAAGAGCGCTCGACTTCGGTATAAAAGGCGATGGCGGCGGCGGTGGGCTCCAGCCCCGAGCCGCGCTTTTCGAACAGGGTCATGCCGATATTGCCCTGCAGATCGTGGATCAGCCGGCTGACGGCGGGTTGGCTGACCCCCATCAACCGCGATGCGCTGGTCACGCTTCCGGCAAGGATGACGGATCGGAATGCCTCGATCTGACGATGGTTGATGCGCATTTCTGTCCCGGATGATCATAACATATGCGTATGATGTATGAATAATTATTCATTTGACGAATGTGTTGTCAATTGCCGAGATATGGCGGAATTCCACGTGTTGGAAATAATTGGCACAACAGACCGGACCGGACGAATGAAGATTGCCCGAACCTTGCTGCTTGGCAGCGCTTTCATGCTGACGCTGACCGCTGTGGCCCAAGCCGAGTCAAAGACGCTTTATATCGGCGGCTATGGCGGATCGTTCGAAAAGACCATGCGCGAACAGGTCATTCCGGCCTTTGAAAAGGCCCATGACGTCAAGGTCGAATATGTCGCCGGGAACTCGACCGACACGCTGGCCAAGATCCAGGCTCAGAAATCGGCGCCGCCCTTCGATGTCATCCTGCTGGATGACGGCCCGATGTATCAGGCAATCCAACTGGGCGTCTGCAAGCCCCTGACCGACCTGCCCGTCGATCAGCTTTACGACATCGCCCGCTTCCCCGAGGACAAGGCCGTCGCGGTCGGCGTCGTCGGTACGGGTCTGATGTACAACAAGGATTATTTCGACAAGCAGGGCTGGCCGGCGCCGACCTCGTGGGCGGACCTGGCCGATCCGAAATACAAGGGCAAGGTGGTCATTCCGCCGATCAACAACACCTATGGCCTGCATGCGCTGATCATGGCCGCGAAGATGAATGGCGGCGGAGAAGAGAAGATCGACCCCGGCTTCGATTTCTTCATCGACAAGGTCAATGACAACGTCCTGGCCTATGAGCCGTCGCCCGGCAAGATGACCGAACTGTTCCAGTCCGAACAGGCGGTGATCGGAGTCTGGGGAACGGGCCGCGTCCATTCCTTTGCCAAGACAGGGTTCCCGGTAGCCTTCGTCTATCCCAAGGAAAAGGCGGTCACTCTGCTTGCGGTCGCCTGCGCGGTCGAAAAGCCCGATGCCTCGCCCCTTGCCAATGAATTGGTCAAGGAAATGCTGACCCCGCACGTTCAGGACCTGATGGTCAGCGAATACGGCTATGGCCCGGTCAACAAGAACGTCGAGGTTCCCGAAGCGGCGCGCGAGTTCATCCCCAGCGGCGACACGGTGGACCAGCTTTACAACGCAGATTGGAACGACATCAACGCCGAGCGCGAAAACTGGACCAAGCGCTGGAACCGCGAAGTCGAACGCTGAGACAACAAGGCAGGAAGAAGGCCCAGTCCGTCGACGGGCGGGGCCTCTGCTCTGTGCCAGCCGGTCGTGACGCCCTTTCCGCCTTTCAATCGTGGCGTCTGCCATCGGAAAGGCCTGTCGCGATGTGGGCCAGACAGCAGACAGGAGGATATTTCCATGGGGTTCCTTGAACTCTCGGGCGTGAACAAGCGCTTTGGCGAACAGATCGCGGTCGAGGATTTCTCGCTTTCGGTCGAGAAGGGCGAGTTCATCTCGTTGCTGGGGCCGTCGGGATGCGGCAAGACCACGACGCTGCAGATGATCGCGGGTTTTCTTGAACCAAGCGGCGGAACCATCCGGCTGAACGGTCGCGATCTGGCGCAGGTGAAGCCCGCCAAGCGTGGGCTGGGTATCGTGTTCCAAAGCTATGCACTGTTTCCGCACATGACTGCGGCCGAGAACGTGGCCTTCGGCCTTGAAATGCGCGGTATCGCCAGGGCAGAGCGCGCCGGTCGCGTCAGCGAGGCGATGCAGATGGTGGGCCTTGCCGGTTACGAAGACCGCTATCCGCGCCGCATGTCCGGGGGCCAGCAACAGCGCGTGGCACTGGCCCGGGCGCTGGTCTTCAAGCCCGAAGTCCTGCTGCTGGACGAGCCGCTGTCGAACCTGGACGCGAAAATGCGCGAGGACATGCAGATCGAACTGCGCCGTCTTCAGCGCACCATCGGCACCACCACCATCCTTGTCACCCACGACCAGCAAGAGGCGCTGGCCCTGTCGGACCGCATCGTGGTGATGAGCAGGGGCCGGATCGAGCAGATCGGTACGCCCTTCGAAACCTATGAGAACCCGGCCAGCCGCTTTGTGGCGGGCTTCCTGGGCAAGACCAACGATTTCGCAGCGCGAAACGAGTCCGGCGCGATCCGTTGCGGCGGCGTCGTCCTGTCCGCGCCGGAGGGATTGTCGCCGGGCGCCGTCACCCTGTCGCTGCGTCCGGAAAAGATCTTCTTCGCCGAACAGGGCCTTGCCGCCGAGATTCGCAACCGCGTCTTTCAGGGCAATGCATGGCTTTACCAATGCGACACCGAGGCCGGTCCGGCGATGGTCATCCGCCAGAATGACGGTGCCCCGCCGGTTGGCGAGGGACAGAAGGTCTTCCTGAACTGGCACGGCTCCGATGCGGTGCTGCGGGCAGGGGACCGGTGATGCAGAAGACACCGTGGGGCAAGGCCCTGGCGCTGCTGGCGCCCGCGACATTGCTTTTCGTCGCGGTGGTCATCATTCCGCTGGCGATGACGGTCCTGCTGTCGCTTTACAGCTGGGGCCAATATACCGGCATCGTCGAGACCCTGACGCTGGAGAATTGGCGAGAGGTCCTGAGCGACCCCTATTTCGGCGAGATGTTCCTGCGCACGCTGCGGATCTCGCTTCTGGCCACGCTTCTTGCCGCAGTGGTCGGCGCGCCCGAGGCCTATATCCTGAACCGCATGGACCGACGCTGGAAGGGGTTCTTCCTGCTGATCATTCTTGGGCCCCTGCTCATGTCGGTGGTGGCGCGGACGCTGGGCTGGGCGCTGCTGTTCGGCGGCGCGAACGGAGTCGCCAACCAGGCGTTGATGAAGATTGGCCTGATCGACGCGCCCCTGCCTTTCATGTTCACCGAAACCGGCGTGGTCATCGCGCTGGCCCATGTCATGATGCCCTTCATGGTGCTTTCGGTCTGGACGGCGCTTCAGCGCCTTGATCCGCAGATCGAGAACGCTGCGCTTTCGCTGGGGGCCGGGCAGGCCACGGTAATCCGCCGGGTCATCATTCCCCAGATCATGCCGGGGATCCTGTCGGGGTCGATCATCGTCTTCGCGCTCTGCGCCTCGGCCTTTGCGACGCCTGCCATCATCGGGGGCCGCCGGCTGAAGGTGGCGTCGACGCTGGCCTATGACGAATTCCTGAACACGCTCGACTGGCCCTTGGGCGCGACCGTGGCCGTCCTGCTGCTGATTGGCATCGTGCTGATCATCGTCGGCTGCAATACCCTTGTCGAGCGCCGCTATTCCGAGGTCTTCAAATGAGCCGGAACGGACCCATCGCCCTGATCTTTCACACGCTGTTCGTGATCTTCATGATCGCGCCCATCGTGGTCGTGTGCCTGGTCGCCTTTACGCCCGAGGGCTTTCTGTCGCTGCCGACGAACGGCTTCTCGCTGCGCTGGTTCCGCGAGATCGCCAATTACCCGGAATTCACGCGGGCCTTCCTAACCAGCCTGAAGCTGGGGACGCTGTCCTCGACCATCGCGGTGGCGATTGCGGTTCCGGCTGCGCTGGCGATTGCGCGTTACAAGTTTCCCGGTCGCGGCGCGCTGTCGGCGCTGTTCATGTCGCCGCTGATGATCCCGCATGTGGTTTTGGGGATCGCGTTCCTGCGCTTCTTCTCGATCGGCGGGTTGCAGGGCACGATGACGGTGCTGGTCATATCGCATGTCGTCGTCGTCTTCCCCTTTGCCCTGCGCCTGACGCTGGCGGCGACGACCGGGATGGATCGGTCGCTTGAGATGGCGGCGCTGTCGATGGGGGCCAGCACCTGGACCATGTTCCGCCGCGTGACCCTGCCGCTGATCCTTCCCGGCGTCATCAGCGGATGGGCGCTGTCCTTCATCCAGTCCTTCGACGAGGTGACGATGACGGTCTTCCTGGCAGCGCCGGGGACCGAGACGCTGCCGGTTCGCATGTTCCTGTATGTCCAGGACAATATCGATCCGCTGGTCACATCCGTTTCCGCGGTGGTGATCGCCTTGACCATGGCCGTGCTGATCCTGCTCGACCGAATTTACGGGCTGGAAGCCATTCTTTCCGGCCATAGCGACAAGAACCGTTAGGGAATTACCGATGCGAACCGATTACGACGTCGCCGTCGTCGGCGGCGGCCTTTTGGGGGCTGCCATCGCCTGGGGGCTGGGACGCCTTGGCCAGAAGGTCTGCGTGCTGGACGAAGGCGACATCACGAAACGCGCATCTCGCGCGAACTTCGCGCTGGTCTGGGTGCAGGGCAAGGGTCTGGGCATGCCCGCGTATGCGGGGTGGAGCTTCGGCGCCTCGCACCTGTGGCCGCAGCTTGCGCAAGAGCTGAAGGACCAGACCGGCCATGATGTCTGCTATCAGCGTCCGGGCGGCTTCCTGATTGCCCTTGGCGAACGCGAACTGGGTGTGCGCAGCGATATTTGCCGGCGGATGATGGCGCAGGGCGTACCCGACGGCTATCGCATGGAAATGGTCAATCGCGAGGAACTGGCGCGGCTGGTCCCCGAGATCGGTCCCGAGGTCAGTGGTGCCAGCTATAATCCAGCGGACGGGCATGTGAACTCGCTGCGCGCCTATCGTGCTTTGCACGAGGGGATGCGGCTGTTCGGCGTGGATTACCGGCCGGGCGCCACGGTCGAGCGTGTTGATTACCGCGGTGGAGAGTTCAGCCTGACGACTGCCACCGGTCCCGTCACCGCCGGCAAGGTGGTTCTTGCGGCCGGAAATGGCAATCAGCGGCTTGCCCCTCAGGTCGGGCTTTTCGCGCCGATGGCCCCGACGCGCGGCCAAATCCTTGTCAGCGAGCGGACCGAGCCCTTCCTGCACTATCCCTTTGGCACCATCCGCCAGACCGACGAAGGCACCGTGATGATGGGCGACAGCAAGGAGGACTTCCTTGATGACCGCGTCGCACGCCTGCCGGTCAGCGCAGTGATCGCGGATCGCGCGCGCCGCACCCTGCCTCGGCTGGGTCGCCTGAACGTGGTGCGCAGCTGGTCGGGCATCCGCGTCATGACGCGCGACGGCTATCCCGTCTATGACCAGTCGCTAAGCTGTCCGGGCGCGTTCGTGACATGCTGCCATTCGGGCGTGACGCTTGCTTCGCAGCATGCATTCCAGATTGCCGCGATGATCCGTGATGGCGCGCTTGATCCCGGCCGGGTCGCGCCCTTTTCGGCGCGCCGGTTCGACGACGCCCCCGCCACGCTTTGACCGACAGATCCGCAGGAAAAGCCATGTACAGATCCGCGATTCAGGATGACCGGCCGCCGGTCCAGATTTTCATCGGGGGGCAAAGCTTCACGGCGCGCGAAGGCGATACCGTCGCTGCGGCGCTTCTGGCTTCGGGGCTGGATGTGCGCCGGGCCACGGCAGTCAGCGGCGCGCCGCGGCTGCCCTATTGCATGATGGGCGTCTGCTTCGAGTGTCTCGTGACCATCGACGGGGTCGGGAACCGGCAGGGCTGCCTGATCCCGGTCGCGCCGGGCATGCAGGTCGAAATCCAGAAAGGCAAAAGGGAGCTGGGCAAATGAGCCGCCCGATGCACGAAACTTATGACGTCGTGGTGATCGGGGCCGGTCCTGCCGGGATCGCTGCCGCCACTACCGCCGCGGGCAATGGCGCGCGCACCCTGCTTCTGGACGAGAATGCCGGTCCCGGCGGACAGGTCTGGCGCGCGATCACCAGCACGCCGGTCAAGCAGCCCTCGATTCTGGGCGAAGATTATTGGGCGGGCCGCTCCGAGGTCGAGGCCCTGCGCAAAAGCGGGGCCGAGATCATCCATGGTGCGACTGTCTGGTCGCTGGACCCCTCGCTTGAGATCGCAATCTCGATCGGGGGTGGCTCGTCCTTTGTCCGCGCCGGACGCGTGATCGTCGCCACCGGCGCGCAGGAGCGGCCCTTTCCGATTCCCGGCTGGACGCTTCCCGGCGTGATGACCGCCGGGGCGGCGCAGACGCTGATCAAGAACGCGGGTCTTGTTCCCGATGGCCGGCTGGTCATCGCAGGACAGGGGCCGCTGCTTTGGCTGCTGTCGGCGCAGATCCTGCGCCTGGGCGGCAAGATCGACCGCATCCTTGACACGACGCCGCGCGGCAATCGTGGCACCGCCCTGCCGCGCGCCCTGCCGTTCCTGACCTCGCCCTATCTGGTGAAGGGGCTGAAGATGATGCGCGAGGTCCGCCGCAACACCCGCATCGTCAAGAATGTCGAGATGATCGAGGCCCTTGGCGACGGCCAGCTTGCCTCGGTCCGCTACAGCGCGGGCGGCGTGGCCGAAACCCTGCCTGCCGATCTTCTGCTGCTGCATCACGGTGTCGTTCCGAACGTGAATCTGGCGATGGCCGCCGGGGTCAGGCACGAGTGGAACGAGGTGCAGCTGTGCTGGACGCCCGTGCTGGATGGCAATGGTCAGTCCAGCGTCGAGGGGATTTACGTCGCGGGCGATGGCGCGGGGATCGGTGGCGCGCTGGCGGCACTGGAACGCGGTCGGATCGCGGCGTTTGCCGCACTGAAGGCGCTTGGCCGCAATGTCCCGGCGGGGGGCGAAGCCAGCGCCCGCAGTGCCTTGGGCCGGGCCGAGAAGGGGCGTGAGTTCCTTGATCTGCTGTATAAACCCGCGCCACAGTTCCGCATCCCGCAGGGCGATACCATCGTTTGCCGCTGCGAAGAGATCCGCGCCAGCGACGTGCTGAAGGCGGTCGAGACCGGCGCGACCGGCCCGAACCAGGCCAAGGCCTATCTGCGCACGGGCATGGGGCCCTGTCAGGGGCGGCTGTGCGGGCTGACCGTGACCGAATTGATGGCCAAGGCACGGGGTACCACCCCGGCAGAGATCGGTTACTACCGGTTGCGGGCACCGGTGAAGCCGGTCTCGCTGAACGAATTGGCCGATCTTCCCCCTGATACCGATGCGATCAAGGCCGTGGTGCGCGAGTGACGCGACGCGACGCGATCATCATCGGCGGCGGCATCCACGGCTGCTCGACCGCGCTTCACCTTTGCCTCAGGGGGCTGAGGCCAGTCCTGATCGAAAAGGACTATGCCGGTCGCCATGCCTCGGGGGTGAATGCCGGGGGCGTAAGGCAGCTGATGCGCGATCTGGCCGAGATTCCCCTGTCGATCCGCTCGATGGGAATCTGGGAAGGGATCGACGAGCTTCTCCACGACGATTGCGCCTTTGACAGCCATGGCCAGATTCTCGTCGCAGAGACGGCCGAGGATCTTCGGATGTGCGAGGAGCGCGTCGCCAGCCTGAACCACCATGGCTTTACCCACGAGGAACTGATCCCGGTCCAAGAGGTGCGCGACCTGCTGCCCGCCGTGGCCGAGACCTGCACCGGAGGCGTCATCTCGCGCCGGGACGGTGCGGCCCAACCCGCACGCACCACGACCGCCTTTCGCCGCCGCGCCGAGGAACTGGGGGCGCAGGTGATCGAGGGCGCGCGCGCACATAATGTCCGCCGCGAGGGAGGGCTTTGGCGCGTGGACATTGCCGGAGACAGTTTCGAGGCGCCGGTCCTTGTCATCGCGGCGGGCGCCTGGGGCGGTGAATTTGCTGCCCAGATGGGCGAGCCGGTCAGGATGCAGGCGGTCGCGCCGATGCTGATGATCACCTCGCGCGTGCCACATTTCATCGACCCCGTGGTGATCCTGCGCAGCCGCAAGCTGTCCTTCAAGCAATTCCCGAACGGCACCGTCCTGATCGGCGGCGGCCATCTCGGCACCGCCGATACGGCCAGCAACCGCACGATCCTTGACTGGCGCAAGCTGCATGAAAGCGCGCGCACCGTCTTTGATCTGTTCGAGGTCATGCGCGAGGCCACCATCGTCCGCGCATGGGCCGGGATCGAGGGCAAGATGGTCGATGACCTGCCCGTCCTAGGCCCCTCGACGCGGCACAAGGGGCTTTTCTATCAGTTCGGCTTCTCGCTTCACGGTTTCCAGCTGGGACCGGGGGCGGGCGCAGTCATGGCCGAGCTGATCGCCGATGGTCGCACGCCGACCGACATTTCGGGCCTGTCCATGGCCCGGTTTCATCCCCAAACCTGAAGAGAGAGACGAGGATCAAATGACGATTTCCCGCAACATCCGCACCCCGATCATGCACCGTGCCGTCGTGGCCAACGGCTTTGTCTATGTCGGCGGCACCGTCGCGGACGATACGAGCCTTGGCATGGGCGAACAGACCCGCTCGATCCTGACCAAGATCGCGGGCTATCTGGAAGAAGTCGGCTCGGACATGTCCAAGGCGGTCGCCGCGACGATCTTCGTCACCGATCTGAGCCACAAGAAAGAAATGGACGCCGTCTGGACCGAGATCTTTGGTGACAACCTGCCGTCGCGCGCGACGGTCGGCGTCAGCGACCTGGGCGCGGGCGCGATGATCGAAGTCGTGCTGACCGCGCTGGCCTGAGGCTGGCTGCCATCGACGTGGGGGAGGGGCCGCAGGATCTGCGGCCCTTTTCGTTTTCGGGGTGCTGATCCGTGGCCGAGGGCGCGTTCCCGCGCGATGGGGGCATTGACTGGCGCGCCCGGACGGGCAAGTCAGGATATCCATGTAACGCGATCGGAAATGCCTCCATGACCGCCCCCTTGCCAGCCGCGCTTGAACTGGAACGCCTGACGCGCCGTTTTGGCGCGCGCACGGTCCTGTCGGAGATATCGCTGTCGGTGGCGCAGGGCCGGATCACCTGCCTTCTGGGGGAATCGGGTTGCGGGAAATCGACCCTGTTGCGCCTGATCGCGGGTGTCGATCGGCCCGATGACGGCCGTATCCTGCAAGGCGCGCACGAAGTTGCGGGTCCGGGACGCTTTGTCGAGCCGGAAAGCCGCAAGATCGGCTTCATGTTCCAGGATTATGCGCTGTTCCCGCATCTGAGTGTGGCCGACAATCTGGCCTTCGGCCTGCGCGACCTGCCGAAATCCCAGCGCGCAAGCCGGGTCAGCGAGGTGGTGGAGCGCATCGGGATCGGGCACCTGACAGCGCGATTTCCCCATTCGCTTTCGGGGGGAGAGCAGCAGCGCGTCGCCCTGGCCCGTGCGCTGGCGCCCAAGCCCGACGTGCTTCTGATGGACGAGCCTTTCTCGAACCTCGATCAGGGTCTGCGCGAACGGGTGCGGCGTGAAACGGTCGAGACGTTGCGAAAAATCGGCGCCACGGCGATCATTGTCACCCATGATCCGCAAGAGGCGCTTGCGGTCGGGGATTTCATCGTCCTGATGCGCGCCGGCCGGATCGAGCAGCTGGGTTCGCCCTTCGAAATCTATGATCGCCCGAACTCTCCCTATGCCGCCGAATTCATGGGGCCATGCAACCGCGTGACGGGAATCTGGAACAGCGGCCATCTTGAAACCCCGATCGGCAGGTTTCCGGGCGCGCTGGACCTGCCGGACGGGACGCTTGCGCTGGCCTGCATCCGGCCGCAGGCCCTGTCGCTGGGACCGGACGGCGACGGCATTTCGGCCCGCGTGCTGTCCAAGACCTTCATGGGCGACAGCGAGCAGATCGAGATCATGGTGCATCCCCTGGGCGAAACCCTGCGGATGCACAGCCATGTCCGCATCCCCTCGGCCGTGGGCGAAAGGGTCAGTCTGCGCCTGAACGGCGCACAGGTGCATCTGTTTGCCCAGACAGGCTGACACACACTGTGGCATTTTGGCGCAAATCGCCCAAACTTGATAAAAGTACTAAACTACGATCGTAACCTCGGCTAATAACCGGTGGACGAGTGTCATCGGTAAAGCTTGGAGGCCGCTTAATGAAGATCGAACGACCCCTTTCCCACATGTTTCTGGCCAGTGCGGTCGTCCTTGCCGGCGCAGGCAGCGTCGCCGCGGATGAGCTGAACCTTTACACCTCGCGCGAACCGGGTCTTGTCGATCCGTTGCTGCAGGCCTTTACCGAGTCGACCGGGATCAAGGTCAATACCGTGTTCCTGAAGGATGGCCTGGCCGAGCGCGTGGCATCCGAGGGGGCAAGCTCGCCCGCGGACCTGCTGATGGCGGTCGATGCCGGCAATCTTGCCGATCTGGTGGACAAGGGCCTGACCCAGCCGGTCGATTCCGAGGTTCTGACCGCGGCTGTCCCCGAAAACCTGCGCGATCCGGGGAACCAATGGTTCGCCCTGTCGATGCGCGCCCGTGTCGTCTATGCCGCCAAGGATCTGGATCTGGACGCGATCACCTATGAGGATCTGGCCGATCCGAAATGGAAGGGCAAGATCTGCATCCGTTCGGGCCAGCATCCTTACAATACCGGCCTCATCTCGGCTTTCCTCGGCCATCACGGCGCGGCGGAGACCGAAACCTGGCTGACCGGGCTGAAGGCCAATCTGGCGCGTCAGGCCGGGGGCGGGGACCGCGACGGCGCCAAGGATATCCTGGGCGGCATTTGCGATATCGCGGTCGCAAACTCGTATTACGTCGGCCTGATGCGCTCGGGCAAGGGCGGGGACGAACAGCGCGCCTGGGGCGACGGCATCAAGGTGGTGCTGCCGACCTTCAAGGATGGTGGAACGCATGTGAACATCAGTGGCGCCGCTGTTGCCAAGCACGCTCCGAACAAGGAGCAGGCGGTCAAGCTGCTGGAGTTCCTTGTCTCGGACGAGGCGCAGAAGATCTATGGCGAGGCGAATTACGAATACCCCGTCAAGGCTGGTGCGGCGCTTGACCCCATCGTCGCCTCGTTCGGCGAGCTGAAGGTCGATCCGACCCCGCTGACCGAGATCGTGAAGAACCGCAAGGAAGCCAGCGAGCTGGTCGACAAGGTGGGCTTCGACAACTGAACCACAGGGACGGCGGCGTGATCCGCGCCGCCGTCGCCATCCCATGACCGATGCGACGACAAGACCCATGGGTAAAACCCGCCCCCTTCGCCTTCGTGCGGGGGGGTGGGTTTTGGCCGGTCTGGTGATCGCTGCGCTGGTGATCGCACCCATCGCGGCGCTGTTCTGGCAGGCGGTGCAGGGTTCGGACGGTCTGTGGTCGCATCTGGGCCGGAATGTGCTGCCCCATGCATTGGGCCAGACCGCGATCCTGATGACCGGCGTCGGCGTGCTGGTCGCGGGGATCGGAACCTCAATGGCGTGGCTGGTAACGGCCTATGATTTCCGCGGGCGGCGGGTGCTGGAATGGGCGCTGCTGCTGCCGCTTGCCGTGCCGACCTATATCGTCGCCTATGCCTATCTCGACCTTCTGCACCCGCTGGGTCCGGTGCAATCCGCGATCCGCACGGTGCTGGGATATGACAGCCCACGCCAGTTTCGACTGCCGGACATCCGCTCGATGCCGGGGGCGATCGTCCTGCTCAGCCTTGTGCTTTACCCCTACGTCTATCTGCCGACGCGCGCGATGTTCATGACCCAGGCCGCCAACCTGGTTGAGGTTGCGCGGACGCTGGGCACCAGCCGCCGCCACATCTTCTGGCGCGTCGCCGTGCCGCTGGCCCGGCCCGCGATCGCGGTCGGGATCAGCCTGGCGCTGATGGAGACGCTGAACGATATCGGTGCTTCGGAATTCCTGGGCGTCCGGTCGCTGACGATCTCGGTCTACACGACCTGGGTCACGCGTTCGGACCTGCCGGGAGCAGCGCAGATCGCGCTGGCGATGATCGTGCTGGTCGTGGCGCTGGTCTCGCTGGAGCGGTGGGCGCGCCGGCACCAGCGATACAGCATCAGTGCACAGCGTGCCCGCACATTCGCACCCGCGCCCTTGCGGGGCGGGGCGGCGCTGGCGGCATTTGGGCTGGGCTTCCTGCCCGTGCTGTTCGGCTTCATCGTGCCCGCAACCTTTCTGGCGGTCGAAGCCTGGAAGCGGTTCCAGTTCGCCGGTCTGTCCGACCGCCTGCTGATCGAGGCGCGGAATTCCTTTGTCATCTCGGCGGCGGCGACGGTCGCGGTCCTGCTGTGCGGACTGGTCCTGGCCTATGGCGCACGGGCCTTTCCGCAGCGCGCAATGCTGGCCGCGCAGCGCGTCTCGACCCTGGGCTATGCCATGCCGGGGACCGTTCTGGCGCTGGGGGTGCTGATCGCGACCGCCAGCCTGGACCGGCTGATCGACCGCACTGCGCAGGAATGGTTTGGCCTGTCGACGGGGCTTTTGCTGATGGGGTCCGGGGTTGGTTTGGGCTATGCCTATCTTGCGCGCTTCCTGGCCATCTCGGTCGGCTCGATCGAGGCTGGACTGGCGCGCATCCCCCGCAGTTTTGACCAGGCCGCCCGGACTCTGGGACAGGGGGTGACGGGGACGCTGTGGCATGTCCACCTTCCGCTCTCCAAAGCCGCCATCGCGGCAGCGGGACTGCTGGTCTTTGTCGATTGCATGAAGGAGCTGTCGGCGACCCTGCTTCTGCGCCCGCTGAATTTCGAGACGCTGGCCACCCATCTTTACGGCGAAGCCGCGCGCGGCACCTATGAGGAAGCCGCGCTGGCCGCTTTGGCCATCGTCGCGGTCGGGATCCTGCCGGTGGTGCTGCTGGCCCGCGTGGGGCGCAAGCCCTAAAGCTGGTCGGCGGCCGTGCCGTGGTCGTGGCCGCAAAGTTCGTGGTTGCCCAGCACCTCGATCACGCGGCAATCCGCGACGGTTCCGCAACGGCATTGATGCAGCATCCGCTCCAATTCGGTCCGCAGCGCGGCCAGCCGCTCGATCCGGGCATTCACCGCTGCCAGTTGGCGCACCGCGATCTGGTCCACGGCCTGGCAGGGCTGGCTGGGATCGTCGGATAGGCTCAGCAATTCCCGGATCTCCTCCAGCGGAAAGCCAAGGTCACGGGCATGGCGGATGAAGGCCAGCCGCTCAAGGGTCTTCGGGCCGTAAAGGCGCTGGTTGCCGGCGCTGCGCGCGGCCTCGGGCAGCAGGTCGATCTGTTCGTAATAACGGATCGTCGGAACCTTGACCCCGGTGGCTTTGCTCAGATTTCCGATGGAAAGCATCAATACCCCCTTGAACCTCTAGTTGCTAGAGCAATTAAGTTGTCTTCCAATCGAGAACAAGTGCCCCGAATCACGGGCGAAGGAGATGGCAATGGCTCAGGTTGGCGAAAGGCGGGAATGGACCGTCACCGGCATGGATTGCGCGGCTTGCTCCAGCAAGGTCGTCCGCGCGGTCGAACGGATGCCCGGCGTCAGCGAGGTCAAGGTCGCCCTGATGTCCGAGCGACTGACCCTGAACCTTGCCCCCGGTACGACCCAGACCGACGCGATCGAGGCGGCCGTCCGCAAGCTGGGCTATGGCATTGCGCCCAAAGGGCAGGAGGCACCCAGAAAGCGTGCTTTCGTCATCCCGGAACCCCTGCCGGAAGAGGTCTGCTGCGCGGGCCGCACAAAGGGTTCGGCCGACACCGCGACGGGCGCACATGACCATGACCATGACCATGACCATCCGTCGGCCGGGGCGGGGCACGGGCACATGCATGATGACCCGTTGGATCGGGGTAAGCCCTGGTACCGGACCGGCAAGGGCCGCCTGGTCCTTCTGACCGGCGCACTGCTGGTGCTGGCTTGGGCATTCGAAATCGCGACCACGGCCCGGATCGGTGCCTGGGCCTTCGTGATCGCCTGCCTGATCGGCCTGGCACCGGTTGCGAAGCGCGCCTTCCAGGCGGCGAGGATGGGCCAGCCCTTCACCATCGAAAGCCTGATGACCATCGCGGCCGTTGGCGCGCTGTTCATCGGCGCCGCCGAAGAGGCCGCGCTGGTTGTCTTCCTTTTCGCCGTGGGCGAGGTTCTGGAAGGCGTCGCCGCGAACAAGGCACGCAACGGAATCCGCGCGATGGCCCAGTTGGTGCCGAAAACCGCGATTGTCGAGACGGGCGGGCAACTGCGCGAGGTGGCCGCCGAAAGTCTGCAGATCGGCCAGACCGTGCTGGTCCGCCCCGGCGAGCGTATCCCGGCGGATGGCGAGATCGTCGAAGGCTCCAGCGGTATCGACGAAAGCCCGGTCACCGGCGAAAGCGTCCCGCGAACCAAGGGACCGGGCGAGCCGGTCTTCGCCGGTTCCATCAATGCCGAAGCCGCGCTGCGAATCCGCGTCAGCAAGGAGGCCTCGGACAACACCATTGCCCGCATCGTGCGCCTCGTCGAAGAGGCCGAGGAAGCCCGCGCGCCGACCGAGCGTTTCATCGACCGCTTCAGCCGCTGGTACATGCCGGTCGTCGTGGGGATCGCCGCGCTGGTCGTGCTGGTGCCGCCGCTGGCCTTCGGGGCGGATTGGGACACCTGGATCTATCGCGGGCTGGCCCTGCTGCTGATCGGCTGCCCCTGCGCGCTGGTGATCTCGGTCCCGGCCTCGATCGCGTCGGCGCTGTCCTCGGGGGCCAGGCGGGGCCTGCTGCTGAAGGGGGGCGCAGTGATCGAAGCCGCCGCCAAGGTCACGCGCGTCGCGTTTGACAAGACCGGCACCCTGACCGTCGGCAAGCCGGTGGTGACCGATCTGATCCCCGCGCCCGGCATTGACGAGGCCGAGCTGCTGTCAACCGCCGCCGCCGTCGAGGCCGGCTCCAGCCATCCGCTGGCCCAGGCAATCCTGCGCCGCGCGGCCGAGGCAGGCGTGACTATCCCCGCGTCACAGGGCGCCCGGGCAATCGTCGGCAAGGGGGTCGAGGCCATGGTCGATGGCGCGCCCGCCTGGGTCTCGTCGCCCCGCCATGCCGCCGACAGCGCCGGGATCGAGGCTGAGGGCACTCGCCATGCGGCCGAGCTCGAGGCCCAGGGCAAGACCGTGGTCGCGGTCTTCCGCGATCGCCGCCCCCTTGGTCTTGTCGCCATGCGCGACGAGCCACGTGCCGACGCGGCCGAGGCGATGCGCCAGCTGAAGGCGCTGGATGTCGGCGCGACCATGCTGACGGGCGACAATCCCCGGACCGCTGCCGCCATCTCGGGCCATCTGGGACTGGAGTTCCGCGCCGAGATGATGCCCGAAGACAAGCTGACCGCCATTCGCGACATGGGCGGTCAAGGCAGCGTCATGATGATCGGCGACGGGATCAACGATGCGCCCGCGCTGAAGCAGGCGGGGATCGGGGTCGCGATGGGCTCGGGCACCGATGTCGCGCTGGAGACCGCGGATGCCGCGATCCTGCGAGACCGCGTGACGGATGTGCCGGCGCTGATCCGGCTGTCGCGCAGGACGATGGGCAATATCCGCCAGAACGTCGCCTTGGCCTTGGGGTTGAAGGCGGTGTTCCTGGTGACATCGATCCTTGGCATCACCGGCCTCTGGATCGCGATCATGGCGGATACCGGCGCCACCGTGCTGGTGACACTGAACGCGCTTCGGCTGCTCGGCTACGATCCCGCGAAAGCGGACTGACAGGGGCGGGGGCAGGGCCCCCGCAGCGCCACGTCGGACCCCTTGGCAACAAAGCAAGGCGTTCAGGCTCGTTTCAGGTTCGCGGTGTTGATGGCCCAAAATTGCACAGGCCATACCCATGATCCCCGAACCCGTCCTGCACCCCGCCGGGGTCGCGTCCGTCAAGCCCTTCGACCAGAAGATCCGCATCACTGCGCTGCGGCTGTGTTTCATTCCCCTGCTGCCACTGCTGATCCTGACGCGGTCGGCCTGGCACGCGACCCCGGTCGCGGCGATCCTTGAGACATGCGGGGTGCTTCTGGTCTTTGCCGCGGTGCTGGGGCGCTTCTGGTCGATCCTTTATATCGGAGGTCGCAAGAACGCCGCCGTGATGCGCGACGGTCCTTATTCGATGTGCCGCCATCCGCTTTACCTGTTCTCGACCATCGGGGCGACCGGCTTCGGACTGGTGCTTGGCAGCATGGTCATGGCGCTGGCATTGGGCGGGCTGACCTGGATCATCCTGTCGATGACCGCCGCGCGCGAGGAACATTTCCTGCGCCATCGGTTCGGCGGGCAGTATGACGCCTATGCCCGCCAGGTGCCGCGCATGTTCCCCGCATTTCACCTGTTCCGGACGCCTGCCGAAATCAGCTTCGACAGCGGCACGCTGGCCCGGAATGCGGCCGATGCGCTGGTCTTTTTGGCATTGATTCCTGTGGGGCAGGTGCTGCGCGGCCTGCAGATGGCCGCGTTCCACCCCGCGATCCCGCTGTTCTAGGGGTCAGGCCTCGCGCAGGGGAAAGTGGACGCGGGCGACGAAACCATCCTCACGGCCCGGTTCGGGTGACAGCAGTTCCAGCCGCGCGCCGGCGTTCTTGGCCAGCGTGTCGACGATGGCAAGGCCCAGTCCCGATCCGACCTCGCGGCTGCCCGCGCGTTCGAACCGCCGGGTCAGACGGGCAAGCCTGTCGGGCGGCACCACCCGACCCCGGTTGGTGACTTCGAACAGATCGTCTGTCAGCCGGACGGCGATGGGCGTCTGACCGTGCAGTTCCGCGTTTTCGATCAGGTTGCGCGCCAGCGGCGCAAAGACGTCCACGTCCATGCGGACCAGAACCGGCCGGTTGGGGATGCGATAGATATGGCCCGATCCGCTATCCTGCGCGACAAGGCGCAGGACCGGGGCAAGATCGGAAAGTTCCTCTTGTTCGTCCCGCACGACTTCGGCCCGCGCAAGCTCCAGAAGCTTCGCCGCCAGGCGGGAAAGTCGCTGCATCGATCTTGCGATCGCCTCGCTTCGCGCGCGCATGGCGGGATTCTCGGCCTCGTCAATCAGAAGCTGGGTCTGGGCATAGGCAGCCGCGATCGGGGTGCGCAATTCATGCGCGGCGTTCGACGAAAAGCTGCGCTCGGCCTCCAGCGCCTCGGACAGGCGTGTCATCAGCCGGTTCACCGCGATCAGGACCGGCTCAAGCTCATCAGGGATGTCCTGCACCGTTAGGGGCCGCAGGTCCGAGGCACTGCGCCCCTCGACCTCGGCGGACAGCGCACGCACCGGTGCCAGCCTGCGGCGGATGAAAACCCGCGTCGCCAAAAATGCCAGCGGCAGCAGAATGATCGAGGGGAGCAGCATCCCGACAAGCGTTTCCCGCGCCGCCTCGCGCCGTTCCTTCAGCGGATCGGCGACCCGCAGGACGCTGCCATCGGAATTCTTAAGGGTCAGGACGCGCATGTCGCCGACTTCGGTATACCCTTCGGCCAAGGCCAGCGAAAAGGCGGCGCGATCCGCGCCTTCGGGGCTCATCTCGATCGTGCCGTCGGGGGCGGTGAACTGGATCAACAAATCCGCGCTGCGCGCGCCGTTCTCGGCCCGGCCCGACAGGGCAAGCACATGGTCCGCGACCCGCGCCAACATCGCGTCATAGATTTCGTCCAACTCTTCGCGCAGGACCATCCAGCCGACCAGCAGCGCCACGCACCAGATGAGCACGATCCCGGCACCGAAACCATTGACGAGGTCGCGAAGCAGGCTTGAGCGTCGCATGGGCGTTTTCCCCTTTTTGTTGCCGCGCGCGTGTCGCCACGTGGCCGCCGTTTCCCTCGGCAATCAGCCATGCGGCACCGGCCGGGTCAACGATCCCGACGGGGCAACCGGAACAACACCAGGCTGAAGCGAAACTGAACCCGGCGGGCTAGACGACCACGCGATAGCCCAGCCCGCGCTGGGTCTGGATGCATTCGTGACCAAGCTTGCGGCGCAAGCGGCTGATATAGACCTCGACCGTGTTGCTTTCGGCCCCTTCCTCAAAGGAATACAGGCGGTCCTCGATCATCGCGCGCGAGATCAGCCTGCCTGCACCCGACAGCAGCGTCTCCAGCACGACCCATTCGCGGGCACTGAGGGTCAAGGGCCCGTCGGGGCCGATCACCTGGCGCCGCGCCAGGTCGATCTGATGTTCGCCCAGCTTCAGCATCGGGTTCGGATTTCCGGTGTAGCGCCGCCCGACGGCGCGGATGCGGGCCGAAAGCTCGGCAAGGTCGAAGGGCTTGACCAGATAGTCGTCGGCCCCGGCATTCAGCCCCGCGATCCGTTCGGAAATCCGGTCCATTGCTGTCAGGATGATGACCGGGACGGTCGCCCCGCTTCGCCGCAGTTGCTGCAGGAAGTCGATGCCATTCCCGTCGGGCAACATCATGTCCAGCAGCACGAGGTCGTAATCGACGGTCCGCACGCAGTCGCCAGCATCCTCAAGCGTGGTCATCCAGTCCGAGACATGGCCATCGGCGCCAATGCGGTCCTTGACCGCCGCGCCCAGATCCTCGTCGTCCTCGATCAGCAAGACCCGCAAGATACCCACCTTAAATGCCGCCAGTCGGATTATGCCCTTTGACCGCTGGCCGTGCCAGCATGAAGGAAGCCATTCAATCCGCCGTCACGCGTTGTGCAGCACTCTTGACAGGCAGCTTTCGCATGAAGTATCGAACAAACATATCAAACCAGTCATATAGGTTTGTGCTATCCGTGGGGCGAAAATGATCGAGGCAGCGCAGGAAAGCGCCGAAACGGGGGATCTGGTCAGCGCCGCCATCGGCGCGATCACCCGCCACATTCGCGCGAACGAACTCGCCCCCGGCGACCGCCTCCCCAGCGAGGCGACCATGTCGCGAGAGTTGAGCGTATCGCGCACCGTGGTGCGCGAGGCGTTCCGGTCGCTGGCGGCGATGCGGCTGATCGACCTTAGTGCCGGCAAGCGCGCGACGGTGGCGCAGCTGGATGACGGGGCAATGTCCCTGATGATCGACCACGGCGTCCACACCGCCCAGATCAGCATCAACCAGGTCTATGACGTGCGCCGGACCATCGAGACGCGAACGGCGACATTGGCCGCGCTGCGCCGGACGGATGCCGAGGCCGCGGTCATCCTGGGCCATGCGCGCGCGATGCAGGAGAATTTTGGCGACGCCGACAAGGTGATGGAAAGCGACCTGGCCTTTCACCTTGAAATCGCCCGTGCATCCCGCAACCCGATCTTCGCGATCATCGTCGGCGCCTTTCAGGGCGTCTCGCGCCAGACCTGGCCCATCGGCTGGCGCAGCCGCGCCTCGGATGCGGACAGGCAGGCGATGAATAGCATCCATGTCGCGCTGGCCGAGGCGATTGCCGCTGGCGATCCGCAGACCGCCGCCGCGCTGATGACCCGTCATTTCGACGAAAGCGCAAAGGCGCTTCTCGCCGCCGGAATTGCATGAAGGACAACGCATGAAAATCACGAAACTTGAAACGGTCCGCGTGGCCGAGCGACCGAACCTGCTTTGGGTACTGGTCCATACGGATGAAGGTCTGACCGGGCTTGGCGAAACCTTCTTCGGGGCCGAGACGGTCGAGGCCTATATCCACGAATATGTCGCGCCCCGCGTGATCGGGCGCAATCCGCTGCAGATCGACCTGCTTGCGTCGGAACTGGTCGGCTATCTGGGCTTCCGGTCCTCGGGGGCCGAGGTGCGGGGCAACTCCGCCTTCGACATCGCGCTGTGGGACATTTTCGGCAAGGCGACGGGCCAGCCCATCGCCCAGCTTCTGGGCGGATTCAGCCGGAGCGAGATCCGCACCTACAACACCTGCGCGGGTACGGAATACATCAAGAAGGCGACCGGGCAGACCACCGCCAACTATGACTTGTCCGCGACTAAGATCAGCAATTACGACGACCTGAACGGCTTCCTGCATCGTGCCGACGAACTGGCCCATTCGCTGCTGGAAGAGGGCATCACGGCGATGAAGATCTGGCCCTTCGACATCGCGGCGGAAAAGACGCGCGGCCAGTATATCTCGCTGCCCGACCTGAAATCGGCGCTGGAGCCGTTCGAGAAGATTCGCAGCGCTGTGGGCGACCGCATGGACATCATGGTCGAGTTCCACTCGATGTGGCAGCTTCTGCCCGCGATGCAGATCGCCAAGGCGCTGGCCCCCTATCAGACCTTCTGGCACGAAGATCCGATCAAGATGGACAGCCTGTCCAGCCTGAAACGCTATGCCGCTGTCTCGCCCGCGCCGATCTCGGCTTCCGAGACGCTGGGAACGCGCTGGGGCTTCCGCGACCTGCTGGAAACCGACGCGGCGGGCGTGGTCATGCTGGATATCAGCTGGTGCGGCGGCCTGTCCGAGGCCCGCAAGATCGCGGCCATGGCCGAGGCATGGCATCTGCCGGTCGCGCCCCATGACTGCACGGGGCCGGTCGTCCTGTGCGCCTCGACCCACCTGTCGCTGAATGCGCCGAATGCGCTGGTGCAGGAAAGCGTCCGCGCCTTCTACAAGACGTGGTACCGCGACCTTGTCACGGCGCTGCCCGAGGTCCGGAACGGCATGATCACGGTCCCCCCGGGAGCGGGTCTGGGGATGGAGTTGAACCCCGATCTGGACAAGGCCTTTACCGTGTCCCGCCGTTTCTCGGTCGCGGATTGACGCGGGCGGGCGAAACCGCAAGGGGATTACTCAGGGGCCGTGAACCGGCCCCTGTTCCAGCCTGGGTCTGCGTCCGATCCTAGATCGCCATGCGATGGACCGGTGCGCCTGCAACCGGCGCGTCCAGCGCAAGAAGGGTGCCGGGCTCCATCGTCCCATCCTCGCGCGGCATATGCAGGCAGGTGACATAAAGTGTCCGCAGGTCTGGCCCGCCGAAGCAGGGCATGCTGCATCCCTTGTGGGGCAGATCCCAGACCTCGACGATATTGCCCTGCGGATCCATCCGGTTCAGCCGACCGGAGCGGACGCCCGCGCTCCAGTAATATCCTTCGGCATCCATCGCGGCACCGTCCGGGCGGCCTTCGTCGGGGGCGTTGTCATGCAGTCGCACGGGTTGGCCCGTGGTTCCGGTCGCGGGGTCGAAATCCAGCGCCTGAACGAAAAGTCCGCTGCTGTCCGAATGATACATGCGGGTTCCGTCCGGGCTCCACGCCAAGCCGTTCGAGGTCAGCAGCCCCTCCAGCACAGTGGTGAAGCTGCCATCGGGCGCGACGCGATACAGTCGGGCATTCCCGGTCTGCGGCACGGCTTCGTCGCGGGTGCCGACCCAGAAGCAGCCGTCGGGACCGACCTTTCCGTCGTTCAGCCTGCTATCGGGGCGTCCCTGGTCGGGATCGCAAAGCAGGGTCAGCGAACCGTCGTTCGGGTCCAGCAGGTGAACGCCGGTCTGCAGGCCGACCGCGATCAGCCCGCTTTCGCAAAGGCCAAGGCAGCCAGCGGCCGCTGGCATGTCGAAGCGATCAAGCCGACCGTCCCCGTGCCTGCGAAAGACGGCGGGGGCAAGCGTATCGACGAACCAGAGCACGCCTTCGCGGTCGTCCCAGACGGGGGATTCGCCGACCTGCAGCGGTATGTCGATCAGCCTGCGGATCTGCGGCGTGAAGCGCGCATGTTTGGTCACCAGTAGTCCCCCCTGTCGCGGGCCGCCGGGGCCCGCATGTCATGATCTCAGTCGTCCACGCCGCTGAACATGCGGTTGCGCGCGTTCAGGATGTGATTGCGCATGGCGGCTGCAGCGCCAGCCTCATCCCGGTCAAGGATGGCGGCGACGATGGCGTTGTGTTCGTCCTGCACCGCACGCAGATTCGGCGGCGAACGGCGCAGGTTCAGGCTGCGCGTCACGGAATGCCCCATGGCGAAATGCGAACGATAGATGTTGCGGATCTGCTGGTGAAAGGGATTTCCCCCCGCAACGGCAATCGCGTCATGCAGGGCCAGATCCTCTTCGGCCCCCAGTTCTCCGCGCTGGATCGCGCTTTCCAGCCGGGCCAGCGCCTCGGCGATGCGGTGGCGGTCCGCGACCGTCGCATTGCGGGCGGCCAGTTCGGCAGCCCCCGCTTCCAATCCTGCGCGGAATTCGAAAAATCGCTGAACTTCGGCCAGCGAACCCACCGGAACCTGTTGCAGCATGGTGCTGTCAGGGCGCTGCCGCACATAAGAACCTGATCCCTTGCGCGATACGATCAGGTTGTCCTGTCGCATCCTCTCCAGCGCCTCTCGCAGCACCGGGCGTGAGGCGCCCAGCATCGCCGCCAGATTCGGTTCCGAAGGCAGCCTTTCGTTCAGCGGAAAGCGACCATCGGCAATCATCGCGATGATCTTTTCATAGATGATGTCGCTGTATCGGGCGCCCCCGGCCTTCTGCTCGTGCCCCTTGATCGCGGACATCACCTGGTTCCCCGCAGCCTGTCTGGTCTTCGCTTTGTCCCGGCTTGGCATGTCCCGCCAACTTAGGAAGCTGTCATAATCTGTCAATACTTGTAATCTTCTGATCGTTTGATAACCATTCCCTCGTTGCAATCGCCTCGTGGCGAAGCGGCCTTGGGAGGGGTCGGCGACGGGGGCGGGCTTTGCAGCCAAGATTGCTCTGGGAGGAGAACGAGGATGCATGACAGTAATCCGCTGCCGCGCGGGCTGAGCCGGCGCAGCTTTCTGGCCGCGTCGGGAAGCGTCGTCGCGCTTTCAGTATTCGCGGGCCAGGTTCGCGCCGCGACCGTGAACGAGGCGCCGGCACTGGCCGAAATGGTCAAGTCGGGGGGCCTGCCCGCAGTGAGTGACCGCCTGCCTGCCAACCCGCTTGTCGTCACCCCGCATGAGAAGATCGGCACCTATGGCGGCGCGATCCGGCGCGGGCTGCGCGGATCGTCCGACCATAACGGCATCCTGCGGATGGTTGGCAACCAGGGGCTGGTGCGCTGGAACATGGACTTCACCGAAGTCCTGCCCAACGTCGCCGACAGCTGGGAGATCAGCCCGGACGCGAAGCAGTTCACCTTCAAGCTGCGGCAGGGGATGCGCTGGTCCGACGGCCAGCCATTTACCGCCGAAGACATCGTCTTCGCGATCGAGGACGTGGTGAAGAACCCCGACCTTTACAGCGCCACCCCGGCCCAGCTTCAGGTCGCTGGCAAGGCGGTCGAGGTCGAAAAGGTCGACGACACCACCGTGAAATTCACCTTCGCCGCGCCGAACGCCCTGTTCCTTGAAAACCTGGCGACACCGCTGGGCCAGCACCCGACGCTGTTTCCCAAGCATTACTGCAGCCAGTTCCTGCCCTCGTCCGGCCGCAATCTTGAAGCCGAGGCAAAGGCGGCGGGGCTGGGCGGCTGGGCCGAACTGTTCCGCGCCAAATGCGGCGACATCGAAATCCCCAGCCGCTGGGCCAATCCCGAGAAGCCGACGGTCGATCCCTGGGTCGTCAAGGAACCCTATACCGGCGGCGCGACCCGCGTGGTCATGACCCGCAACCCCTATTTCTGGCAGGTCGATACCGAGGGGAACCAGCTTCCCTATGCGGATGAACTGCATTTCGGCATCTCGCAGGATGTAGAATCGCTGATGCTCAGCGTGATTTCGGGCCAGATCGACATCCAGGACCGCCATATCAGCGTTCTCGCCAACAAGCCGACCCTGTCCGAGAATGCCGAGAAGGGCGACTACCGCCTGCTGAAACTGATTCCTTCCGCCGCGCAGCAGTGCCAGATCTATCTGAACATGGCCCACAAGGACCCCGGCATGCGCGAGATGTTCGCGAACAAGGCGGTCCGTCAGGCGCTGTCGCTGGGCCTGAACCGGCAAGAGATCATCGAGATCGTCTATTTCGGGCAAAGCGAGCCTTATCAGACCGGTCCTCGCCCGGGCCATCCCTGGTATCACGAGACTCTGGCCCGGCAATTCACGGACTATGACCCGGACAAGGCCAACGCGATGCTGGACGAGGCGGGTTATGACAAGCGCGACGGCAACGGCTGGCGGGTGCGGCCGGACGGCGGTGCGACCTTCTTTGCCATCGACGTGATCCCGACGCTTTACCCGGACCTTGTCGACACGCTGGAACTGGTCAAGGCGCATTGGGCCGAGCTTGGCTTCGACGTCAAGGTGAACACGATCGAGCGCGCGCTTTACTACACGCGTGGCGATGACAACGCCCATGACGCGCAGGTCTGGCCGGGGCCCGGCGGCCTTGATCCGATGCTGGATCCTCGCGACTTCTTCGCTTTCCACCCGCAGGGCTCGCGCTACGCGATTCCGTGGGCAATGTGGTACACCTCGAACGGGGCCGACGGTGAAGAGCCGCCGGAAAGCCAGAAGCAGCGTTTCAAGCTGTTCGACGAGGCCAGGGCGACCGCAGACCTGAACAAGCGCGGCGAGATCATGAAGCAGGTCTTTGACCTGACCGCCGAAGCGTTCGAAACGGTCGGCGTCTGTCTCGCCGTCGGCGGTTTCGGGATCATTCGCAACAATCTGCGCAACGTTCCCGAAACCCAGCCCGACAGCTGGTCCTGGCCGAACCCCGGCCCGGCCCTGCCGCAGCAGTTCTATTTCACGAGCTGATATTCCACATTCGGCCGGCCTTGCGGGGCCGGCCGCTTTCGTCTTGCCCGGAGCCGTCGGATGCTGCGTTTCATCGCCAAGCGCTTCCTTTGGATGATCCCCTCGCTGTTTGCCGTCAGCTTTCTGGCCTTCGTGCTGATCCAGCTGCCGCCAGGGGACTATGTCACCACCTATGTCGCCACGCTGGCCTCGTCGAACGAGATCGTGGACCAGAACGCCGCCGCGCAATTGCGCGAGCGCTTCGGCCTGGATCAGCCGATGATTGTCCAATACCTGAAATGGGTCTGGGGCATCGTCACGCGCGGCGATTTCGGCCTTTCCTTCGAATGGCAGCAACCCGTTTCAGGCCTGATCTGGGAACGGATGGCCCTGACGCTGGTGCTGGCGCTGGCAAGCCTGATCGTGACATGGGCCATCGCCCTGCCGATCGGCGTCTATTCGGCGGTCCGCAAATATTCGATCGGCGACTATGCCTTTACCGTCTTCAGCTTCCTTGGCCTGTCGATCCCGTCCTTCCTGCTGGCGCTGGTGCTGATGTATATCGCCGCCGTTCATTTCGGGCAGGCGGTCGGCGGGTTGTTCTCGCCCGAGTTCGAGAACGCGGCCTGGAGCTTCGGCAAGATGGTCGACCTGCTTCACCATCTGTGGTTGCCGGTGGTGATCCTGGCCGTGTCCTCGACCGCGAGCCTGATCCGCGTCATGCGCGCGAACATGCTGGACGAGTTGCCCAAGCCCTATGTCACCACAGCCCGGGCCAAGGGATTGTCCGAGCGGCGGTTGCTGATGAAATATCCGATGCGCATCGCGCTGAACCCTTTCATTTCGACCATCGCATGGCTGCTGCCGAACCTGATCTCGGGCTCGGTCGTGGTTGCCATCGTGCTGAACCTTCCGACCGCCGCGCCGATGCTTCTGCAATCGCTGATGGCGCAGGACATGTATCTTGCCGGTGCCTTCGTGCTGCTGATCTGCGCGCTGACGCTGATCGGCTCGTTGGTCAGCGACATCCTGTTGGCGCTGGTCGATCCCCGCATCCGGCTAGAATGAGTGCAAGCGATGACTGATGCCACTTTGCAGACCGAAGTTCCGGCCGAACGCGTCGCCGTCGCCTCGCAATGGCAGTTGATCTGGTGGGCCTTCCGCCGCCACAAGCTGGCCATGATCGCGCTGGTCGTGACCATCATGCTTTACACCGTCGCTCTGGTGCCGGGATTTTTCGCGATCAACGATCCGATCAAGCAGAACGCGCGCTCGACCTTTCACCCGCCGCAGGCGGTGCATCTGATCGACCGGACGGACGGGTTCAGCCTGGGCCTGTATTTCCGCCCCCTGAAGATGACCCGCGATCCCGAGACGCTGGCCGCGATCTTCAAGGAGGATCCGACGAAAAAGGTGCCGATCCAGCTGTTCGGGCGCGGCTATGAATATTCCGTGCTGGGACTGTTCAGGACCAATATCCATTTGTTCGCGTCTTCGGACCCGAAGCAGCCGCTTTACCTGTTCGGTGCGGATCGGCTGGGACGAGACGTCTATTCCCGCGTGGTGCAGGGCGCGCAGGTGTCGCTGTCCATCGGGCTTGTCGGCGTGTTCCTGTCGCTGGCGCTGGGGATCATCCTGGGCGGAATTTCGGGTTATTACGGCGGGCGGGTCGACTTCGTGATCCAGCGGGTGATCGAATTCGTTCTGGCCCTGCCGACGATCCCGATCTGGCTGGCGCTGGCGGCGGCGCTGCCGCAGAACTGGCCCGCGACGCTGCAATACATGATGATCACCATCATCCTGTCCCTCACGGCCTGGGCGCAACTGGCGCGGGTGGTGCGCGGACGTTTCCTGTCTCTTCGATCCGAGGAATTCGTGGCCGCTGCCCGACTTGACGGCGTCCCCGAGCGGCGGATCATCTTCCGCCACATGCTGCCCAGTTTCGCCAGCCACATCATCGCCTCGGTCACGCTGGCCGTTCCGGCAATGATCCTGGCCGAAACCTCGCTGTCCTTCCTGGGGCTGGGCCTGCAGCCGCCGACGATTTCCTGGGGCGTGCTTCTGCGCGAGGCGCAGAACATCCGCTCGATCGCGACGGCACCCTGGCTTTTCCTGCCCGGCGCGGCCGTGGTGGTCGCCGTGATGGCGCTGAACCTTCTTGGCGACGGCCTGCGCGATGCGGCCGATCCCTATAACAAATGAGTGCGCCCATGTCCGATGCCCCGTCGCCCGCCGGGCGCCCCCTGCTGGAGGTCCGCGACCTCGTCACCGAATTCCCCCTGCGGACGGGGGTATTCACGGCCGTGAACGGCGTGTCGTTTTCCATCGAGCCGGGCAAGACCCTGTGTGTCGTGGGCGAAAGCGGATCGGGAAAGTCGGTCACGGCGCGTTCGATCCTGCAGATCGTGGATGTGCCGGGCCGCATCGCTTCGGGTCAGATCCTGTTGAACCGGCCGGATGGCAGCTCTGTCGATCTTGCCCGGCTGGATCCGCGCGGCAAGGCGATCCGCGCGGTCCGTGGGGCCGAGATCGCGATGATCTTTCAGGAGCCGATGTCCTCGCTGTCGCCGGTCCATACCGTCGGTGACCAGATCATCGAGGCGCTTCGCCTGCATCTGAAGATGGGCAAGGCCGCCGCGCGCGCGGAAGCCATCAACCTGCTGCGGCAAGTCGAGATCCCGAATCCCGAAAAAGCGGTTGACCGCTATGCCTTTGAGTATTCGGGCGGGATGCGGCAGCGGGCCATGATCGCCATGGCGCTGGCCTGCAAGCCGCAATTGCTGATCGCGGACGAGCCGACCACCGCGCTGGACGTGACGACCCAGGCCGAGATCCTCGACCTGATCGCAAAACTGCAAAAGACGCATGGCATGGCGGTGCTGTTCATCACCCATGACATGGGCGTGGTCGCGCAGATCGCCGATGACGTGCTGGTCATGCACCATGGCGTCGTCAAGGAATATGGCCCCGTCGAGCAGATCTTCCATGCGCCCAAGGATGACTACACCAGGATGCTGATCGGCTCGGTCCTGAAGCTGGAGCGCAAGGCCGAGGCCCGCGTCAACCGCCCGCCGCTGGACATGAGCGCCGCGCCTATCCTGGACATCCAGGGCCTGACGATGAAGTTTGGCGAGCTGACGGCGCTGGACAAGGTGTCGATCACGCTGCAACCGGGCGAGACACTGGGCATCGTGGGGGAAAGCGGGTCGGGCAAGACGACGATGGGCCGCGCGGTGATGCGGCTTTACGACCCGACCGGCGGCCGTATTTTGTATCGTCGCGCTGATGGGAAGCAGGTCGACCTGACCGCGCTGCACGGGGCCGAGCTGAAGGCCGTACGGCGCGAATTGCGCATGGTCTTTCAGGACCCGTTCGGCTCGCTCAACCCGCGGATGACGGTGGCCCAGATCATCGGCGAGCCACTTCTGGTCAACGGTCTGGCCCGCGGGCGGGCGCTGGACGAACGGGTCTGCCACCTGATGGAGCAGGTCGGGCTGAACCCCTCGACCCGCGAACGCTATCCCCACGCCTTTTCGGGGGGGCAGCGGCAAAGGATCGGCATCGCGCGCGCCATCACGCTGAACCCGCGCGTGATCGTCGCGGACGAGGCGACATCGGCGCTGGATGTCTCGGTCCGCAGCCAGGTTCTGGACCTGCTGATGCGGCTGCAGGACGAACTGGGGCTGGCCTATATCTTCATCAGCCACGATATCGGCGTGATCCGCTACATGTGCGACCGGGTGGGAGTGATGTATCGCGGCAAGCTGGTCGAGGTGGGGGCGGCCGAAAAGGTCTGCAATGATCCCGACCATCCCTATACCCAGGCGCTGCTGTCCGCGATCCCGCGACCGGACCCGCGCGACCGCGACCGCTCCCGCCGCTTCCGCTATCGCGCCGAGGATGCGCCTGCACCGACAAGGGCTTTCGGATGAAGATCACCGCACTCAAGACCTTCCTGATGCATGCCGAATGGCCCGGCGCCCCGCTGGACCCCGCCCCCGGTGCATCGGGCACGCGCAACTGGCTGTTCCTGAAGATCGAGACCGATGCGGGGATCACGGGGATCGGCGAATGCTCGGGCTGGCCGCGCGTCGTCGAAACCGCCCTGAGCGACCTGACCCCGCTGCTGGTCGGAGAGGATCCGCGCAATACCGAACTGATCGCCCAGAAGCTGACCATCGCGATGATGGGGCATGGCATGATCGGCACGGTCGGTGGCGGTGCGCTGACCGGCATCGACATGGCGCTGTGGGACATCAAAGGCAAGGCGCTTGGTGTCCCGGTCTGGATGTTGCTGGGTGGAAAGCTGCGTGACCGCATCCCGATCTATTCCCATGCCAATACTCCGGCTCAGGCGCTGGCCCTGAAGGCGCGTGGCATCAAGGCGATCAAATGCGGCGGCGTGGGCGATCCGGTGCGCAAGTTCGCCGACCTGCGCGAAGCGGTCGGGGACGATGTGGACATTGCCATTGACCTGCATGGCCCGCCGTGGCTGACCCCGGCCGATGCGGCGCGGGTGGCGCGCGCACTTGAGCCTTACGATCCCCTATGGATCGAGGATCCGGTCGCGCCCGAAAATCTTGACGGCTATCGCCGTATCCGCGACGCCGCGCATGTTCCCCTGGCGGCGGGCGAGCGGATGGCAACGATCTTCGGCGAGCGCCAGTTGATCGAAGAGGATCTGGTCGACGTGATCCAGCCCGATACCGGGCGCGCGGGCGGCTTTACCCAGATGAAGAAGATCGCCGGCATGGCCGAGGCGCATTACATCCAGGTCGCGCCGCATTCGGGTTCGCTGGGCCCGGTCGCGGAATATGCCGCGCTGCACCTGCTGGCCTCGATTCCGAACGGGTTGATCCTTGAACGTTTCGACGATGACTGGGCGGGGCGGGTCAGGACGATCCTGCCACATCCGGTCGCGCGGGACGGGTTTCTGGACGTGCCCGATGCCCCGGGGCTTGGCTGCGACATTGACGAGGATTTCGTGCTGAGCCGCCCGACCCGCGGGAATGTCTCGGCCCCGTCCGAGAAGTCCGGCAGCGAGTATCTGCCCGGAACGGCGCGCGAGCATCTGCATGTGCAAAGCCGGCTTGGCCGCCGTCGCTATTTCAACGCCTGACCCGAGAGGTCGGAACCTCGTTTGCCTGCGGGCGCGGCTGACGCTGCGCCCCGGCCTGGTCAAAATGCCGAAAGAGAAGAAGCCATGAAGATTGTCGATGTCCGAGCTGAAGCCTGCCGCCTGCCGCCCTCGGTCCCGTGGGAGGATGCGACGAACCGGGTCGATGGCCTGGAGTTCGTCTTCGTCGAGGTCGAGACCGATACCGGCATCATCGGCACCGGCTTTACCTATACGGTCGATATCGGTGGCAGCGCCATTCTTGCGCTGGTGCAGGATTACCTGGCCCCGCTGGTCATCGGGATGGACCCCCAGGATTACGAACGGATCTGGGCCAAGATGCAGCGTCAGTCGCGGCGGCTGGGGCTTGGCGTCAACGCGATGGGGATCGCCGCCATCGACATCGCGGTCTGGGACATCCTTGGCAAGCTGCATGATCGTCCGCTTTACCAATTGATCGGTGGCGCGCGGGACAGCATCCCGGCCTATATCAGCGAGATCGTGATGAAGGAAAGCGACACGCTGGAGGACGTCCTTGGTCGCGTCGACGGCTACCTGTCGCGCGGCTATCGCGCGGTCAAGATCAAGATCGGTCGCGCCGATATCGAGGAGGATATCGAGCGCATCACCCGGATCCAGCAAATCCTGGGCCGGCATGGCAAGCTGTTCGTGGACCTGAACCAGAAATGGACGGCCCACGACGCGCGCGTCCATGCGGGCCGTCTGGACGGGCTGGGCCTTGGCTGGATCGAAGAACCCTTGCCCTTCACCGACCTTGATGCCCATGTAGCCTTGCGCCGCGCGATCCGCACGCCGATCGCGCTGGGGGAAAGCCTGCATTCGCGGTCGCAGGTTCTGGCTTATCTGCAGGCGGGCGCGGTCGATTACGTGCAGGCGGACGTGGCCTTTATCGGCGGGATCACCGAATGGCTCAAGATCGCGCATCTGGCCGAGATCTTCGGCAAGCCTGTCGCGCCCCATTACATGATGGAGTTGTCATTGCAGCTTCTCTGCGGGGTTCCGAACGCCTTCATGCTGGAAAACGTGGTTGGTGGCAGCTTCACCGAACTGGGTCTGCTGGAAGAGCCGATCGAGCCGCAGGATGCCGTGGGCATTCCGCCCGCGCGGCCCGGTCATGGAATCCGCTTCGACAAGGCGGCGCTGGCTGCGGTGCGGCTTGATCCCGACCGCCTGCGCAGAAGCTTCACCGGCGGCAGCAAATAGCATTTTCAGCCGGGACTGCGGACCGCACCCGGCGCAATTCGACGAGGATCGTGATGTATCTTGGCACGCAGCTTCCAGCGCGGAACGACGATGACTACCGGGTGATGAAGCAGCTTGGCGTGGATCATGTCTGCGCCGACCCCGATGGCGACTGGCGGGGCTGGGACGTGGCGCATCTGTCGCGCTTCCGCGAGCGGATCGAGGGGTTCGGGCTGTCGCTGGACATGCTGCAATTGCCGCTGGGCTCGGTGCCGGTGGATCGCGCGAAATGCCCCGACATCATGCTGGCCGGGCCCGAGCGCGACCGGCAGATCGACGGCATCTGCAAGCTGATCGAGGATTGCGCCGCCGTCGGCATCCCCTCGGTCAAGTACAATTTCAACTATATCGGCATCCCGCGCAGCCCGATGGAGGCCGGCCGTGGCGGCGCCCGGGCCGAAGCCTTCCGCTGGGATCTGATGGATCAGGACGAATCCGGCCCCGCCGGCCAGATCGCCGAGGACGAGATCTGGAGCCGCATCGACTATTTCCTGGCCCGCATCGTCCCGGTCGCCGAGGCTGCCAATATCCGGCTGGCCTGCCACCCCCACGACCCGGCCACGCCGCCGGGCTACAAGGGCGTGACCCGTGTTCTGGGCACGGTCGAGGGCATGAAGCGCTTCGTCTCGATGCATGAAAGCCCGGTCCACGGCCTGAACTTCTGCATCGGCACGCTGGGCGAGATGCTTGACGACGTCTCGGAAGTGCCCGCCATCACCCGCTGGTTCGGCGAGCGTGGCAAGATCATGAACATCCATTTCCGCAATATCGCCGGTGGCCTTTATTCCTTCCGCGAGACCCTGCCGGACGAAGGTGACATCGACATGCCCGCGGTCATGGATGCGCTGCGCGACACCGGATACCGCTATATGGTCATGCCCGACCACGCGCCGACGCTGTCGGGTGAAAACGAACGCGGCGTCGCATTCGCATTCTGCTACGGCTATATCGCGGCGCTGCTGCAGGAAAGAAGATAGGGGCGCGGGGCCGGAACGCATCGCGTCCCGGCCCCCAATCCTTCAGGCAAAGGCGTAGGAACCGTCGGGACGCTTCGGAACCTTGCGCTGCCAGTGGACATAGCCGTCTTCCAGCATCGCCTTTTCGTCCATTTCGACCCCCCAGCCGGGACGGTCGGGACGCAGTTCCAGATAGCCGTCCTTCGGCAGGTAGGGGTCGACGACATAGCGTGCTTCCATCTCGCGCTGGTCGACCTCGGTTCCGCCATAGACATAACCCTGTCCGACCGGCAGGCGGTATTCGAGGATCTTGAAGTTTTGCTGCGCGGCCGAGAAGTGGACGTTGACGGCGGTGGCCAGCGGGCCCATCGGGTTATGCGGCGCGACGCTGACGAAATGCGCCTCGGCCAGCGTGGCGATGCGACGCATTTCCGAAATCCCGCCGACCACGCAAATGTCGGGCTGGATGATGTCGGCGCCACGGACCTGCAGCAGGCGCAGGAACTCGTTGCGGTGATAGAGCGACTCGCCGGTGGCCAGCGTGCAGTTCAGGCCCTGCTTCAGGTCGCCATACATCTCGATATTCTCGGGCCGCAGCGGCTCTTCGAAGAATAGCGGGTCATAGGGGGCAAGGGCATTGCCAAGCTGCCGGGCCGCCGCGGGTTCGAAGATCTTCGCATGGGCATCGAAGGCGATTTCATAGCTGTTATCGACCGTCTCGCGCAGCTGGCGGAAATATTCGGCCGAGCTGCGCACGACCTCGCCCCAGCGATGGCTGTTCGGTTCAAGCCGCCAGGGGCTGAGCTTGAAGGCGCGGAAGCCCCACTGCTCGTTCAGGCGGTCCAGTTCGTCGCGCGCGGCCGGAACGTCAGGGGCGGTATAGACCCCGGCATAGACCTTGACCCGGTCACGGACCGCGCCCCCCAGCATCTTGTAGACCGGGACGCCCGCCGCCTTCGCGGCCAGATCCCACAGGCAATGGTCCAGCCCCGAAATCGCCGCCAGTCCCAGCGCCCCCGGGGGGAAGCGGCATTGCTGGATCATCAGGTTGTAGAGATATTCCACCCGCGTCGGATCCTGCCCGGCGATGAAACCGTAAAGATAGTCAAGCAGCGGCGGCAGCGCCAGATCGGGGCCGTGGTTGTAGCATTCGCCCCAGCCCGTCAGCCCGTCATCGGTGTCCAGCGCAACGATGACGCGGGGACGGTCCTTGTCACGGGTCATGAACACCCGCATGCGGTCGATCTTCATCTTGTTCCTTTCAGATATGGGTGTCGCACGCCTACTCGGCCGCAAGGGTGCCGGTGGGCCGATAGCCAAGGCTGCCATCGCGCAGCTGGCGGGTATAAGGATGCTGAAGCTCGCCCCGGATCATCGCGTCGCGGCTGGCGACCTCGACGAAGCGGCCCTTCTGCATCACGGCGATGCGGTCGCAAAGATAGGTCACGACCGCCATGTCGTGGCTTACCAGCAGATAGGTCAGGCCGCGTTCCGTGCGCAGGTCCTTGAGCAGGTTCAGGATCTCGGCCTGAATCGAGACGTCAAGCGCCGAAGTCGGCTCGTCCAAAAGCAGGATCTGGGGATCCAGGATCAGCGCGCGGGCAATCGCGACGCGCTGGCGCTGGCCCCCCGAAAGCTGGTGCGGATAGCGGAAGCGGAAGCGCCGCGGCAGGCCGACCTGATCCAGCACTGTGTCGATGCGGGCATCGCGGTCGGGAATGCCGTGAATGTCCAGGGGTTCGGACAGCACGGTCCCGATCGTGTGGCGCGGGTGAAGCGAGCCGAACGGGTCCTGAACAACGATCTGCTGGCGGCGTAACTGGTCCAGCTTGCGACGTTCCGGGCTGACCTCTTCTCCGGCGATGCGGATTGAGCCTTGCCATTGCTTCACCCGGCCCGCGATGGCGCCCAGGATCGTCGACTTGCCGCAGCCGGATTCCCCGACCAGTCCGAAGCATTCGCCCTGCGCGATGGCAAGGTCCACGCCCCGAACGACGCGGTTGATCTTGCGTCCCTGGCCGAAACTGACGTTGAGGCCGCTGACCTCGATCATCTGGCGGTTCATGGCTTACCCCTCTGCCCAGGCAGGATCGCGGCGCAGCACGCTGAGACGGTCCTTGGGTTCGGTCAGGTTGGGCAGGGCCTCAAGCAGGCCCCGCGTATAGGGATGGCGGGCCTGATCCAGATCGCAGGCGCGCAATTCCTCGACCACGCGACCCGCATACATGATCAGCACGCGGTCGCAGAAGCTGCGCACCAGGTTCAGGTCGTGCGAAATGAAGATCAAGCCCATCTCGTTGCCGGTCACGAGCTCGTCCAGAATGGACAGGACCTGCTGGCGGACCGAGACATCCAGCGCCGAGGTCGGTTCATCAGCGATGATCAGCGCGGGCTTTGCGATCAGCATCATCGAGATCATGATGCGTTGTCCCATCCCGCCCGAGATTTCGTGCGGATAAAGTCCCATCACGCGTTTGGGGTCGCGGATATGGACCTTTTCCATCATCTCCATTGCGCGCTGCCGCGCCTCGCGACGGTTCAGGCGCTCGTGCAAAATCGCCGTTTCGGCGATCTGCTCGCCCACGGTCATCACCGGGTTCAGCGAGTATTTCGGATCCTGCAGGATCATCGAGATGCGATGACCGCGGATTGCGCGCATCTCGCGTTCCGGCAGGGACAGCAAGTCGCGGCCTGCAAACTCCATCCGATCGGCGGTGATCCGGGTCTTGGGCGGATGCAGCCGCATGATCGCGCGCCCGGTGGTGCTTTTCCCCGAACCGGATTCCCCGATGATGCCGACCTTTTCGCGTCCGACATCGAAGCTGACATTGCGCACCGCGGGTGGCAGCAGATGCAGCGAAGGGAACGAGACCGTCAGGTTGCGGACGGACAGCAAAGGCTGGGTGTCAGGCATGTTTCGGGTCCAGGATATCGCGCAGCCCGTCGCCGAGCAGGTTGAAGGCAAGGCTGACGACCAGAATGGCCAGCCCCGGCACCGCAGTCAGCCACCAGGCGTCCAGCAGGTATTGCCGGCCCTGCGCGGCCATCGCGCCCCATTCCGGCAAGGGGGGCTGGGCGCCAAGGCCCAGGAAGCCCAGACCCGCCGCGGTCAGGATGATCGAGGCCATGTTCAGCGTCAGGCGGATGATGACCGAGGGTGCGCAAAGCGGCACGATATAGCGGAACAGGATCCGCTGTGTACTGGCGCCCTGCAATTCCGCCGCGACCACGAAATCCGCCTTGCGGAAGGTCAGCGTCTCGGCCCGTACCAGTCGGGCGACGGGTGGCCAGATCGTCAGGGCGATGGCGATTACTGCATTCTCGATCCCGGCGCCAAGCGCGGCCGAAAAGGCCAATGCCAGGACCAGGCTGGGAAATGCCAGAAAGATGTCGGTCACTCGCATCAGGACAGTATCGACCCAGCCCCCCAGATAGCCCGCCGCCGCACCGATGACGAAGCCGATCGGCCCGACGATCACTGTCACGAGAATGGTGATGTAAAGCGTCGTCCGCGCGCCATAGACCAGCCGCGAAAAGACGTCGCGGCCCAACTCGTCCGTGCCGAACCAATGCTCGGCCGACGGGGGTTGCAGGGCCAGCGCGAAGTCCTGCGCCAGCGGGTCATGGGTCGCGACCCAGGGCGCAAGCAGCGCCGCAAGCACCAGCAGCACCACCACCAGCAGCCCGCCAAAGGCGAGGGGGTTGGAGCTGAACCGCAGCCACGCGACATAGGCCTTATGGGCGCGGGCTTGCCGGGGCGAGGTGAAATCCTCGCTCAGCAGCCAGGCGCGCAGTCCCTCGTTCTTGTGGATCATGGTCATGGTCAGCGGGTCCTGGGGTCGACGAGTCGATAGACGACATCGGAAAGCAGGTTGATGACGATCGAGATCAGCCCGATCAGCAGCACCGCGCCCAGCACGGCATTCATGTCGGCATAGAACAGGGCAGCGGTCAGGTATTGGCCAAGACCGGGCCAGCCGAAGACCGTCTCGATCAGCACAGCCCCATCCAGCAGCCCGCAAAACGCCAGCGTCACCACGGTCAGCAGTTGCACCCGGATGTTGCGGAATGCGTGCTTCCAGACAATGGACGGTTGCGCCAGCCCCTTGGCGCGGGCGGTCAGGATATATTCCTGCCCCAGTTGCTCCAGCATGAAGCTGCGGCTCATCCGGCTGAGATAGGCCATCGCGGCATAGCCAAGCAGCAATGCGGGGGCCAGGATGTGGTGAATGGCCGACCAGAACACTTCCCATTCCCGCGCCATCGCGGCGTCAAGGATCAGCAGCCCGGTCGGTCCATCGACCAGCCCATCATTGTACAGGTCGATGCGGCCGCCGCCCGGAATCCAGCCAAGCATGGCATAGAAGATCAGGATCACCATCGTCCCCAGCCAGAAGATCGGGGTCGAGTGACCCAGCAGCCCGACGATGCGTGCGACGTGGTCAATCCAGGTTCCGCGCCGCACTGCCGAGACGATGCCCAGAGGCACGCCAAGGACCGTGCCGATGCAGATGGCCAGGAAAGCCAGCTCGACAGTGGCGGGAAAGACCCGCGCCAAATCATCGACGACAAGATTCTTGGTCACGTTGGACTGCCCGAAATCCAGGTGCAGCACGCTCCAGACATAGTCGAAGAACTGGACGTAGAGCGGGTGGTTCAGTCCCAGCTCCTGATAGACGCGGTCATAGGCGGCCTGGTCGAACGTGTCGCCCAGGATCGCAAGGACCGGATCGGCCGGAACCATCCGGCCAATCACAAAGGTCAGGACCAGAAGACCGAACAGGGTGGTCACGATCACGGCAAGCGAGGTCAGGACCTTGCGGCCCGCATCAAGCAGGCCTTGGAATTTGCTCTCGTCCCCGGTCTCTTCCTCGATCTCGGACAGGTCGATATCACTCACTTCGATCTCCCGGTCTGCCGGTTCAGGCCTTGGTCACGGTGTCCCAGCGCGTCACCCATGTCGGGTGGCCGGTATAGCCGCTGACGCGCTTGCCGACGGCCTTGACGTCGATCCGCTCGAACGACGTCACCAGCGCGGGCGAGCAATGCAGGTATTCCTTGTTCAATCCGCTGTAGATCTCGGCCCGCCGGGTGGCGTCGGTTTCGCGCGCGGCGGCCAGAACCTGGTCCTGCATGTCCTTGGGCACGTCCCAGGCCGAGCGCCAGGCCAGAAGCCCGCTGAGCGGGGCGTCATCGCTGTTGTCCGAATTCGACGCATAGGATTGCAGGATCGAATGCGGGTCGGGCAGACGCTCGCCGCTGCGGGCGAAATAGATGTCCGTTGTCCGCTCGCGGAACTTGCCAAGATAGTCGCCGACCTGCAGGTCGAGCTTGATCCCCGCTTTCGCGGCATTCGCCTGCAGCGATTGCGCGAATTCGAGATAGGGCGTGCCCGAAGGCAGATAGCAGGTCTTGGCAAAGCCGTCCGCCAGCCCAGCCTCGGCCAGCAGGGCCTTGGCCTTCTCGACATCAAGCTTATAGGGTGCCTCGTCGACGACCCCCGGAAGACCGGTGGGAATGATGGTCTGACGCATCACGCCGTAATAGCGCATGATGGATTTCGACAGTCCGTCATAATCGATCAGATAGCGGAAGGCCTCGCGCACCTGGGGACGCGACAGGATGTCGTCCTTCTGGTTCAACGCGATGTAATAGAAGCCGAAGCCCGGCACCTTCTGGATCGCGACGTTGCCCGCGCTTTCGAATTTTGCCAGATCGGTCGAGGACAGGCGCGTCGCGACGTCCACGTCGCCCGCTTCAAGCTGAAGTCGCTGGACCGAAGATTCCGGCATGTGCCGCATGATGACCCGACGCATGGCCGGGGTGCCGTTCCAGTAGTCCTTGAATGCATCTGCCATCAGCAGGTCGTTCGGGCGGAAGCTGCGCAGCGAGAAGGGGCCGGAGCCCGCATCCGCGGCCTGCATGAAGTTGCGGCCCATGTCGCCGTTCTGTTCCTTGCTGAGCGCAAGTTCGCGGTCGACGATCGAACATCCGGAACTGGCAAGCGATGCAAGGATCAGGCTGTGGTTCCAGACCTCGGGTGTCTCGATCAGCAGCGTCTGCGGATCGGTGGCGCGGATCAGCGTCTCGACATTGGTTTCATCAAAGCCCCATTGCCGCAGGTCGATTGCGGGCGACAGGCCCAGCTTGACCAATCGGTGCAGCGACCATTCCGCATCCTTGGCGGTCAACGGGTTCCCCGAGTGGAACTGCACGCCGTCGCGGATCTTGAAGGTGAAGGTCTTTCCGTCGGCCGAAACCTCCCACGAGGTGGCAATCTGGGGCTTCGGCTCGGCCAGGTTGTCGGGCTCGAAATAGACGAGGCGGTCATAGAGGTTGGCGAGAATTTCGCAGGATTCGATCTGGTTCGCTTCATGCGGGTCGACGCCGCGCATGGTCGTCATGTTGGTCGCGATGACGAACTGATCTTCCGGGGTGGCTGCCAGTGCGAACTTGACAGGCGCAGCCGAGGCCACCGCCGCAATCGCGGCGCTCGCCAGAAACTGACGTCTTAGCATTTGTTTTTCCTCCCTCATCCGTTCTGCCGAGTGCTTTTGAGTCGACAGCCCCTGAGATGTGATATATCACATTTCATATCGAGCATCTTTCGTCAACAGGAGAAATTCCATGGGGCCCCCGGCAGCCACCCTCGCGCCACTGGATTCCCATGCCTTGGCAGGCCTGCGCGAACATGTGCACCGCGCCCTGCGGCACGCGATCCTTTCAGGAGGATTCGAGCCCGGCGCGCGGTTGAACGAACGCGCCATCGCCGAGCAACTGGGCGTCAGCACCACCCCGGTCAAAGAGGCATTGCGCCTTCTTGAGGCCGATGGGCTGGTCAAGACCAAGCCGCGCAGCGGGGTCATCGTCAATTTTGACTATGCCTGGGCAGAAGAGATGATCCTGGCCCGTGCAGCCATTGAATCCACCATCGCCCGCCTTGCCGCGCAGCGCATCTCGCAGGATGAGCAGCCGGTGCTGGAGCAGATCCTGTCCGACATGCGCAGCGCCACCGCAAGCGAGGGCGCCGAAGAGTTGGTCCGCCTGAACGAGCTGTTCCACGGGCATATCCGGTCGATCGCACGGGCCAACTACCTGCGACAGTTGAACGACCGGCAGGACGTCTACGATTCCGACGCAAGGCGCGTCATCCACTCGAACCCCGCCGAACGGGAACGCGCGCTGGCCGAGCATTCCGAGATCGGCCGGGCGATCATCGCGCGCGATGCCGAAGCCGCCGAGGCGGCGATGAAGGCCCATGTGCTGCGCGCGGGCGAAAGTTACCTCGATCTCGTATTCAGGAAGAAGAAGGACTGACATTGTGACGAAGGACATGCACTCGATCCGCCGCGCCCTGACCGGGATCTCTGGCGTGCCCGTGACGCCTTATGGGGCGGATGGCGAGATCAACGAGGCTCTGCTGGCGAAGCTGATTTCGCGACTGGCGGATGCGGGGATCCACAACCTGATGGCAGCGGGGAATACCGGCGAGTTCTTCTCGCTGTCGCTGGACGAGATCCGGCGCGTCCATGCCGTTACGGCCGAGGCGGCGGCGGGCAAGACCCTGATCAGTGCGGCAGTCGGCCGTTCGCTGGTCGAGGCCAAGGCGCTGGCCCGCGATGCTATCGCCGCTGGCTGCGGCGCGATCATGAGCCATCATCCGATGGATCCCTTCGCCGGTCCCACTGCGCAGGCAGATTACTTCCTGTCCCTGGCTGACGCCTCGACCGTGCCGGTAATCGCCTATGTCCGGACGGACACCTTTTCGGTCGCGGACTTCCGGCGGCTGGGCGAGCACGAAAATATCGCGGGCGTCAAGTTCGCATCCACCACCCTTATGCTGCTGGCGGATGTGATCCGCTCGACCCGTGACCTGCCGACAATCTGGGTCTGCGGTCTGGCCGAAGCCTGGGCACCAGCCTTCTATGCCATCGGTGCACAGGGCTTCACATCGGGCTTCGTGAACGTCTTCCCCGAGGCCTCGCTTGCGGTCCACGCGGCGCTGGGTCGCAATGACTTCGCGGCTGCGCGCGCCCTGATCGATCGCTTCGCCGGGTTCGAGGAATTGCGCACTCATTACCGCAACGGCTCGAACGTCACCGTGGTCAAGGAGGCGCTTTCGATCCTGGGCCATGACGTCGGATCCGTGCGGCTGCCCGGCGTCCCGCACCTGTCCCCGACCGAGCGTGCCGAGCTTGAGGCGATCATCCAGGCGCAGCTTGTTCCGGCCTGACGGCGGTCTCTCGCGTTCGACAAGCGGCGAAAGCCGTTGAAAACGAGCCCGAACGAAAATGGAAAGGCTGGTTTCCAATACGGAAGCCAGCCTTTATCCATATTGAAAGCAGGATGCAAAAAACTCCAAAAGACAACTCGGGGTTCTGCGCTGTCCTTGTTAATGAAAAATTAAGAATAACTTTGCGATGGCTTGTTTTGGGTGCGCTACCTTTCGGCGAAGAAGGAGCCATTTTTCAACGCAGGATTTTGTATCACGGTCGCCAGAATCACCAGTTAATTAATTTCACATATTTATGGTGAGAACCCCGTGGGTGATGACAATCCTTTCAAGGACAAAAAGGGGCTGAATGACGGGGTGGCATTGTTCGCCACCGAGGACTGGATCAACCTGATGGTCTTTTTCTGGGTTGCCGCATATGACAGTCCCAGCACCGAAAGCACGATGCGCCTGCGGCTTGGAATGCAGTCGCAAGATACGGTAACTGCCGAGATCGCGAAGGCAATCAAGGATATCAGTGCGCTTGAGGGGATTGGCAAGGATTTCCTGACCACGACGGTCGACAAGATCCTTGGCCTTGCGGACAACATCAAGCATTACGAATTGAAAGCGGTCACCATCTATGACCGCCTGGCGCAGCTGATCGATTATTACGATCTGGGATTCGATACGCCGGCAGATACCCAGAAGAAGCTTGATGAGCCTATCAAGCTGTGGAAGGCCGGCGCTGACGACGACATGTCGCAAAAGATCAAGGTCCGGATCAAGGAACTTCTGGTCGGTCTGGCTGGCGAAGCCGATGGCTATGCGAAGAACGCAGAAGAGCTTTACAAGGCGATCGGTGATACCCGGCGGTGGCAACAACAGTTATTACAAGCGCCTGAACGACTGCTCGACAGAGTTCGATGGCGATGCGAAGGCCTTCGAAAAGAAATATGGCGAGGAAAGCTCTGACGTCACCACATTCAAGGCCAAGATCGAGACACTGAATAGTGAACTGAAGACCCTGCGCAAGAAGGAAAGCGACGAGGTGATCGTGCTGTCCTCGTCCCCGGCCTATCTTCTTATCCCGTTTTTTGGGCCATTCATCCTTGCAGGAGTCGATGTCGGGGTGGGAATCGATCTTGCCCATGTCCGCGCCGAGATCGAATCCAAGGTCAAGGAAGGCAAATTGCTGCAGGGCAGGTTGGATGTCGCATCGCGATTCATGACCTATTACACCAACGGCAGGACGCTGGTTGAGGCCACCGCCAAGTCCATCCGCGAGATCTTGCCCAAGATTGATACGCTGGGCCGCGCGTGGCGGGCAATCGGCGCAGACCTGAACAAGATTGCCGGTTCGCTGAACGTGGATGGCGTCAGCCAGCTTGAAGGTAGCGACTGGAACAATCTTGTCGCAACGCTGGCCACGGCAAGTCGCAGCTGGAAAGAGATCGGGGCAAGGGCGGACCGTTTCCGGTCCTTCGCGCAACCCGAGGTCGCGACAAGCGTCGAAGATCTCTTGAATAAAGTCAAAACCAAGGCCGCGTAACGCTGGCAATTGGCTTGCGGGCCGGTCGGTCCTGAACCGACCGGTTCATTCTGGTCAGGAAAGGATGCAGGATGTCGGTTGCCGAGCTTCAGCAATTGGTGAATGGCGCTGTCGAACGGGGACAGATCCCGGCGCAGCCCTTGGTGGACATCTCGGCGGGCCCCGGCCGGGCCGAGGTTCTTGCTGCTCTGGTCGTCGATCTGCCCCAGGCGATCGCCAAGGCGCAAGAGGCCAAGGCGCGGTCGCTGGACATATATGCCGACACATTGCACGTGCCGGGAAAATCGGTGACGCGCATCCAGGCCCCACTGCTGCGTGTCACCATCATCGCGCGCCGCATCGTGGTCGATGATACAGCGCAGGTATATCTTGATCATTCGGGGGATAATCCGCTGGCGGCATTGCGTGTGCTGACCGCGGAACTGGCGGGTCCTCTGGCCATCGCCTCTGCCCGCGCGGGGAAACATCCCAACTACGACCTGCAAAAGCTTTCCGAAAAGCAGGATGTGCCGAAATTCACCAATTTTGTCTGGCGCGATACCGGACCGGCGATCGGGGAAACCAACGTGCCTCCGGGGCTTCTGGCTCGGGGAGAGGCGTTGCACAGCACGCTTGCGGCGACGTTCCACCTGGTGGCGGGGCTGCTTGCCACCGGGGACGAGGATCCCGAGGTGCTGACGCTGTGCCATTCGATGCTGCGCTGGATCGCCTCGTGGTCCGGGTTGCAATCAGACCTGGCGCAGATTGCCCGGCTCGCGGATACGCTGCGCGCCATCATGCCCAGTTACACTGCAGGAAAGCTGGTGCGTCCAATCCCGCCGCTGACCGCCGCCACTTATCTTTCGCTGGCGCGGGCGCGCAAGGATCTGGCCAAGGCGATTGAGCTGGATGCCCATTTTCTGGACCAGTCCAACGATACGGGCCAGATCGCGAAGCTGTTCGTCAAGGCGAACCTTGGCCGTGACGATGCCGAAAGCAAGCTGATCGTCAACAGCATGGAGGCGCTGCAAGCCGAGATAGACAGCATCCAGGAGGCGCTGGAGCGTGCGGCGCGCGCGCTGAAGGAGCGCCAGCTTGAGCAGGAACTTGACGAGATCTACCTGGAGCGGGCACAGGCCCATGACCAGATCGACAAGATCGTCGATGCCTCGTTCCAGCTTGCGATCGGACTGGTCACGCTGGGCGTCAGCATCGCCGCCATCTGCATGGGTGTCCCTGCCGATCCGACGGCCTCGGCCAAGAAGGATATCCAGGGCGTCCAGGGGCTGTTTGACGCAATGAAGAATACCCGGCAGGTCCTGCCGGGGGGCACGTCCGCCCCTAACGAACTGAAGAACATCCTGCGGCTTTATGCCTTGCCGTTCACATTCGCCTTCAACAACATCAAGGATCACAAGGACAGCATCAAGGCGTTGGCGGAATCCGCGGTGCAGATCAAGAAGGCGGCCAGCGCCATCCTGAAAAGCGGCAAGCCCGGGGATGAGCAGGCCGATTTCGCAAGTGAGCTGGGCGAGGCCACGCGCCGGCTGGCAAGCTCTCCCTCGCCGTTGGAGGCGCGGGCGGCGTGGGATTCGCTTGAGGCAACGGCCGTGAACGCGCTTGACGTTGTCATCAACGATCCCGACACGGCGGGGTCAATCAAAAAGGCGGCCGTCGATTACAAGACCGCGATCCAGAAGGTTGCGATCTATGGCCGCCTGATGGCCGAGCAGCAGGCCCGCAAGGATGCTGCGCTGCGGGCCCTGGGGGCCATGACGTTGCAGAAGCTGGCACAGGCCGAAAAGACGGCCGCCTATGCCCGCCTTGCCACCGAACTGACCGATCGCGAAGCGCTGGCCGCGCGGATCCGGTCCGAAATCGACGTTCGTCAGGACGAAGCCGCGCGCAGCTTCTTCTGTGCCTGCTACGGGCTTCGGGGGGCGCAGTATTACGAAACCTATACCCCGCCCGCGACATTGCCCGCCTTGCCACATCGTGCCGCCGATCTTGAGGCGATCTATTCAGATTTCACCGGCGATGTTGAGGCGACCTCGGGTCTGCGCGGAAAGGCCATGGATTTCACCCGCGACATCATCATCAACGATCCCGAAGTCCTGAAGGATTTCGCGAATGGCAGGCTGGTTTCGATCAGGGTGCAACCCGATCACCCTGACCTGAGCAAGCTGAAGAGACTTCGCCTGACAGGGTTGGAAGTCTGGGCCGAAACCCGCCCCGAGCTGAGCGACATGGTCGGGATCGACATCATCTCATCGACCACGTTCGAGGATCGGGGTCCGGCCGATCGGCCACAATTCACAGGTGAAAGCCGCCGGATCAGCTTTGAATACCAAGGCAACCAACCCCGGCTGTCATGGACCGGGGCGGCGGATTCCGTCCTGCCCACGCCCTTTGCCGAATGGTCTGTGACGCTTTACCGCCCCAATGCGATCCCGGTGCCTGAGGCGCTGCGCCTGCGGCTTGTCGGGAAAGCCCTGGCATGAGGGTTCTTGTCGCCGCTTTCGTGGCGTTGCTGACGGGGGCGATCACCGCGTCTGCTTGCGACCGTGGCATGATCGCACCCACGCCGGTCGAGCCGGTGCCGGCCTCGGTCTGGCGGGACAATGCCCGGTTCAGCTTCCTGCTGGGTCGCGATTACGATTCGCGCGATGTCAGGATGGAACTGATCTCACGTTTTCGGACGATCCCGCATTTTGCGGAATTGCGCGGGGGCGCGGCCAATTGGCCCGCCGATTACCGCGCGATGCAGGCGCTTACGCAGGACATCCAGCGCGATGCCTCGATTTCAAACCGCCTGAATCAGCTTTGCGAAGCCATTGATCGCGCCGCACTTGGGGGTGCCCCGCTGGATGAGCAGGAATGGACCGCCGAATTGCGGGGCATCACCCTGCGGCTGGACCAGCTTATCGGGCAGGCGTCGGGGGTCGGGCCGCGACTGATGCAATATGCCGATGTGCTCAGTGCGACCTCGGGGCATTATGCTCGCGCCGGGTTCCGGCCCATCGACTTTGCCGATATCGGCCCGGATCCAGCGGCGGTGTCGGTCGCGCTCGACAGCCTTCGGGGGCGCTGGCACGCGCTGCAAGCGGATCTGGAGTTTGCGCGCAAATCGCTGCCCGCCGGTCCCGCGCTGGATGAAGCGACGATCGAGGGGCTGGCTTTGGCCGGTGCGTCCTTTCGGCTGGTCACGGCCGAAGCGCAGGGACTGGGCGCGAATTTCCTGCCTGCCCAGGAATTCGAGGCACTGGCCAGCGGCAGCTATCTGTACGACGCCTGCAAGGTAGCCGAATCCGGGTCAATCCAGTTGCGTAACCGCTTTCAGCCTGAAAATGCGCTGACCTTGCAGGGGGACAAGACTGTTGTGGCGCAGCCGGAAGGCGACAGGGACCGATCGTGCTGGACCTTGCACCGACAGGAGAACGGTTACTGGACAATTGCGAACGCAGCATCCGGCGGCAAGGTTCTGGAGGTCGCGAACCTGCCCGCGGCTGCCTTTTCCCCTACGCCTGAGGGACGGGGGTGGGGTGCCGCGCATGTCGCAGCTTTGGCGCTGCTATCCGTCGCGTTTCGCCGGGTTTTTCCGCCTTTCCAACGCCACGCTGGGCGAGGGGCGGTCGCTTGACACCTATTCTGACGTACCGACAGCCATCCTGCTGCCGACGGGCGATTTTTCGGGCCAGACCTGGCAGGTGCTGCACTGAACGCGTGATGTACTAGGCCTTGCAGGGCAGGGTGCAGACCTGCTCCAGCCCGCCCGAGGCGCGATTGGCAATGGTGATCGTGCCCTGATAGCGCTCGATGATCTCGCGTGCGATGGCCAGTCCCAACCCTGCGCCGGGGACAGACTTGCGCCGGGCCTGGTCGACCCGGAAGAACGGCTCGAACACCTGCGAGATCAGGTCCGGGGGAACGCCCGGCCCCTCGTCCAGAATACGGATGATCGCGGCCCCGCCTTCTGGGCGCAGTTGAACCTGCGCCCCGCGTCCGTGGGTGGCGGCGTTTGTGATCAGGTTGCGCAGGGCCCGTTTCAGGGCGATGGGACCGGCATTGACCTCAACCGGCGGCGGGGCGTCCAATTCGACCTTCTGGCCAAGCAGGCGCAATTCGTCCGCGATCTCGGTCAGGATGCGGTCAAGGCGCAGCGGCTCGGCGTCATTCGCGCCGACTTCCTCGCGGACAAGGCGGATGGCGCTGTCGGCAATCGCATTCAGCTCTTCAAGATCGGAAAGCCATTTCTGCCGTTCATCGTCATCCTCGATGAACTCGGCGCGCAGCCGCATCCGGGTCATGGGCGTGCGCAGGTCGTGACCGGCCGCCGCGACCAGACGCATCCGGCTTTCCATCGACTGGCCAAGCTGCCGCGAAAGGCGGTTCAGGGCGCGTGCGGCGGCGCGGACCTCTTCTGGACCGGTTTCGGGGATGGGTTGCATGGTCCCGTCCGGTCCGATCTGGTCCACGGCATTTTCGATCAACTGCAGGGGCCGGGTCAGCCGCCGCGCCGAATGGATCGAGATCGCGGCGCTGCCAAGGCCCATCAGCGACAGCCAGACGGCCAGCACCTTCCAGCGGCCGGGTGGCGGGCTGAGATCGGGGATCTGCAAAAGCACCCAGCCCTGATCTCCGACCGGGACCGAGGCAGTCAGCGCAGCTTCGCCCGCGACGCGAGAGACGATGACCTCCAGCGGCGCTCCGGTCCGTTCCAGCGCATGCCGCAGGAACCGTGTCATGCGGATATCGGTCACGCCCCCGGCCGGATCGGGCTGCAGCCTTGGCGCAGGCTGCCGGTCGCTGCCGTGGCCCAGAAGTGTCAGGGTCATGTGGATCTGGCGCGCCACCGGCTCCATCGTCGCCTGCGGCGAAGGGGGCTGCATCACCCGCGTCGCGGTGAACGTCGCAAGGATCACGACCGAGAAGATGGCAAGGACCAGCAGGACCGCGATCCGGGTCTCCATCGATTTCATGCCGAACTTCATGGGTTTGCCCTTCACGCAGCGCCTGTTCCGACGCTGACCGGCACGGCCAGCTGATAGCCGCCGTTGCGCACGGTCCTGAAGATCGCGCCCGGCTCTTTCTCGGCCAGCTTGCGACGCAGTCGGCTCATCAGCACGTCGATCGAGCGGTCCATCGGATCGCGGTCGCGGCCCTGCGTCAGGTCCAGAAGCTGGTCACGCGACAGCAACCGGCCCGGACGTTCAAGAAAGACATGCAGCAGGTCGAATTCCGCGCCGGTCAGCTCGATCTCGGTCCCGTCGGCTGCCAGCACGCGGCGCTGGCCGGGATCGACGTCGAAACCGGCAAAGGCATAGGTGCGAACCTCGGGCGCGGGGCTGTCGTCCGGGCCTGCGCGGCGCAGGACGGCCTTGATCCGGGCGACCAGTTCGCGTGGGTTGAAGGGCTTGCCAAGATAGTCGTCCGCCCCCAGTTCAAGCCCGACGATGCGGTCGACATCCTCTTTCAACGCGGTCAGCAGGATGATCCGCAATTCGGGGCGGTGTTCATGCAGGCTGCGGCAGATGTCCAGCCCCGACCCGTCGGGCAGCATCACGTCCAGAACGATCAGGTCGGGCCGGGAATCCGCAATCCGCGCCTCGCATTCGCGTCGATCCGCGGCGGCTGAGACGCGGAATCCCTGCCCCTCAAGATAGCGGCGCAAAAGGCTGCGGATCTCGGGGTCGTCATCGACGATCAGGATATGCTTCATCGTCATCACCTTGGGCTGCGGGAATCTTCTAGCTGCTTTTCACTCCACGCGCTGCGCCAAATTTGTGACGAAACATTGCTGTCTGGGGGGCGGAAACACGCGGAAACAATTCGGTCGCCACCAGAGATGTTTCGTCACGCGCGGGACCTATTCCCGACAACGCAAGCCCCTAGCGTCAAGCGGAACCGGGGGCATTCTGCCCCGGTGACGAACGAGCAGAAAAGCAAGGAACATGTGATGCGTCGCTTTCTGATGATGACTGCCATTGCGGCCACCACGCTGGGGGGAACCCAGTTCGCGCAGGCCGACCAACGCCCCGGCGCCCCGACCCCGGTCTGCCACCAAGACAAGAAGAAATGCCCCGAAGCTCCGCACCGCGAGCCCGGTCGCAACGACCAGAAGAAACACAAGGACCAGAAGCCCGCTCCGCAGGGCGACCGCCGGGACGGCCATGCCCGGCCCGGTGACGACCGCCGTCTGCCGCCCGCCGGTGTCCGCGAAGGGCGCGATGACGGTCGGCACCACCCGCGGCCGGGCGAGCCCGAGCGCCGTGCCGATCGTGGCCCGGATCGCCGGATCTTCGAACCCGGTCGCGACCAGCATCATCTGCGCGTCGGCGACAGTGGTCGCGGTGGCGAGATCTACAAGCCCGGCCGTCACAGCACGCTGCGCAAGGCCCCGCATGGCACCGAGTATCGCGTGATCCGTGATCAGTTGGTTCTGGTCGACAAGAAGGACAAGCGAATTGTCGATGTGATCGGCCCGACCTCTCGCCTGCGCTGAACGCGGTACCCTTGGACGAATTGCGGCGGCCGGTCATCCCGGCCGCCGTTTTCGTTCAACCCACGGACAGGGCCGCGACCGGATCAAGGCGCGAGGCGTTCACCGCAGGAAGATAGCCGAAGACCAGCCCGATGCCGCAGGAACTGGCCATGGCCGCGATGATCGAGGCAGCGGAATAGACCGGCTGGAAACTGCTTCCGACCTGTTCGAAGATCAGACCGAAGCCAAGCGCGGCCATGACGCCCGCAACTCCGCCGATCAGGCAGACCAGCACCGCCTCGATCAGGAATTGCGCACGGATATCCGACCGTCTGGCACCCACGGCCATGCGCAGGCCGATTTCGGAAATCCGCTCGGTGACCGAGACCAGCATGATGTTCATGACCCCGATCCCCCCGACCAGAAGAGAGATCACGGCGATTGCCGCGATCAGGATGGTCATGGTCTCGGTCGTGCTGGTGATGGTGGCGCGGATCTGGTCGTTGTTGATGATGAAGAAGTCCTTGCTGCCGTGGCGAAGCGTCAGGAATTCGGTGACGGATTGCTGGGCAAGGGCCATGTCCACGTCATCAGCGATCCGCAGTGTCAACCCGCTGACACTGGTCGAACCAATATAGCGGGCCTGAACGGTACTGTAGGGGGCATAGATCGTCAGGCTGGTGCTTCCGCCCGGACCGCGCTGGCTGGCCTTGGCGACGCCGACCACCCGTAGCGGCACTTTGCCCGCCATTACCACCTTGCCCATCGGGTCTTCGTCGGGAAACAGGCTCTGGCGGGTGTTCTGATCGATGACGACGTCCTGGCTCATGCGGGCAACATCCGCCGCGTCGAAACTGCGTCCCTGCGTCAGGGTAATGCCCGCGACGTCGAAATACTGCTCGCCCACGCCGCTGATCTGGGCGGTCGCTTCGGTCGCGCCGTAACGCAGGGTCTGCGAACTGCTGACGGTCGGGCTGACCGAGGCGACATAGGATTGCCGAGCAAGCTGTGTTCCGTCCTCAAGCACCAGCGTCGTGACCCGGCCCGAGCGCGTGTCCCCGAAGCTTTCGCCGGGAAAGACCTGCAGCGTGTTCGTGCCCAGGTCCGAGATATTGCGCAGCACCTGCTGACGCGAACCTTCGCCCAGTGCCACCACCGACACGACCGAGGCGATGCCGATGATGATGCCCAGCATGGTCAGGAAGCTGCGCAGCTTGTGCGCACGCATCGCCAGCAGGGCCATGCGCAGCGCCTCGGCCAATTGCCCCAGCACGGGCACCGTGCCTTTTCCGGCATCCGGCGTCATCTTGGCCGCCGGAGTATGGCCGGGGGTCGACCGGTCCGACAGGATGCGTCCGTCGGCGATCTCGATCACTCGCCTTGCGCGCGCCGCGACCTTGGAATCGTGCGTGACGATGATGACGGTGCGTCCCTCGGCGTTCAGCTCCTCGAGGATCGAGAGCACTTCCTCGCCGCTGTGGCTGTCCAACGCGCCGGTCGGCTCATCGGCCAGGATCACGCGTGCATCGTTGACCAGCGCCCGCGCGATGGATACCCGCTGCTGCTGCCCGCCCGAAAGCTGTCCGGGGCGATGGTCCAGCCGGCTGCCCATGCCAAGCCGCCCCAGAAGGGCCGCCGCCCGGTCCCGCCGGGTCGCGGCGGGCGTGCCGCGATAGATGGCCGGCACCTCGACATTCCCCAGGGCCGTCATTTCGGACAGCAGATGGTATCGCTGGAACACGAAGCCGAAGAATTCGCGCCGAAGGGCGGCCAGGTCGGCGCTGCCCAGTTCGGCGATCTCGCGCCCGTCCAGCAGGTAGTTGCCGGTGCTGGGTCGGTCCAGACAACCCAGGACGTTCATCAGCGTCGATTTGCCGGACCCGGAAGCGCCGATGATGGCGACGAATTCGCCCTGCGCGATGTCCAGATCGATGCCATGCAGCACCTGCAATTCGCCTTCGCCGGACGGATAGCTGCGGGTGATGCCCTGAAGGCGGATCAAGGGGGTCATGTCCTAGCCTCCCAGCGGGGGCGGGCCCATCATGCCGCCCGTGTTCCCGGTCGTGGCCGAGGCCTGCGTGGCTTCTCCGGTCACGACCTGCTCGCCCTCGTCCAACCCCTCCACCACCTGTGCCACGACCTTGTCGTTCAGCCCGATCCCGATCTCGCGAGTCTCGACCTTGCCGTCCGAGGCCAGGACGCGGACCGGATAGCGTCCGTCCTGGGAGGGCGTTCCCAGCGCGGCGGACGGGATGGTCAGCGTGTCCCTGGCCTCGCCCAGAATGATGCTGACCTGCGCCGTCATATAGGTGCGCAGCGCACCGTCCGGGTTCTCGACCGGAATGATGCCGGTGTAATAGACCGCCTCGCTGCTGGAGGACGAGGCGCTGTCAGGGTCGATGGCGCTGTCGTTCACGATGCTTTCGGGTGCGGGCGCGATCTCTTGCAGAACGGAATCATAGCTGCGCCCGGTATCTCCAAGCAGATGAAAGCGCACCTTCTGCCCGACGGCGACGCGGCTGATATCGGCTTCCGAGATTTCGGCGTGGACATTCATCCGGTCCAGCTGCCCCAGCACGACGATGGTGGGCGAGGACTGGACCGCGTTCACCGTCTGGCCCGCCTGGTTCACGACCGCCAGCACCGTGCCATCGCTGGGCGCGGTGATGCGGGTATATCCCAGGTTCGCCTGCGCGGTCTCGATCGCGACCTGCGCCCCCGCGATCTGTGCGTCAAGACCGGCGATCTGGGCTGTCGCGACGCTGACGGCCTCTTCGGCGCTGTCGTAGTCGCTGTGGGCGGTCGTGTTGCTTTTCAAAAGCTTGTCCTGCCGCGCCAAAGTCTTTTCGGCCAGCGCCAGAACCGCCTGCTGCTGGTCCTTCTGCGCCTGATAATTCGCCAACGTCGCCTGAGCGGTGCGCAGGGCATTTTCCTGCGTGACCGAGTCGATCTCGGCAATCAGGTCGCCCGCCTTCACCTGCTGACCCAGCGTGACCGCAAGAGAGGTGATCCGCCCCGAGACCTGCGCCCCGACCGCGACAAGTTTTTCCGGCTTCAATTGGCCTTCGGCCATGACCGTGACCTCGACATCTCCGCGCAACACGGGGGCCGTCAGATAGGTCGCTGTCGCGGCGTTGCCGGGGGTCAGGCCCGCCGACCGCAGTGCGATGCCCCCGACCAGCAGGACGGCGACGACCAGCGCAAGGGTCGCGTATCTGCGCATCATTCCTTCCTTCCAGACTTCCGTTCGAGAGGTGTCCGCTTGGCGGCGCCACTGAAGCCCAGATAGGGTCCGCGCGTTTCAGGGGGCGGTCCGCAGGGTAAGGAAGTGTTTCCCCGCAGGCCGATTTGTAAGCGAGTGTTTCCGGCGAGGGCCGGGAAACAATTCCTTACAAATTTCCGGATGCGGAAACGCGTGATGCGGGCAAGATGCGGCTCAGGACGATGGCAGCGGATGCGATATGACCGACAGCGAACTGGCCCTGGCCAAGCGGCGGATGCTGCTTGGCGTTCCACGCGACGAAGGCGCGTCCGTTGCGGTCCGCGAACTGTCTCCGGTGTCGTTCAGCGTGACCGAGATCGGGCCGGACCACGTCCGGTTTCGCCTTGTCGATGACCGGGGTCTATCCCTCGATCTTGTCCTGAATCCCGTGGTCGCCGCGGCGCTGCGCGACTGCATCAAGGCGTCCCTTTCAGTCTGAAGTTGATGGCTGTTTTCCCTTTTGGGCGGGAATCCGTCCCGGCGGGTGGACACCAGATCTTGAGGCTATATACTTGAACACACACATCATTGATCGCCGGAATGATCCGGTTCGCGTTTGAGGGCTCTGCCTTCGCGCTTTGATCGCACTGGAGAGCACGCAAGGTAGCCCCGTGTCGCACACGCGGGCCCATCATTATTTGGAGTCAGCTTTTGACAGATTTGCAGACTGGTCACGTTGGTTCGCCCAGCGTGAAAGTTCGGGCAAGAAACGTCTACAAGGTCTTTGGCGACGAGCCGGACCATGCGTTGAAAATGGCCAGGGCCGGAAAGGCCAAGACCGACATTCTCGCCACCACGGGATGCTCGATCGGCGTCGATGACGCCAGTTTCGAAATCCACTCGGGCGAGATTTTCGTCATCATGGGTTTGTCGGGTTCGGGCAAGTCCACGTTGCTGCGGTTGCTGAACCGCCTGATCGAACCGACCTCCGGCAGCATCGAGATCGAAGGGCAGGACATCACGCGCATGTCCCGGCGCGACCTGATCGAGGTGCGCCGCCGGGAGATGAGCATGGTGTTCCAGTCCTTCGCCCTGCTGCCCAACCGCAATGTGCTGGACAACGTGGCCTTCGGGCTTGAGGTCTCGGGCATGCCCGAGGCGCAGCGCAAGGACAAGGCGATGGCCGCGCTTGAGGCGGTAGGCCTGAAACCCTATGCCCAAAGCCGTCCCGACGAGCTTTCGGGCGGCATGAAGCAGCGCGTCGGTCTGGCCCGCGCGCTTGCCGGCGAACCGGGTGTCCTGCTGATGGACGAGGCGTTTTCCGCGCTCGACCCGCTAATCCGCACCGAGATGCAGGATGAGCTGATGCGCCTGCAGGCCGAAAGCAGTCGCACTGTCGTCTTTGTCAGCCATGACCTCGACGAGGCGATGCGCATCGGTGATCGCATCTGCATCATGCAGCATGGCCGGATCGTGCAGATCGGCACCCCGGACGAGATCGTCTCGAAACCGGCGAATGATTATGTTCGGTCGTTCTTCCGCAATGTCGATGTCAGCCAGGTCTTCAAGGCCCGCGACATCGCCCGCAAGGGTCGCCTGACGATTATCGAGCGGCAGGGCGTTTCGGCAGCTTCGGCGCTGCGGCAGATGGAACGGTCCAGCCTGGACTTCGCCGTGCTGGTCGGGCGCGACGGCCGTTATCACGGCATGATCGGTCAGGACTTGCTGGTCGAGAAGCTGCGCGCGAATGCGCCGGATCCCTATCGCGAAGCCTTCCTGCGGGAAAGTGATCCGATCCCGGCGTCCGAGCCACTGTCCAATATCCTGGGCCGCGTCGCCGAAAGCCGCTGGCCCCTGCCGGTCGTTGAAGAGGATGGCCGCTACATCGGCTCGATCAGCAAATCCTCGCTTCTTGAAACCCTTGACCGCGCCGGTTGAGCCGAACGGAACGGATAAATCATGAAGCTGGATTTCAGTGTCGGCCAGGGCGCCGACATGGTCGTCAATTACATTCTGGACAATTTCACCCCTGCGCTGGACGCGATCGCCGCGGCGATCGGCTTTGTCGCGAACGGGGTCGAAAACCTGCTGGTTGCGGTCCCGCCGCTTGCGGGTATCGCTATCCTTGCACTGCTGTCGCTATGGCGCGTCGGGTGGAAATTCGCGGTCTTTGCGCTGCTTGCGCTGTCGCTGGTCCATCACATGGGTCTGTGGCAGGGCATGATGCAGACCCTGGCGCTGGTCCTGTCGGCAACGCTGATCGCGGTGGTGCTGGGCATTCCGCTGGGCATCGGCATGGCCCGCTCGGAACGCGCGGCGTCGCTGGTCAGGCCGATTCTTGACCTGATGCAGACGATGCCCGCCTTTGTCTATCTGATCCCGGCGGCCATGTTCTTTGGACTTGGCGTGGTGCCGGGAACCATTGCGACAGTGATCTTCGCGATGCCTCCGGTCGTACGCCTGACCAACCTTGGCATCCGTCAAGTCGATCCCGAATATGTCGAGGCGGGTCTGGCCTTCGGCTGCACCCCCTCGCAATTGCTGTTCAAGGTGCAGTTGCCGAACGCGATGGCTTCGATCATGGCGGGGGTGAACCAAACCATCATGCTGTCGCTGTCGATGGTCGTCATCGCCTCGATGATCGGAGCGGGCGGGCTTGGCAATCACGTGCTGACCGGCATCCAGCGGCTGGATGTCGGCGCAGGGTTCGAGGGCGGCCTTGCCGTCGTCATCCTTGCCGTGATCCTGGACCGCATCACGCAAAGCTTTGGTAAGGGCGGGTCGGGTTTCTTCCGTCGCCTTTCCCTTCGCTCGGCCGGTGTGCCGCTGGTGGGTGAACCCGCCCGCAAGTGACCCTGCCGAACCCGGTGGCGGCGCCTGGTCCGCGTCGCCCGAACTCCTGAACCAAACAAGGAGAACACATGTTCAAGACTTTCAGAACCCTTGCGCTGGCCGCCGTGACGGCAGGCGCCTCGGCCACCGGCGCCTTTGCCCAAGGCGGCGAGCCGGTCAAGATCGGCTGGTCCGCCTGGTCCGACGCCGAATTCGTCACCAAACTGGCCCAGAAGGTCATTCAGGACAACCTGGATACCAAGGTCGAGCTGGTCCAGACCGACATCGCGCCGCTGTATCAGGGCCTGACGCGCGGCGATATCGACCTGATGATGATGGCCTGGCTACCCGAAACCCATGCCGACTATTACGCGCGGGTCAAGGATGACGTCGAAAATCTTGGCGTCATCTATGACGGCGCGAAGCTGGGCTGGGTCGTTCCCGCCTATGTCCCCGAAAGCGAGATTTCGTCGATCGAGGATCTGAAGAAGGACGAGGTCAAGGAAAAGCTGGGCGGTGTGGTTCAGGGCATCGATCCCGGCGCCGGCCTGACGCGGCTTTCGCAGCAGGCGGTCAGCGATTACGGGCTGGACTATCAGCTGCAGATCTCCAGCGAGGCCGGGATGCTGACCACGGTGGATCGGGCCATGCGCTCCAAGAAATGGTTCGTCGCGACCGCCTGGAGCCCGCATTGGATGTTCGGCAAGTATGATCTGCGCTATATCGACGATCCCAAGGGCTCGCTGGGCGAGGCCGAGACCGTCAACATCCTTGCCGCGAAGGATTTCAAGGCGGACCACCCCGAAGTTGCGGCCTTCCTGTCGCGGATGAAACTGCCCATCGATGAACTGGAGGCAGGCATGTTCGAGGCTCAGGAAACCTCGTATGAGGCCGCGGTCGAGAAATTTGTCACCGACCATCCCGACCGGATCAAGGAATGGCTTGGCGAAAGCTGATCCGTTTCGCGGCGCGGCGGATCCCGTCGCGTCGCCCAAGCCATCGGCCGCGGCGCGGATCTTGCCGCGTCAGTCATGACATACTAGTGTCCCAAGGGTAACATCCGCCATCAACGAGAGATCCGATGGTCGAACCCCGTATTCGCGGCTTCCTGACTGAGCGGATCACTGAGCGCCTGCGCCGGGCCATCATGGACGGAGAGCTGCAGCTGGGCCAGCTTTTGTCCGAGGACAAGCTGGCGCTTAGCCTGGGGGTCAGCCGCAGTCCGGTTCGCAAGGCCTTCGCCGCCCTTGAACAGCAAGGTCTGATCGTGGTCCGGCCGCAGCGCGGCAGCTTTGTCTTCTGGCCGACCGCACGCGACATTGAAGATCTGGCCCAGTTTCGGCGCCTGATCGAAGTCGAGATGTTGCATCTGGCGTTCCGGGAAAAGCGCCGCGTGACCCTCGCTGCGATGGGGGATGCGGCCGACGCGATGCGCAAGGCGCTGGATGTGGGCGATACGCTGGCGGCGGCGCGCGCCGACATGGCCTATCACGACGCGATGATCGAGAATTGCGAGAATTCCTATTTGCTGGATGCCTATCGCATGGTGGCCGGCAAGGTCGCCGCACTGCGTTCGCATCGCGCCGTCTCGCCCACGCAGGAACGCGCCAGCGCCGAGCATTTCCAGATCATCGCGTTGCTAGAACAGGGCGACCTTGCCGGGGCAAGCGATCTGCTGGGCGAGCACATTCTGAAGATGGCCGACCGGTTCAAGGAAGAATGGCCAGTGGGGCCACGGCCAGGGCGCGGCCCGGTGCTGGAGGGCATCGGACCGCTGGAGGACTGACTATCGCCCAAGCGAAGCAAGGAAACGGCGGCTGAAATCCATCCCTTTTTGTGCCTTCTGGGTGAAGTCCAGCGCATGATCGGCGCTGTTCGGGGTCTCGACGCTGATCGCAATATCCGCAGGCAGAACGTCCATCAATTCGCGCAACCACAGCGCACCGGTGCCCGGTTGCAGGCGCCCGCCGCGCGCCTCGGCGATGCATGACGGATCGTCGGCTGGCATGTCCGCCCCGGCATCGCACAGTTGCAGATACAGGATCAGGTCGGAAGGAAGGGCGGCGACGGCCGCAGGCGAGCCGCCCGACCGCGACAGATGCAGCGCGTCAAGCAGGATGCCGACATTCCGTGCCCCTGAAAGCCCGGCCAGTTCCGCCGCATCCTCGATCGTCGCGGCGGTGCGCCAGCGCATGAACTCGATCGCCATGGCGATGCCGTGATCCGCGGCCATGCCGGCGATACGGGCCAGGTTGTCCGCAGCGCGGTTGCGGTCGGGATCCTCTGACGTGATCTGCATGAGCGGCATGGACAACTCTGCGGCAGTTTCCAGCACTGCCTGCCATTCACGGACATCTGTAGCCGGGGTCAGGGTAAAGACTTCTCCGTCAAGGAAGTCGACACCCAGCTCCGCGGAAATGCTTTTCAACCGTCCGATCAGTGCCTTGTCGCCCACGATCGGATGGGCGAGGTCCAGACCAAGGGGTGCGATCAGCCGCAACCCGGCCGAGTCGTAACCCGCGGCCGCTGCGGCGCGAACGTGATCCAAAGGCGGGCAACCCTGGACCGTGAGATAGGCGAGCGAAAGCCGGTGATCTGCATACATCCCCTGTCCCCTCAATACGTCGCGCGGCCGCCAGAGACGTCAAAGACGGCCCCGGTCGAGAACGAGCATTCCTCGGATGCCAGCCAGGCGACCAGCGCCGCAACCTCATCCGCGCGGCCAAGACGGCCCACGGGGATTTTCGAGGTGACATAGGCCCGGAACTCCGGCGTCAGCTGCTGCATCATCTCGGTCTCAATTGCGGCGGGGGCGACGCAGTTCACCCGGATCCCGGTCGTCGCAAGCTCTCGTCCGACCGATTTCGTCAACCCGATCACGCCAGCCTTGGACGCGGAATAGGCGACGGCATTCGGGTTGCCCTCTTTCCCCGCAATCGAGGAGATGTTGACGATGCGTCCATAGCCGGTCTTCAGCATCTCGCGAACGCCGGCCTGACAGCAGTGGAACACCGCGTTCAGGTTCAGCGACATGACGAAGTCCCACCCTTCTTGCGGATAGTCGGCAAAGGGGGCCAGTGGTCCGTTATGGCCCGCGCTGGTCACAAGAATCCCCAGCGGGCCCATATCCGCGACCACGCGGGTGGTCGCCGCATTCACGGCGTCACGGTCGGTGACGTCGACGGCATACCCGCGCGCGCCCGGAAGTCCCGCTGCGGCGGTTTCGGCGCGTTCGGCGTCAAGGTCCCAGATCGCGACCTTATGGCCCTTTTCCGCCAACCTTTGGGCAATGGGCAGGCCCAGTCCCCCGGCCCCCCCGGTCACGATCGCCACGCGCGGCGTTTCCTGCGTCTGCATGATTTCCCTCCCTCCGGTCGTTCCGACTCATCGTTCTTGACAAGACGGCCAACTAACATCCTAGTAGCCTAACTGGCGCGCGGGGAGGCGGCCTGTCAAGCGCGACATCAAGGGACGGAGGATACCGAATGGGACTGAAGGGCGGCGCATTCCTGGCGATCTGGCATGACATTGCCGAGGGCGCGCAGGAAAACTACATCGAGTGGCACACGCGTGAGCACATGCCCGAACGACTGTCGATCCCCGGCTTTCGCACCGGAAAGCGCCTGCATGATCCCGATGCCGCGCGCTATGTCTTCGGCACCATCTATGCGGGAGAAGATGTCGAGGTCTTCCGTTCGCCCGCCTATCTGGAGCGTCTGAACAATCCGACCCCCTGGACCTCGGACGTGGCGCCGAGTTTTCAGAATTTCCTGCGCATCGCATGCCGCCGCATCGCTCATGCCGGGCTTGGCGATGGTGGGGCCATGGCCACCATACGCTTCGCCTTCTCCGGTGACGGGGGCGAAAGCGGGCTTGAACAGGGGGCAGCACAGCCGCTGGTCGATGCGATCCTGTCACTGCCCGGCGTCGCGGCCGTCCATCTGGGCGTGGCACGGGCCGAAGTCTCCTCCGTTCGCACGCGCGAAACGGAAATCCGCTCGGAAATGGCCGAGAAGGGTTTCGACGCGGTGCTGCTGGTCGAAGGATCGTCCCGGCCCGGATTGGTCGCCTCGGTTGGCCGCGCGCGCGACCTTGCACTTCAGACGGGCCTGCTGACCGGTGCCGAGATCAACCTGTATGATGTGGCTTTTACCCTGACCTCGGAAGACATGGAGGGTGCGGCATGAGCCGTTTCCTGATCACCGGCGGTGCCGGCTTTCTTGGGGCCTGGATCCTGCGCGAATTGGCGGGGCAAGGGCATGCGATCCGCATCTTCGACCGCTCGACTGACCGCCGTGTGCTGCATGAGATTGCGGGTGCCGAAGCCGGACGGGTGGAATGGGTGCAGGGTGACATCACCGATGCCGCCGCCCTGCTGGACGCGGCGCGCGATTGCACGGCGATCATTCATCTGGCCGCGCTGTTGACCCCGGCGTGTCGGCAAGACCCGGTGCTTGGCGCGCAGGTGAACGTGATCGGCACGCTGAACGTGTTTCAGGCGGCCCGCGCACAGGATATCCGCCGCGTGGTCTATGCCAGCAGCGCGGCGGTCTTTGGTCCCGACGATGGCGCCGTTCCCCATCCCGTCACCCAGTACGGGGCGTTCAAGCTGGCCTGTGAAGCATCGGCCCGCGCCTATTGGCTGGACGAAGGGATCGCCAGCATCGGGTTCCGTCCCACCATTGTCTATGGCCCGGGCCGCGAGGTCGGGCTGACGGCCGGCCCCACCCTTGCCTGCCGCGAAGCGGTCGCGGGTCGTTCCTATACCATCGGCTACTCCGGTCCTCAGGATCTGGTCTTCGTCGGCGACGTCGCTGCAGCCTTTGCCGCCGCGGCCACATCGAGCGCCGATGGGGCACATGTCTTTCCGCTGACCGGTGGCACTGTCGACCTGCCCGAAATTGTCGCCGCGATCCTAACGGAAGTGCCGGGGGCCAGGATCAATTTTGCGGGCCCCGAAGTGCCGATGGCGCCCGAAATTCGCGACGTGTCCTTTGCTCATCTGCTGGGGCCCGCGCGTCGTACGTCGCTTTCCGAAGGCATCGCCCAGACCGTCGCGCATTATCGCCAACTCCAATCCGTGGCGGTCAGTCCGCCCGCAGATAGCGCAGGATCATCTCGGTGATGGTGCGCAAACGCTCCTCGGCGCGGTCGGCTGCCAGCAATTCGCGGCCGAACAGGACTTCAAGCGTATGGCGGTTCGAAACATAGGTGAAACCGAGGGCAGAGATCGAGATGTACAGGTCCAGCACATCGATTCCGGGGCGAAAGACGCCCAGTTCGACCCCGCTGTCGAGTATGGCCCCCAATTGATCCAGTATCGTCCGGTTCAACTCGGTCATGTCCCGCGTCGCCTTGAGATGGGCCGCGCCGTGCAGGTTCTCGGTATTGATGATGCGAACGAAGGCCGGATGTTCGATGTAATAGCGGAAGGTGAACTCGATCAGCCGCGTCACGGCTTCTTCGGGACGCTCCGGGCTGAGGTCCAGCGCCATCTCTGCCTTGCGGATACCGGCGTAGATGTCACGAAGCGCAGCAAGGTAAAGGTCCTCCTTGCTGCCGAAGTAATGATAGACCATCGCCTTGTTCGTCCGGGCGCGATCCGCGATCCGATCGACCCTGGCCCCACCAAGGCCGAAGGTCGAAAACTCCTCGATCGCCGAATCAAGCAGGGCGCGACGGCGCCGTTCAGGGGCGCGTTCCCCCGGAACAACCTTGGTTTCTTCATTCAGATCAATGCTGTTGGTCATGTCATCCGCCTCGCGTCCTTGCTTTGGAAGCAGGATCATCCTAGCGCGGTCGTTGACATTAACCAACTAGTTGATTAACACGGACGAGCGAATGGAGGATTCGCCCGATAAGCAACTGCGCGGGCCATCGTTGACCGCGCGGGTTCCCAACACAGGTCGTCTCAATTTCTGGGGAGGAAGAATGACGTTGAAATTCTCGTTCCGCGCAGCCGCGCTTGGACTGGTTGCCGCGATGGGGTTGGCGGGCTTCGGCTCGCACGCAGAAGCCCAGACACTGGAAAAGATCAAGGAAGCCGGCGTCGTCCGCATCGGCGTCATGGGCGAACAGGCGCCCTGGGGTTCGATCGATGCCAGCGGTCAGAATATCGGCTATGACGTCGACGTGGCCCGCCTGATTGCCGATGAGCTTGGCGTCAAGGTCGAGTTTGTTCCGGGCGCGGTCGCCGCGCGCATTCCCAACCTGCTGACCGGCAAGGTCGACCTCCAGATGGCCGTGATGGGCATGTATCCCGAACGCGCCAAGGTCGTGCAGTTCACCGAACCCTATGCCGGGCTGAAGATCATCCTGCTGTCCAGCGCCAAGAACAAGATCGAGACGATCGAGGATGCGCGCAGCATGAACATCGGCGTTCCGCGCGGCGCGGCGCAGGACACGGCCATCACCAAGCTTCTGGGCGACGTGCCGAACATCCGCCGCTTTGACGATGACAGCTCGACCATGCAGGCGCTCGTCTCGGGTCAGGTCGATGCGATCGGTGGCAACACCACCTACAAGATCAACCTCGACAAGGCTGCGCCGGGCAACGACTTCGAACAGAAGGTCGTATTCCAGGAGCAGTGGATGGGCGTTGCCACCAAGCCCGGCGACAAGGAAGCGAACGACTGGCTGAACGCCTTCATCCAGAAGATCAAGGCCGACGGCCGGCTTGAGGCGATCAGCCAGAAATGGCTGGGGGCCGGGTTGCCGCAATTCCCCGCCTCGCTCGAAGGCGTCCCCTATACCGTCCAGTAATCGACCGGCCCCGTGCCGGTGACAAGAACGATGGCAGCCGCGCGATGCGGCTGCCAGCCGACCGAACATGTGCGAAGGCTGACGATGCGAAAGATCTATGTCCTGAACGGCCCGAACCTGAACCTTCTGGGTCAGCGCGAGCCCGAGATTTACGGCCATATCACGCTGGACCAGATCCGCGAGTGGTGCGAGGCCGATGCCGCCGAACTGGGGCTGGAGGTCGTCTTCCGCCAGTCTAATTTTGAAGGCGAGATCATTCAGTGGATCCATGAGGCCCGGACCCAGGCCGACGGCATCGTCATCAACCCGGCCGGATATACCTTCACCTCGATCGCGATCCTTGACGCGCTGAAGACCTTCGACAAGCCGAAGATCGAACTCCACATCTCGAACGTGCATCAGCGCGAAGAGATCTATCACAAATCTCTGGTCTCGCGCACGGCCACCGCGGTCATGGCGGGCTTCGGCGCCTTTGGATACCGGCTTGCCCTGCGGGCGATGAAGGAGTGGACCCAATGATCCGCATTGCCTTGCTGGGTGCCGGCCTGATCGGCCGCGAACATGCCGAACTGATCCAGACCCATCCGGGCGCGGAACTGGCCGCCATCTGTGATCCCTCGCCCGAGGGGAAGGCACTTGCCGAGCGGCTTTCCGTTCCGCATTTCTCCGCTTACGTCGAGGCGCTGGAAAAGACCCGTCCCGACGGTGCGATCATCGCCCTGCCCAATCGCCTCCACGAAGCCGCAGCTTTGGCCTGCATCGATCGCGGCATTGCCAGCCTGGTCGAAAAGCCGGTGGCGGATACCGTCGCCGCCGGAGCGCGCATCGCCGAGGCGTCCGAGGACCGGGGTGTCCCGGTACTGGTCGGCCATCACCGCCGGCACAGCCCCGATATCCGCGCGGCCAAGAAAAGCATCGCCGCTGGCGAACTTGGCGGCCTGGTCGCTGTCAACGGGATGACCCTGTTTGACAAGCCAGAGCCCTATTTTCAGGCTGAATGGCGTCGCCAGCCCGGTGGCGGGCCACTGCTCATCAACCTGATCCACGACATCGACGCGCTCCGCCACTTGGTCGGAGAGATCGAAAGCGTGCGTGCCTTCACCTCGTCGGCGGTTCGGGGTTTTGCGGTCGAGGATACGGCCAGCATCGCCATCCGCTTCCGCAATGGCGTGCTCGGCAGCTTCGTCATCTCGGATGCCGCGGTCAGTCCGTGGGCCTGGGAATATTGCTCGGGTCAGGCCCTTTATCATCCGTCGCAACCCGGACCGTGCCTGTTCATCGCCGGACGCAAGGCCGCGCTGTCGGTGTCCGACATGTATCTGTGGCGTCACGCCGAACAGGACCACCACTGGCAGCATCCCCTGCTGCGCGAGCATCGCCCCGGCGATGGATCGCGCACCTATGTCAATCAGCTCGACCATTTTCTTGCCGTGATCCGGCGCGAAGCGGCGCCGCTGATCTCGGCACGCGACGGGCTGGCGACGCTGGCCGCCACCCTGGCCGTCGAAATGGCCGCGCGCGAGGACCGCACCGTCACGCTGGACGAGATGCTGGCCACCGCCGGACAAAGGGCCGTCGCATGAACCGCGCCCTGTCACTTTCCTTCCTGTCCTGCCTGTCCGCGCCCCCCGAAAAGGCGGCGCGGGTCGCGGCGGTGACCGGCTATGATTTCGTCGGCCTGCGGATGCTGCCCGCGGCGCCCGGCGGGATCGCTTTTCCGCTGATGGAGGATGCCATCCGTCGCCGGGCACTGCGCCGCCAGCTTGACGACAGCGGCATCGGGGTCTTTGACGTCGAGATGATCCGCCTGGCCCCGGATTTCAGCGCCGGGGCATATCTGCCCTTCCTTGAAGCCTCGGCCGATCTGGGCGCCCGCGCCATTCTGGTTGCTGGCGATGACCCGGATGAGGCGCGCCTGACCGCTTCATTTGTGGCGCTTTGCGAGGCAGCGGCCCCGTTTGCCCTGTCTGCCGACCTTGAATTCATGCCGCAGTCCGATCTGGCGGACCTTGCCGCCGCGCTGCGGGTCCTGCGCGCCGCCGGCCAGCCCAATCAGGGCGTGATCGTCGATGCGCTGCACGTCTCTCGCGCCCGTGTCACCCCGGCAGAGATCGCGTCCATTCCGCGTGAGTGGTTGAACTATGGCCAGATCTGCGACGGCCCCGCCGAAATTCCGTCGACCCGCGATGCGCTGAATTTTGCTGCCCGGCACGAAAGGCTGGTGCCGGGACAGGGCGGGATCGACCTTGGCGCGATCTTCGGGGCGCTGCCCGGCGATCTGCCCGTCGCGGTCGAGGTTCCGAACGACCGCCAATCGGCGGGCATGACACCCGAGGCATGGGCAGGCCTGCTGCGTGAAGCAGCGCTGCACGTGCTGGACCCGCAACCAGTCCGGAAAGGGGCCCGGTCATGATGTGGAAGACCATTCGCGGCGAAAGGATCCCCGCCCTTGGTTTTGGAACCTTCGAGCTGGTCGGCAGCGCCGGTGAGGACGCGATCCGCGCGGCCATCGAGATGGGCTATCGCCAGATCGACACCGCCATCCGCTACGGCAACGAACGCGAGGTTGGCCGCGCGATCCGCGCCTCGGGCGTGGCGCGGGACGAGCTGTTCGTTACCACCAAGATCTGGTTCGACAACCTTGCGCCCGACAACATCCACGCGCGGCTGGACGAAAGCCTTGACCGGCTTGGTTTCGATCAGGTGGACCTGCTTCTGGTCCACTGGCCGACGCGCGAGGTTCCGTTGGGTGAAACACTCGCCGCATTTGCCGAGGAGCGCGCGCGGGGGCGCACGCGCCTGATCGGCGTCAGCAACTTCACCGTGGCGCTTCTTGACGAGGCGCTGGACGTGCACAAGGCCGATCTGTTTTGCAACCAGGTCGAGTATCACCCCTATCTTTCGCAGGAGAAGCTGCTGGCACGGATGCGCCGCGCCGACATGCTGCTGAATGCCTATCAGCCGATCGCGCGGGGCAAGGTATTCCAGTCCGACCTGCTGAACCGGATCGGGGCGAAGCACGGGAAATCCGCCGGGCAGGTCACGCTGCGCTGGCTGGTCCAGCAGGACCATGTCGGCGCGATCCCGCGTTCTTCCCGGCCCGAAAACATGCGCGCGAACCTTCAGATCTTCGACTTCGAGCTGGATGACGAGGATATGCGCGCCATTCACGGTCTGGCGCGGGGCGAACGGTTCTCGCGCTTCGACTGGGAACCGGAATGGGATGAATAGGTCCATATGCCAAGGGGGAGGGGCAGATGACACTTGATTTCAGCGTGGTGGCGAATGCCTGGCCAGCCCTGTTTTACGGGGTGCTGGGCACGATGCTGCTGGCCGTCTGCGGCATGATCCTTGCCATGATCATCGGCGTGGGCGGGGTCGCAATCCTGCGCGCCCAAAGGTGGCTCTCCAGCTTCCTTGTGACGGCTTTTGTCGAAATCATCCGCAATACGCCGTTCCTGGTGCAGATCTATTTCATCTTCTTCGCCTTGCCACTGGCCGGCATCCGCCTGAACCCCACGGTGACGGCAATCCTGGCGCTTGGGCTGAATGGCGGAGCCTATGCGATCGAGATCATCCGGGGCGGTGTCGAAAGCATTCCGAAGGGCCAGACCGAAGCCGGGCTTGCGCTGGGGCTTCACAGGGGCGAGGTGTTCCGCATGATCGTCCTGAAGCCCGCGCTGAAGGCGATCTATCCCTCGCTGTCCAGTCAGTTCATCCTGCTGACGCTGACCACGGCGATCTGCACCTCGATCTCGGCCTATGAGTTGACCTCGGTCGGGCAGCGCATCGAGGCCGAAACCTTCCGCAGCTTCGAAGTCTATTTCACGCTGACCATGATCTATCTCGTGATTTCGCTGATCACGATGTGGGCGCTCGCAGCCATCGGGCGGCGTGCCTTCAACTATCCTGACCGCTGAACGGAGGACGACATGGGACCGCAAGAGCTTACCTATCTCGTGCAGGGGTTGGGATGGACGCTGATCCTGACCGCCATCGGCTTCATCGGCGGGATCATCTTTGGCATGATCGTGGCCCTGATGAGGGTCTCGTCACGGGCCTGGCTGCGTTATCCCGCGATTGCCTGGATCGGGTTGTTTCAGGGAACGCCGCTGCTGATGCAGCTTTTCGTGGCATATTTCGGTTTGCCGCTGATGGGCTTCGACGTCCCCGCCTGGGCCGCCGTCGCATTCGCGCTGAACGCCCATGCCAGCGCATTTCTGGGCGAGATCTGGCGCGGCGCGATCCAGTCCGTGCCCAAGGGCCAGACCGAGGCCGCGAATGCGCTTGGCCTGCACGCCCGCAGCCGCATGTTCGACGTGATCCTGCCGCAGGCATTCAAGCTGTCGCTGCCAGCGACGGTCGGCTTTCTTGTGCAACTGCTCAAGGGCACCTCGCTGGCGGCAATCGTCGGGTTTGTCGAACTGGCCCGCGCGGGGGTGATCGTCTCGAACCAGATCTACAAGCCGCTGATCGTCTTCGGCGTGGTCGGCGTCATGTATTTCGCAATTTGCTGGCCGCTCTCGCTTTACGGCCGTTACCTTGAACGCCGCATGTCGGCCGGCGTCTCGAAATAGGGAAGGATGACAGATGGACCAGTCCCAGAAGGACGGAGCCGCCATGATCGAGATGCGCAAGGTCGATAAATGGTATGGTTCCTTCCACGCGCTGAAATCCGTCGACCTGACGGTCCGCAAGGGTGAAAAGATCGTGCTGTGCGGGCCTTCGGGGTCGGGCAAGTCCACCCTGATCCGCTGCATCAACCATCTGGAAACCATCCAGAGCGGCGAAATCACCGTATCGGGCCATCGCCTGAACGACAGCCAGAAGGCCGTCGACGCGGTGCGCTGCGAGGTCGGGATGGTCTTCCAGCAGTTCAACCTGTTCCCGCATAAGACGGTGCTGGAAAACTGCATCCTGGCCCCGATGCGTGTGCGCAAGCAGTCCCGCGCGGATGCCGAGGCGACGGCGCGGCGCTATCTTGACCGCGTCCGTATCGGGAACCAGGCGGACAAGTATCCGGCACAGCTTTCGGGCGGCCAGCAGCAGCGTGTGGCCATTGCCCGCGCGCTGTGCATGGAACCGAAAGCCATGCTTTTCGACGAACCGACCAGCGCGCTTGACCCCGAAATGGTCAAGGAGGTGCTGGACACCATGATCGGGCTGGCGCGCGACGGCATGACCATGATCTGCGTGACGCATGAAATGGGCTTTGCCCGGCAGGTCGCTGACCGGGTGATCTTCATGGCCGATGGCGAGATCATCGAGGAAAACGACCCCGAAACCTTCTTCCACAATCCGGGCCACGCGCGGACTCGCGCCTTCCTCGGCGAGATTCTGGCCCATCACTGATCCGCGGGACAGGTGACAACGGAAAGTGGCCTTGTCCGCAGGGCTGCTTTCCGGTCTTTGGGGTGAACGCCCACGCATATGCAGGACATCCCGACATGCAGATCAGGCCCGCGACGCCAGCTGACGTTCCCGCCATCTTCCATATCCGGACCTCGGTGACCGAAAACCAGCTGACCACGGCCGAACTGGCCGAGATGGGCATTACGCCCGCCTCGATCACTGCGATGATCCTGGCGTCGCCTTGCGCCTGGGTGGCTGACAAGGACGGGCAGGTTGTCGGTTTCTCGATGATCGACCCTGACACCGGATCGCTGTTCGCTGCCTTCGTCCTGCCCGTGCATGAAGGGCAGGGGATTGGCCGCAAGCTGGTCAAGGCGGCCGAGGACGCCTTGTTCGCAAACCACCCGGTCGCATGGCTTGAGACGGGCAAGGCCACCCGCGCGGCGGGTTTCTATCGCCACCTTGGCTGGAGCAACGAACGCCAGGCAGACGCTGGTGACATCCGCCTGGAAAAGCGGCGGCCCTGACAACGGGAACCCCGGGCTGTCCTTCTGGTGCGTGTCGCGCTATGGGCGAAGCCATGACCGAAACCTTGCCCCCGTGCCCCGAATGCCGTTCTGCCTATACATATGAGGCGGATTCCCTGCTTGCCTGCCCCGAATGCGGACACGAGTGGTCGCCTGCCGCCTCGGATGCCGGGTCCGAGATCCGCGACAGCGTGGGCAACCTGCTGGCGGATGGGGACACGGTGACGGTCATCAAGGACCTGAAGGTCAAGGGGTCTTCAAGCGTCATCAAGGTTGGCACCAAGGTTCGCGGCATCCGCCTGGTGGATGGCGATCACGATATCGACTGCAAGGTGCCCGGCTTTGGCCAGATCGGCCTGAAATCGCAATTCGTGAAAAAGGTCTCGGACTAGGTCGCAAGGCTGTCGGTTTTCCGCCGATCGGCATGGCCGGGTTGATTGACACTGACCGCGCCAAGGCAGAGTTTGGCCGCGCCACGGTCGCAGAATGCGGCCGTGCTTCAATGAAACGGGACAGGCAGGAGATCGAATTGATCAAAGCAGTCATTATCAGCCTGGGTGCAGTACTTGCCTTGGCAGCGTGCAACCCCACTCCGCAGCAGCAAGCGGCAATGCGTTGCGGCGCATCGACGGCCGGCGGCGCAGCGGTGGGCGCGGGCCTTGGCAGCGCCATTGGCGGCGGCAAGGGCCGGGATATCGCCATGGCGGCAGGCGCGCTTGGCGGCGGCGCGATGGGCCACCGGATGGGGTGCTAAGCACCCGCCGATGACCCGCAATCGCCCGCCTGACGGTCGGGCAATTGCAATTCGGCTGCAAAGGCAGGGAATCCTGGCACCCACGACCGGGCTTCTGGTTTCCCTGCCGATGCGACAATCTACTCCGACAGGGTATTCTTGTAGATCCTGCCGTCCTTCATGATGATCAGCAGGTTGCGCTCTGCGTCAGCGAGCAGGTCGATATTGGCAAGCGGGTCGCCGTCGACCAGCAGCAGATCGGCAAACGCGCCTTCCTCGACCACCCCAAGCTTGCCCTTGTAGGGACTGCGCAGGCCGGAAAGCTGAAGCAGTTCGGCATTCGTCGATGTTGCCTGGCGCAGGATTTCGGCGGGCGTGAACCATTGCTTCAACGACACAAGCATCCGCCCCTGCTGGCGAGCCATCGCTTCCGAGAACAGGACATCGGTGCCAAAGGCCAGCTTCAGGTTGTATTTCTTGGCCAGCTTGTAAAGGCGGTCGGTGCCCTCCATGACCTCTGCGGCCTTCTGGTCCTGATCCGAGCCGGGCGGGAACATGCCGCCGAAAAATTCATGCGTGATCGGTTGCGCCGACAGCCAGATGCCTTTTTCGGCCATGTATTTGGCCGTGTCCTCGTCGATCAGCTGGCCGTGCTCGATCACCTTCACGCCGGCATCGATCGCCCGGCGCACCGCGGCCGAGGTATAGGCGTGCACCGTGACATAGGTTCCCCAGTTCGATGCCGCCTCGACAGCCGCGCCCAGCTCTTCGGGGGTAAAGGTCGACACGTCGATCGGGCTGTGAGGAGAGGCGACTCCACCGCCCGCGGTCAGCTTGATCTGGCTTGCCCCCAGCATCAACTGTTCGCGCGCGCGCTGGCGCACCTCGTCAGGGCTGTCCGCGATCATGGCGCCGCCCAGGTCTTCTACCCTGGACAGCGGTTTAGAGCTGTCGCGGGGCAGATCACTCAGCGGACGGAAATCCCCATGCCCGCTGGTGACAGAGATGATCGCACCCGAGGGCCAGATCCGGGGACCCGGCACGACACCGGAATCGATGGCCTGTTTCAGTCCGAATGAGGGGCCACCGAGGTCGCGCACCGTGGTAAACCCGCGCATCAGCGTGGCCGTTGCCTCGGCCCCGGCCAGCAGGTTGATCAGGCCGATATCGCCAAACAGCATCTGTTCGGGTGTCTGGCGGATCAGCATCGTGTGCCAATGTGCGTCGATCAGCCCCGGCATCAGGGTCCGCCCGCCGCCGTCGATCACGGCCGCATCGGCCCCGGCCGTGGCGTCATCGCCGATCTCCGCCACCAGATTTCCGCGCACCAGCACCGAGGTCGGCGCGCTGAGGCTGTCGCCCTTGCCATCATAGACCCGCACGTCCGTGAACAGCGTTTCTGGGGCCGTCTCGGCCGCAATCGCCGGCGTCGAGATCAGGGTCACCAGCAGCGCGCCGGCAGCAAGCAATGTTCGTTCGGGTCTGACCATCGTGACTTCTCACCTCCGTCTTTCGAATATCCGGCCGGGGGGCGGGACAGCTCCGGGGGACGCCCAAGGCATCGCCCCGATACAAGCGCAGTATTCTTTCGGGATTGTGACCGGATTCAGGCCGGCCAAGGCAGTGATGGGTTCATTTTGAAGTCATATTCGACGCAAGGTAAACAGCTTTCCTTGGCGAGGGGCAATATTCTCAACCTGTTAGGATGCTTGGCAGAATTCCGTCGAAACCCATCGCGCGGGGCGGGAAGTTGCCTCCCCCGGACGGGCGCGCCATGTCAGGGGGCCATGCGCTCTCCGCGCCGCCGCAGAAGCCGCGCTGGTGCGCCGACATAAATGCCGCCGGGAAGTGTCCGGCCCTTGACGACCGCACCCGCGCCGATGACAGAGCCCCGTGCCAGATGACTGCCCGCCAGGATCTTGGCCCCTGCTCCGATCCAGACATCGTCCTCGATGACGACCTGCTCCTTCAGCAGGGGTTGTCTGCGAATGGGCGTCCGGGCGTCGTCGAAGCCATGTTCGAACGAGACGATGATGGCATGGGCGGCGATGCGAACCTCGTTGCCGATGGTGATGCCGCCGTGACCCAGAAGCACCGCATAGTCATTGATCGAGACGTTGTCGCCGATGTCGATCAGGCCGCTTTGCGCGTCGATGACCACCCCGTTGCGCATCGAAACCCGATCTCCGATCCTGATACGCCCCTCGCGCCAGCGGAACCGGGGCCAGTAAAGCATCTTCGGCCGCTTTCCGATCGTCAGCGCGCCGCGGGAAAGCAAAGCCTTGATCTTGACGAGGCGGCCGATATTCACATGGCTGCCCGCGCGGAATTGGCGATGGGCGGCACTGCCTTTGCCCAACGGGTTGGACGGACTTTCCCGTGGGTATGGATCGAAAGCCTCGCCATCAATTTCCCCCCGCCGCTATGGCCGTGAAAATTACTAGGGAATCCGAGGCGCAGAGAGTCAAGTGAAAGGGACGGGTGCCGGAACGAGGAAAGGCCCCGCAAAGGGGCCTGTCCCGGATCTGCAAGGATCGCTTAGAAGTCCATCGTCAGGCCCAGCGTGACCGTCCGGCCTGGGGCGTAAAGCGGATAGACGCTGCGTGCATCGTATTGGACATAGCTGGAACGCTCGTAATAGGTTTCGTCCAGCAGGTTGTCGACGCCCAGATGCAGAACGACATTCTCGTAGTTCTGCGGCCGCCACTCGCCATACAGGTTCACGACGGTATAGGACTCGTGATCATCGAACCCGGCTTCGGTCAGATAGTCGCCGTCAAGCTTGCCTGCCCATTCGATGGTCCCGCCGACTTTCAGGTTATATTGCGGGATCTCCTGATCGACATAAAGCGTGGCGATGTTCCCGACCGGCACGACGGTTCCGCCATTCGGCAGCACGTCCTCTCCGTTCTGGGTCACGTCGGCCTTGGTGAAGCTGGTGCCGAGGCGGCCGCTGCCCCAGCTGTAATTGCCCTGAAGGGTAAAGCCCTTGCTGCGATAGTCGTCTGCGTTGGTCAGATAGCCGATTTCGGTATCGTATTCCCCAAGGCCCTTCAGGCGGGTGTCGAAGAAGGTCAGGTTCCCGGTCCAGTTGCCTTGGTTGGCATTCAGGCCCAGCTTGATGTTGCTGGCTTCGGCCGGGTCATAGCCGGGATCGGTGGCGAAGGATTCGTCGCGGGCATGAAGCAGGCCGAATTCGCCCACCTGATAGCCCAGCCAGGTTTGCGAGGCACCCGCAAAGACCTCGTAACCCTCAGAGAATTCATAAGAGACTGTGCCGTTCACGCTGGCGCCGGTATCGCTGAACCGCTCTCCGTTCCAGTCGGTGAAGCGCTGGTGATCCAACCGAAGGCCAGTCGAGACGTCGATGCCATTGTCGAATTCGAACCGGCCCTGGACGAAAGCCCCGATCTGCATCGTCTCAAGCGTGTGGATGCGCGGCGCGCGGTCGCCGTAATTGTCCACGCGGTAGTCGTCATAGGCCCAGTCGATGCCGGCCGTGATCGTGCCCGGACCGGTGGTATAGGTGTTCTTCATCTCGCCGCCGATGGTCTTGACCTCAAGATCCATGTCGCCGTTCACGGGGCGCGCGCCGGTCGCATAGTTCGGACGCCAGTATTCATTGCGAGTGACATAGACCAGCGCTTCGGGATCCCAGGCATCGGTCGGCGCAGTCGAGCTGTATTTCAGGGACAGCGTGTTGCGCGTGACCTTCAGCGGAAAGACCTCATCCGCGTGGTCAAGGTCCATGTTCATCTTGATGACGCGGTCGTCATCATCCTTGCTGTATTCATAGGCCAGCTCGACACGATGGCCTTCGAATTCATAGCCCAGCTTGGTCAGCGCGCCCTGGGTCGCGGGTGCGGTCCCGGGCATTTCGCGGCCGTCGCCATTCTCGTAATTGTCGCCATCGGCGGCGTGGAGCATCACGAACCAGTCGAAGCCGGCATGGATACCGTAGCCGGCCAACGAACCGGCCACCCCGCGCCCGTTCGTGCCATAGGACAGTCCCACGCGGCCGCCCTGCGTCTGGCCATCGGCCAGCATGTCCTGCGCGCCGACGGTTTCATAGCGCACGGCGCCCGCCGCTGCGCCAAAGCCTGAATCCGCGGCTGCGGCGCCCACCTCGACCTCGACTGATTTCAGGAAGGCGGGGTCGATGACATTCGATCCCGTATGGTGCCAGCTGGTGACGCCCTGCGGGACGCCATCCACGCTGACGGCCAGATTCGACTGTTCCATCCCAAAGACATGGATGCGCTTGGACGGACCGGCGCCGCCCGAAACGGTGATCGCGGAATCCCTCGCAAACAATTCGGAGACATCGACAGGTTGCAGAACCTCGATATCCTCGGGGGTAACGGTGATGCCGCCCGTGGCCTCGACGTTTTCCCGGCCATCGGCGACCAGTGTGATCGGGGCCAGGACCACGCTGTCCGTTTCGGGGGCGGTCGCCAGATCCTGCGCGCTCAGCGCCGAGGCGAGTGCAAGCGTCGACACATTTGCCAGCACGAAGATAAGTCTTTGTTTCATAAGTTTCCCTCGTCTTCCGAAATGTTTGGGCGCCTTTTATGGAGGGGAAAATGAAAACACAAGTATTTTACTCAGGAATCGGTGACGCATTCGAAACCGGCGCTTCGGCGTGCCAGAGATGCAACTGCGCGGCGATCTTCGCGGGTGATGGACCTATCCCCGACAAGCGGCTAGCACTGGGCCTGCCGAATGCGGCGGTGCATCGGCTGAACAGGGGAACAGGTCCGTGACGGGCAAGCAGAACATGATCGACTGCCATCTGCATCTTTTCGATCCGGTGCGCTTTCCCTATGCGCCCGATACGCATTACCGTCCCGCCGGGCACGAGATTGCCACGCTTGCCCAGATGCGCGCGGTGCTTGCCGCAAATGGCATCGAACGCGTCCTGCTGGTGCAGCCGAACTCGGCCTATGGCACCGATAATGCGATGATGCTGGATGCGATTGCGCAATCAGGCGGCCTGTGGCGCGGGATGGCAGTGGTCGATCCGGATATCGAAATCGACCATCTTTGCGCCCTGAAGCGGCAGGGCGTCATCGGCGCGACCTGCGTGCTTCAGAACTATTCCCCCGAGGACCTGCGCCGCTTTCCCGCACTGATCGAAAAGCTTGTGGGGCTGGACATGATCTTTGACGTCCAGTTCGCGGGGGATGAGATCTTTGCCGCACAAAGCCTGTTTGCGGGCAGTCCGGTGCGCCTGGCGATCGACCATTGCGGCAGGCCGGATCTGTCGCAGGGCCGCGATGCGCCGGCCTTTCGCGCGCTACTGGATCTGGCAGATCGCGCCGCGCCGACCACCATAAAGATTTCCGGCCACCACAAATTCGCACCTTTCCCCTGGCCCTTCGAAGCGGCAGATCCCTTTATTGCCGAGATCCTCTCCGCCTTTACCCCGGCGCGCAGTGTCTGGGGGTCGGACTGGCCTTTCCTGCGCGTGCCCGAGCGGGTGGATTACAGTCCGCTGCTGCCACTTGCGGCGCGATATCTGGACAGCGACGCAGCCCGCGACCAACTGTTCCGGCGAACGGCCCTGCGCGAATTCTGGGGCGAACGGGACTGACCCCCTACATCGCATGACCCCAGGTCAGCAGGCCAAGCGCGCCAAGCGCCATCCAGACCGCCATCGCGATCATCATCAGGTTCTCGGTCAGCGAGACAAAGCCAAGCGGCACATTGCTTGACCCGCCGACGCAGGCGCATTTCAGCTCTCGCCGGTCGACATAAACTGCCTTGAAGACCGAGACCGCGCCTGCCGTTCCGATGAACAGCGCGAGCGGCACCGACAGCCATGTCAGCGCGCCGGCGATCATCAGGATGCCCGCCAGTCCCTCGGCGAAGGGATAGATATAGGAATAGCGCACCCACCGCCGGGCAAGCAGGTCATAGTTCAGGAACATCGTGGCAAAGGCCTCGACATTCTGCAGTTTCAGAAGGGCGAGAGCCGCCATGCTGAAGCCGATGAACCATTCGATGCCCCGGATCGTGAAGGGGGTGCCATAGACGGCGAAGCTGGTCGCCAGCCCCATCAGCAGCGTCATTGCGAACAGCGCGATGACCGGACGATAGCTGGTCGCCTTTGGGTCGACGACCCGCTTGCCCAGGTACCGCCGCAAGTCGTCATAGCCACCGATCCGCTTGTCCCCGATGAAGATCTGCGGCGTGGTGGCGACGCTGTGCGCGGCCTTGAAGGTATCGACCTCGGCCCGCGTGGCAAGGTGATGGTCCTCGACCGCGAAACCCGACCGCTTCAGCAGGTCCAGTGCCTTCAGGCCATAGGGACAGGTGTGGTCGGGCATCATCATCCGGTACAGGCGCGCGATCTTGTCCGGGCGGGTATTTGCGCTGGGTTCCGACATCCTGGTCACTCCCTCTCGTGCTTGTGGATGGGTATGTCGGTACGTATATAGGTGCCGTACCATGGTACGGGATCAAGGGGTAAAATGCTCACGATCGGAAAGCTTGCCAAGGCCGGGGGCGTGGGCGTGGAAACCGTCCGCTTCTATCAACGGCGCGACTTGCTGGGAACGCCGTCGCGCGACGGCGGCATCCGCCGCTATGGTGACGAGGATCTTCGCCGCCTGCGCTTCATCCGCAAGGCGCAGCGGGCAGGCTTTACGCTAGAGGAAATCAGGGAACTGATCGCGTTGGACAATGGTCAGGACCGTGACCGCGCCCGTGAACTGGCCGAAGCACGACTTGCCAAGCTGGACAGGGATATTGCCGATTTGCAGGCCGCCCGGAACAGCCTCCAACGACTGGCCCATGCCTGCGCCCGGGACCATCAGGGCAAATGCCCCATCCTGGCCGCCTTTGAAGAGTAAGGCCGGTCGCCGGTCCTAACGCTCCATCTCGGACAGCGCCGCGATGAAGCGCGAAAACAACTCTCCCTGCGAACCGATCCGCAGTTTGCCATAGATGTTGCGGCGGTGGATGCGGACCGTGCCGGGCGAGATGCCAAGTGCGATCCCCGTGGCCTCGGCCGAATGACCCTTCAACGTGAACTCGACGATTTCCACCTCGCGTGGGGTCAGCAGGTTCTGGCCAAAGCTGCGGAAAGCGGTGTCGATCAATCCCGCCAGCCGGGTGCCCCCATCGGGAGTGGGGGCGGGGGCGGGCGCATTGGCGAAGCGGTCGGCGACATCGGCCCAATGGTGGCGAACGATGGCCGCGACAAAGGGCAGGATCGTCGCCATGTCGCGGAACTCGCGGGCCGAGAAAACGCGCGATGCCCGCATGGCCGAGATGACGACCCTTGCTGCGCCCACATCGACCATGAAGCCGATCTCTTCGGCCAGTTCGGTCTGGACATAATAGTTGCGGAAATACTCGCCCTGATAGAAGCGGTCCGGAGCAAGGTCGCGCAGGCGGACCAGCCGCGGCTCGGTCGATTCCGTGCAGTGCAGATAGAACGGGTCCAGAAGATAGGGACCGGCCTGGTAATCCTCGACCATGACCTTGTGCTTCCATTCCGGGAATTCGGAATGCAGCGCCAGCGGCGGGCGGTCCTCAAGATAGGCAAAGGTCACGCTGTGCTCGAATGGCGCGACCTGCCTGATGGCGTCGATCAACGCCTGGGGGAAGGCGGGCGAATGCAGTGCCGCGACCGCGCGGGCTGATCCCTCGATCCAGTCCTTTGACCAACTCATCCGATTGTTCCCTGCGACTATGCCTTTTGTGGTATATACAACAAAAGACGTGTTTCTTATCATTTTTATGCAGAAGGGAATAGTCCGCAAGAGACTTGACCAACAGGGAAAGACGTTCAGATGGCATATGTGACGGATGTAAGCCCAGCCGAGGCCGTGGCGGAGTTCGCCGATACGACCAAGCGCTATGGCGCGGTCCTGGCCGCTGACCGGCTGAACCTGCGCATCCGGCGCGGCGAATTCCTGTCCTTTCTAGGCCCGTCAGGATGCGGCAAGACCACGGCGCTGCGCATGCTGGCCGGATTCGAGACCCCGACCGAGGGCGAGGTTCTGATCGACGGCCAGTCGGTCGGCGCGACCCCGGCCTATCGCCGACCGGTCAACATGGTCTTCCAGAACTATGCCCTGTTCCCACATATGACGGTGGCGCAGAACGTGGCCTATGGCCTGAACCAGCTTCGGCCGCGCCTGCCCAGGGCCGAGATCGAATCGCGCGTCGCGCGCGCGCTTGATACCGTGCGGCTTGGTGATTTCGGGCCGCGACGCATCTGGCAGATGTCCGGCGGGCAGCAGCAGCGCGTGGCGCTGGCCCGCGCCATCGTGAACCAGCCCAAGATCCTCCTTCTGGACGAACCCATGGCCGCGCTGGACGCCAAGCTGCGGGGCGAGATGCAGATCGAATTGCTGAACCTGCAACGCAAGCTGGGCATCACCTTCGTTCTGGTGACCCATGACCAGCAAGAGGCGCTGTCGATGTCGGATCGCATCTGCCTTATGGGCAAGGGCCGCATCGCGCAGATCGGCACGCCGCGTGACCTGTATGACCGGCCCGCGAACCGCTATGTCGCCGATTTCGTCGGACGCGCCAATATCCTGTCGGCGCGGGTCGAGACGGTTTCTGGCGGGATAGCCACCGTGGCGCTGGCCTCGGGCGAGCGGGTCGCCACCGCCGCGATCAATCCGGCATCGGCGGGCGACAGAGTCGAGGTCGCGATCCGCCCCGAGACGCTGCGGATCGCGAATGCGCCAGACGGCCAAACGCCGTCGATCCCGGCGCAGGTCACGAACATGATCTTTCTTGGCGAACATATCGAATTCCTGCTGGCCCATCCCGCGCTGGGGGCGCTGCAGGTTCTGCTGCCCCGGCAGGCCGAACGGGCCTTGCCGGGCATCGCGGTGGGCGCGACCGCCCATCTGCATTGGGATCACGGCGCCGGCCTGATCCTTGGACAGGAATAGGACCAACAGGGGGAAGCACGAGATGACAAGGGACGACAGGCCTGTCTCGCGGCAGGAATTCATGGCGGAACTGCGCCGCTACCAGAAAGGCTCGGTCAGCCGCCGGCATTTCCTGGCGGTGACGGGACTGGGCGTGGCGACGGCCGCGCTGGCGTCAGCGATGCCCGCACGGCTTTGGGCGGCAGGGATCGGCGATCAGGTATCGATGGCCACCTGGCCGAATTACGACGATCCCGACAACCTGGCCCTGTTCCAGAAGCAGACCGGTGCGGCGGTGCAGGTCAATGTCTTCGGCTCAAACGAAGAGATGTTCGCCAAGTTGCAGGCGGGTGGTGCGGGCTGGGACGTGGTCGTCGCCACCAACTACACGATCAGCACCTATGCCGGGCAGAAGATGATCGAGCCGCTCGACCTGTCGAAGCTGCCGAATTACGACGCGGCCTCGTTCGATCCGCGTTTCGCGGATCCCGGCACGGTGGATGGCAAGCTTTACGCCATCCCGAAGCTGTGGGGCACGACCGGCATGGCCTGGGACAGCAGCAAGGCCAAGCAGCCCTTCACCAGCTGGAAGGATTTCTTCGATGTCACGAAGACCGACTTCTCGGGGCGCACGATCATCCATGACTATCAGCTGACCGCAATCGGCAACGCGCTGAAATATTTCGGCCATTCCTTCAACTCGGTCGATCCGGCCGAGTTGGCCGAGGCAGAGAAGCTGCTGATCGAGATCAAGCCGCACCTTTTCGCCATCACTTCGGACTATCAGCCGTCGATGCGCAATGGCGATGCGTGGCTGACCATGTGCTGGACGGGTGATGCCAAGCAGATGAACCGCGACCTGCCCGAGATCCAGTACACGCTGGGCAAGGAAGGCGGCGAGATCTGGTCGGATTTCTACACCATCCCGACCAGCGCCCCGAACCGCGAAGGTGCCTATGCGCTGCTGAACTTCCTGCTGGACCCCGAGGTCAACGCCCGTGAGGCGCTGTTCCACGGCTATCCGGTTCCGGACAAGCGCGTCGATGCCCTGATCCCGGCAGAGATGTTGAACGACCCGATCCTGCATCCCGCGGCCGAGCTGTTGTCGGCGCTGGAATTCGGCGCTGCGGTCACACTGACCGATCCGAACCGGGCCGAGATCATGGCGCGGTTCAAGGCGGCATAGGACAGGCGGGCAGGCGATGGCGATTTCCAGAAGACAGGCGCGCTGGCTGCTGCTTGGCCCGGCTGGCCTTTGGTATGCGGCGCTGCTGGTGCTGCCGCTTGCCCTGGTCCTGGTCTATTCCTTCGGCGAACGCGGCGCGGTGGGCGGCTATCAGCCCGCCTTCACGCTGGCGCAATATGCCAACCTGGGAAGCCGCTGGACGGCTTTCCAGAACACGCTGATCCTGGCTCCCGCAGGTACCATCGCCGCTCTACTGATCGCCTATCCGCTGGCCTATTACCTGGCGCTGCGGGTCGGTGCGCAATGGCGGACCCTGTTGATCGTGCTGGTGATCGTGCCTTTCTGGACCTCGATCCTGATCCGTTCCTATGCCTGGATCTTTCTGCTGGGCGGCCGCGGGATCCCGCAACTGCTGTCCTCGATGGGTCTGGGGGATTTCCGGCTGATCAACACCCCTTTCGCGGTGCTGGTGGGCATCGTCTATGGCTATTTGCCGCTGATGTTCTTCCCGATCTACGTCAGTCTGGAAAAGCTGGACCGCCGCTTGCTTGAGGCCGCGGGCGATCTGGGCGCGCCGCCCTGGCGCAGCTTCCTGCAGGTTACGCTGCCGCTGTCGCTGCCCGGTGTCGCCACCGGCTCGATGCTGGTCTTCATCCTGCTGATGGGGGAATACCTGATCCCGCAGATGCTGGGCGGCGGCAAGGTCTTCTTCGTCGGCAACGCACTGGTCGACCTGTTCCTGCAATCGCGCAACTGGGCCTTCGGCTCGGCAATGGCGGTGACGCTGGTGGCGGTCATGCTGCTGGTGGTCACGCTTTACATGCGTTTCCTGCGCCGCATCGGCGCGGCGCGCGACGATGTCGGCTTGATGTGAGGAAGTGATGCGGATCTATGCCCTTGCGGTCTATCTGTTCCTTTACCTGCCGATCGGCATCATCGCGCTGTTCAGCTTTTCGGCGGGACGCTCGGCCAGCCAGATGCAGGGCTTTTCGCTGCAATGGTATGGCAAGGCGCTGGGGAACCCCTTTGTCGTGGACGCGCTGAAAACCTCGGCCTCGGTCGCGTTCACCTCGGCCGTGCTCGCCAGCGTCTTCGGGACGATGGCGGCACTTGCCCTGACCGGGATGCGTGGGCGCCTGCGCGTGCTGTTCGACGGCATGATCTATGTCGCGGTGATGATCCCCGGCATCGTCATCGGCATCGCCACGCTGATCGCGCTGGTCACGGTCTTCGGCGCCGTCAATCCCTGGCTTGAGCCGCTGACCGGGTGGAAGCTGTCGATGGGCTTCGGCTCGCTTGTGGGCGCGCATGTGCTGTTCACCATGTCGCTGGTCATCATCCTGGTTCGCGCCCGGATCGAGGGCATGGATCGCGCGCTGATCGAGGCATCCTCGGACCTGGGCGCGGGGCCGATCGCCACCTTCAGTCAGGTGACGCTGCCCATGCTGGCACCTGCGATCTTCGCGGGATTCCTGCTGAGTTTCACTTTCAGCTTCGATGATTTCATCATCGCCTTCTTCGTTGCGGGTCCGCAGACGACCCTGCCCATCTATATCTTCTCGTCGATCCGACGCGGCGTGACGCCGGAAATCAATGCCATCGGCACGATGGTGATGGCGGCGTCCCTTGCCGTGCTGATCGTCGCGCAACTGACGCTGCGCCGGGGCAAACCGGACGCGCACTAGGAGGACTTCATGTCATCTCGTCTTGAAGGGCGCATCGCCCTTGTCACCGGCGCTGGGTCGGGGATCGGTCGCGCCGGCGCCATTGCCATGGCGGGCGAAGGCGCCACCGTCATCGTCACCGACCTGCGCGCGGATCTGGCGGATGAGACAGCGGCCCTGATCCGCGCAGCCGGGGGCCAGGCCGAGGCTCATGCGCTGGACATGCGCGACGATGCGGCCATCGAGTCGCGCATCGCCGATGTCGCGGGCCGTCACGGGCGGCTTGATGTGGTCCACAGCCATGCCGGCATCCAGATCGCCGGCAAGCTTGAAGAGGTGACCGCCGAACAGATGGATCTGTCCTGGGCATTGAACGTCCGGGCACATTTCATCATCGCGCGGGCAGCGGTCGCGCAGATGCGGGCGCAGGGCGGCGGGTCGGTCATCGTCACAGCGTCGAATTCCGGCTGCCAGTATGACCGGGGCATGATCGCCTATGCCACGACCAAGCATGCCGCCGTCGCCATGGTGCGGCAGATGGCGGCGGATTACGCGCGCGACAACATTCGCTTCAACGCGTTGTGCCCCGGTTTCGTCGACACGCCCTTCAATGCCGGATTCGAACGCCAGATGGGCGGTCGCGCCGCGCTGGAAAGCTATGTCGCCGACACCATTCCCATGGGCCGCTGGGCTTCGACCGAAGAGATTGCCGAGGGCATCCTTTACCTCGCTTCGCCGCGCTCGGCATTTGTCACCGGGCTGGCGCTGGTCATCGACGGCGGCGAGGTGCTTTGATCCGCGCCGTTGTGTCCCGTCCCAAGCCGGCGACAACCCTGGGCCGGTTGCATCGCATGCCCTGCGGGTGGGCGCGAATGCCAATCAATCGTCTGGTTTAAAAGAAAGCCCTGTCGCCACAGAATTGCAGCTGGAGAGGGGAATTGGCGATTTCAGTTCGCCAATTCGGGGCTTCCGTCCGGCATCATTTCCGGACGGTCTGCGCGGCATTTCGGCAAGCGGCAAATTGCCACATTGTGCCGGGGAAATGTCATGACAAATCCATGTCGCAGCGAGGCTTTTCGCAATTCCGTCGCGGATTAATCGCGACCCCAAAATCGCCTACCAAGAACCGGGATGCGGCGACCACGGTTCTGCCCTGCCATTATCCGGCCCAAGGTCATCCATCATCGCATCAAGGCCCGCAACTTCGGCCAGTCGGGCGTGATCGGCGATGATGACGCGTGATCCGTCCAGCGTGATCCCTTCGGATTTCAGGGCGTTGAAAACCCGTGACAGGCTTTCGGGTGTCATCCCCAGATACGAGGCAAGGTGCCGCTTTTCGAAAGGCAGGGTGAAGGTGTGCAGGTTCCCCTCGCGCCGGGCCTGGCTGAGCAGCCAGGCGATCAGCCGTTCGCGCCCGGTGCGCAGCTTCAGGTTCTTGGCCTGCCGGACCATGCCGCGAAAACTCATTGCCAGATGGCTCATCACAGCGCCGGCCAATGCCGGGTCACGCCCCAGTGCGGTGCGCAGGTCAACGGTCGGCAGCATGATGATGCGCGAGCGTTCCTGCGTGCGTGCCGACATCAGATAGGGCGCATCCGGGATGCAGGCCGCGACGATGAAGCTGGAAACCGGCCGGATGACGGCCATGATCGCCTCTCGTCCCCTCCATTCGGTGTGCAGCTGGACCGAGCCCTCGACCAGGATATGCAGGAAATCCGCGCGGTCTCCCTGCCGGAACAGGTCAAGCTGGGGCGGGAATTCCTGCGAGTATGTGGCTGCCATCAACGTGTCAAATGTCTCGTCCATGATGCCCCGGAACAAGGGCAGGTCACGGATGGCTGGCTTCTCGTCGTTGCGCACGAATCGACCTTCTGGAAGTTTTATAATTGATCTTTGGTAATTGCTGCTCCCGAAAAGGGCAATCATCTGCGGTTGAATGGTCAACTGGACCCTTGACCCTTGTCAGGAGAGTGAAGGGTAAAGATCAATCGTTGTAGCTTTTTGGAAAGTCTTCCGAAAAGATTGATCCATATCAAATCGGATGCTACGAATCCGTGGTGGTTCTGCATCGAAGACTTCGGACTATTTCCGTAGATACTCAGGAGCAAGCCATGCAGGAACGGGTGTTTCCTACGCACAGCGAACAACAACGAGCGCTTTGGCTCAGTACGTTGTCCTTTACGCTGTGCTTTGCTGTCTGGACTATTTTTTCGATCATCGGAATTACCATCAAGGATGAACTCGGCCTGTCCGAGTTCCAATATGGGTTGCTGATTGCGACCCCCGTGCTGACCGGTTCGCTGACGCGGCTGATCCTGGGCGTCTGGACCGAGCGCTTTGGCGGGCGCCTGGTCTTTTCGCTGCAGATGATCCTGACCGGGCTTGCAACCTACGCGCTGACCTGGGCCAACAGCTATGAAACCTTCCTACTTGCCGCGCTTGGCGTCGGGCTCGCGGGCGGTTCGTTCATCATTGGCGTCGCCTATGTCTCGAAGTGGTTTCCTGCCGAGAAGCAGGGGCTGGCGCTTGGCACCTTTGGCATGGGGAACGTCGGCGCGGCCGTCACCAAGTTCCTTGCACCCTTCGTCCTGATCGCAATGGGCTGGCAGGGCGTGGCCGAGATCTGGGCCGCCGCCATCGCGCTGATGGGCGTGGCCTTCTTCCTTCTGGCGAAGGATGATCCGGATTTCGCCGACCGCCGTGCGCGCGGGATCAAGGCGCCATCCCTGGCCGAGCAGTTCGCGCCCCTGAAGAACCTGCAGGTCTGGCGCTTCTCGCTTTACTATTTCTTCGTCTTCGGCGGCTTTGTCGCGCTGGCGCTGTGGCTTCCGCATTATCTGGTCGCGGTCTATGGCGTCGATCTGCGGACAGCCGGGATGGCGGCCGCGGCCTTCAGCCTGTCGGCCAGCCTGTTCCGGGCCTATGGCGGGTCGCTGTCGGATCGCTTCGGCGCTCGGACGGTGATGTACTGGACCTTCGGTTTCGCGATCCTGTTCCTGTTCATGCTGTCCTATCCGCCGACGGACTACGTCATCCACGGCAAGAATGGCGCCATCGCCTTCTCGACGCAGATGGACCTGTGGCCCTTTGTCGGCACGCTGTTCGCGCTCGGCTTCTTCATGAGCCTCGGCAAGGCCGCGATCTTCAAGCATATCCCGGTCTATTATCCGAACCACGTTGGCGCGGTCGGCGGTCTGGTCGGGATGATCGGCGGTCTGGGCGGCTTCATCCTGCCCATCGTCTTTGGCGCGCTGCTGGACCTGACCGGGGTCTATACCTCGTGCTTCGTGCTGCTGCTGCTGGTCGTCCTTGTCTCGTTGGCCTGGATGCACCTGTCGATCCGCGCAATGGAGCGGGAGGCCCATGGCAAGGCGCTGGACCAGCTGCCGACCTTCCCCGAACTGGCCGAGGTCCATACCCCCGGCAAGACCGAAATGCCCCGCGTGATGCAGGACTGGCGCCCCGAGGATCCCGAGTTCTGGGAAAGCACCGGCAAGCGGATCGCCAAGCGCAACCTGTGGATCTCGATCCCGGCGCTGCTTCTGGCCTTCGCGGTCTGGATGGTCTGGTCGGTCGTCATCGCGCGACTGCCCGCCATCGGCTTCAACTTCACGCAGGACCAGCTGTTCTGGCTGGCGGCGCTGCCCGCGCTGTCGGGCGCAACGTTGCGCATCTTCTACAGCTTCATGGTGCCGATCTTTGGCGGCAGGCTGTGGACGACCATCTCGACCGCGTCGCTGCTGATCCCGGCCATGGGCATCGGCTACGCCGTGCAGAACCCCGAGACCCCCTATCTGATTTTCGTCGTGCTGGCGCTGCTTTGCGGCCTGGGTGGGGGCAACTTCTCGTCCTCGATGGCGAATATCGGCTTCTTCTTCCCGCGTTCGGAAAAGGGCAACGCGATGGCCCTGAATGCCGGGCTTGGCAACCTGGGCGTGTCGCTGATGCAGTTCCTGGTGCCGGTGGTGATCACTGCCGGGGTCTTCGGCGCCCTTGGCGGCCAGCCCCAGCAGCTTACCGATGGCGGTCAGGTCTGGATGCAGAACGCGGGCTTTGTCTGGGTTCCCTTCATCCTGATGTCGACGGTCGCCGCCTGGCTGGGGATGAACGACATCGCCGACGCGAAAGCCAGCTTCCGCGAACAGGCGGTGATCTTCACCCGCAAGCACAACTGGATCATGTGCCTGCTGTATACCGGCACCTTCGGCAGCTTCATCGGGTATTCCGCCGCCTTCCCAATGCTGACCAAGCTGGCTTTCCCCGAGGTCAACGCCCTGCAATTCGCGTTCCTTGGACCGTTGATCGGTGCGCTCAGCCGGGCTGGCAGTGGCTGGCTGGCGGACCGGGTCGGGGGCGGCCGCGTGACCTTCTGGGTCTTCATCGGGATGATCGCATCGGTCCTGGTGATCATCCAGGGTCTCAGCATCACCTCGTTCGCGCTGTTCTTTGCGGGCTTCATGGCGCTGTTCTTCTTCTCGGGCGTGGGCAACTCGTCCACGTTCCAGATGATCCCCGTCATCATGCGCAAAGAGGTTGCCCGCATCTTCCCGCAGGCTGACGCCGACGAACGTCGCCGCCATGCCGAGCGTGAATCGGCCGCCATCGTCGCTTTCACGGCCGCGATCGGGGGCTATGGCGGGTTCTTCATTCCGAAAGCCTTCGGAAGCTCGATCCACCTGACGGGCGGTGCCGAAGCGGCGCTCGTGGGCTTCCTGATCTTCTATATCATCTGCATCGCCGTCACCTGGGGCATCTATACGCGCCGCGGCGGCATGCTTCACGACATCGAACACGGGCGCGCGGTCACGGCCGCCCCCGCCGAATAACCCCGAAACGGAGAGAGCCATGAGCCATCTTCTGGATCGCCTGAATTTTCTGACCAGCCTGCGCAAGGACACTTTCGCAGACGGTCACGGGCAGACCACCATTGAGAACCGCGATTGGGAGGACACCTATCGCAAGCGTTGGCGCCACGACAAAATCGTACGCTCGACCCACGGGGTAAACTGCACCGGTTCCTGTTCCTGGAAGATCTACGTCAAGTCCGGCATCGTGACCTGGGAGACGCAGCAGACCGACTATCCGCGCACGCGTCCCGACCTGCCCAACCACGAACCGCGCGGCTGCGCGCGGGGCGCAAGCTACAGCTGGTATCTTTACAGTGCGAACCGGGTGAAGACGCCACTGATCCGGGCGCGCCTGATGCGGCTATGGCGCGAAAAGCGCAAATCCATGTCCCCGATCCAGGCCTGGACCGCGATCCAGGACGATCCCGAGGCGCGCAAAAGCTATACCCGCGTCCGCGGCAAGGGCGGCTTCGTCCGCGCAAGCTGGGAAGAAGCGACCGAGATCGTCGCCGCGGCCAACGCCTATACCGCCAAGAAATACGGCCCGGATCGGGTTTTCGGCTTCTCGCCCATTCCGGCCATGTCGATGGTCTCCTATGCCGCGGGCACGCGTTACCTGTCCTTGCTGGGCGGCACCTGCCTGTCCTTCTATGACTGGTATTGCGACCTGCCGCCCGCCAGCCCCCAGACCTGGGGCGAACAGACCGACGTGCCGGAATCGGCCGACTGGTACAATGCGGGCTATCTGATCCTGTGGGGCTCGAACGTGCCGCAGACGCGCACGCCCGACGCGCACTTCTATACCGAGTCGCGCTACAAGGGCACCAAGTCTGCCGTGATCTGCCCCGACTATTCCGAGGCCGCGAAGTTCAGCGATATCTGGTTGAACGCCAAGCAAGGCACCGACTCAGCGATCGGCATGGCCTTTGGTCACGTCATCCTGCGCGAATATCACCTGGACCGTCAGGCCGAGTATTTCGAGGATTACTGCCGCCGCTATTCCGACATGCCGATGCTGGTGCGTCTGGACGAACAGGACGGCCGTCTTGTTCCCGGTCGGCAGCTGCGCGCCTCGGACTTCGATGGCGGGCTGGGTCAGGCCAACAACCCCGACTGGAAGACCGTCGCCATTGACGAGACCACGGGCAATGTCGTGGTGCCGAACGGGTCGATCGGCTTTCGCTGGGGCGAGCAGGGCAAGTGGAACCTTGAAGCGAAATCCGGCAAGGACGATGTCCGCCTGAAGATGAGCCTGATCCTCGACGAGGATCGGGACGACGTTGCCGCCGTGGACTTCCCATGGTTCGGCGCTGCCGCTGTCAACGGTTTCGTCCGCGACGACCGCGGCGAGATCCTGACTCGCAACGTGCCGGTCAAACGGATGCAGCTGGCCGATGGCAGCGAGGCGCTGGTTGCGACGGTCTTTGACCTGTTCTGCGCCAACTACAGCCTCGACCGCGGGTTGGGTGGCGAGAATGTCGCCAGCAGCTATGACGACGACGTGCCCTTCACCCCGGCCTGGGCCGAAAAGATCACCGGCGTCCGCCGCGACAAGATCATTCAGGTGGCCCGTGAATTCGCCACCAACGCCGAAAAGACCAATGGCCGCAGCATGGTCATCATCGGCGCGGGGATGAACCACTGGTTCCACATGGACATGAGCTATCGCTCGATCATCAACATGTTGGTGATGTGCGGTTGCGTCGGGCAGTCCGGCGGTGGCTGGGCCCACTATGTCGGTCAGGAAAAACTGCGCCCGCAGACCGGCTGGACGGCGCTGGCCTTTGCGCTGGATTGGCACCGCCCGCCGCGTCACATGAACGGCACCAGCGCCTTCTATGCCCATACCGATCAATGGCGCTATGAAACCGTGACGGCGCGCGAGCTGCTGTCGCCCACTGCGCCGAAAGGCGATTGGGACAAGCTCAGCCTGATCGACTACAACATCCGGGCGGAACGGATGGGCTGGCTGCCCTCGGCCCCGCAACTGCGCACCAACCCGCTTGAGGTCGGGCGCGCCGCCAAGGCCGAAGGCATCGAGGTCAAGGACTATGTCGCCCGCGGGCTGAAATCCGGCTCGCTGGAAATGTCTTGCGTCGATCCCGACGCGCCCGAAAACTGGCCGCGCAACATGTTCGTCTGGCGTTCGAACCTGCTTGGGTCGTCGGGCAAGGGGCATGAATATTTCCTCAAGCACCTTCTGGGCGCCGATCACGGCGTGCAGGGCAAGGATCTGGGCGAGGAAGGCGGCGCGAAGCCGGTCGAGGCTGTCTGGCACGACAAGGCGCCGGAAGGAAAGCTGGACCTGCTGGTGACCATCGACTTCCGGATGTCGACCACCGCCGTCTATGCCGACATCGTCCTGCCGACCGCCAGCTGGTACGAAAAGGATGACATGAACACGTCGGACATGCATCCGTTCATTCACCCGCTGCAGGCGGCTGTCGATCCGGCCTACGAGTCGAAGTCGGACTGGGAGATCTTCAAGTCGATCGCGAAGAAGTTCTCGGAAATCGCGCCCGAGGTGCTGGGGGTCGAAACCGACGTGGTGCAGCTGCCCTTGCAGCACGACACCCCGGACGAGGTTCGCCAGCCCTTCGTCGCCGACTGGAAACGCGACCAATGTGACCTGATCCCCGGCCAGACTGCGCCGAACTACATCGAGATCACGCGGGATTACCCGAATATCTACAAGCGTTTCACCGCGCTTGGCCCGCTGATGGAGAAGGTCGGCAACGGCGGCAAGGGCATCTCGTGGGATACCCGTGACGAGGTGCACCACCTGCAGGCCCTGAATGGCACCGTGACCGAGGCGGGCCCGACCAAGGGCATGGCCCGGATCGAAACCGCCATCGACGCGGCCGAGGTCATCCTGATGCTTGCGCCCGAAACCAACGGCGAGGTGGCCGTGAAGGCATGGGAGGCGCTGAGCCGCACGACCGGCCTTAGCCACAAGCACCTGGCCGAGGTCAAGGAAGACGAAAAGATCCGCTTCCGCGACATCGCGGCCCAGCCTCGCAAGATCATCTCGTCTCCGACCTGGTCGGGCATCGAAAGCGAAGAGGTCTGCTATAACGCCGGCTGGACCAACGTGCATGAGCTGATCCCGTGGCGGACCGTTTCGGGTCGGCAGCAGCTTTACCAGGACCACGAATGGATGCGCGCCTTTGGCGAGGGCTTTGTGACCTGGCGGCCGCCGGTAGACCTGAAAACGGTCGGCCATCACGCGACCAAGTCGCTTGGCTCCAGCGAAAAGCACGTCGTGCTGAACTTCATCACGCCGCACCAGAAATGGGGCATCCACTCGACCTATACCGACAACCTGCTGATGCTGACGCTGAACCGCGGTGGTCCGGTGGTCTGGATCTCGGAAGTGGATGCGAAAAAGGCCGGGCTGGTCGACAACGACTGGATCGAGGTCTTCAACACGAACGGCGTTCTGACCGCGCGGGCGGTGGTCAGCCAGCGGATGCGCGAAGGCACGGCTTTCATGTATCACGCCCAGGAAAAGATCGTGAACACCCCCGGCAGCCAGATCACCAACCTGCGCGGCGGGATCCACAACTCGGTCACCCGCGTCGTGCTGAAGCCTACGCACATGATCGGCGGCTATGCCCAGCTCAGCTATGGCTTCAACTACTATGGCACGGTCGGGGCGAACCGGGACGAGTTCGTGATCGTACGGAAGATGAACAAGGTGGACTGGCTTGACCGTCCGCTGGATGACCAGCCCGCAACCCAAGCTCCGGAGGCAGCGGAATGAAAGTACGTGCGCAAATCGGCATGGTGCTCAATCTTGACAAGTGCATCGGCTGTCACACCTGTTCGGTGACCTGCAAGAACGTCTGGACCTCACGCGAGGGGGTTGAATACGCCTGGTTCAACAACGTCGAGACCAAGCCCGGCATCGGCTATCCCAAGGACTGGGAAAACCAGAAGCGCTGGAACGGCGGCTGGACCCGGACCAAGTCCGGGCACCTGCAACCCAAGCAGGGCGGCAAATGGCGGATCCTGGCGAATATCTTCGCCAACCCGGACCTGCCCGAAATCGACGATTTCTATGAACCCTTCGATTTCGATTATGACCACCTGAAATCCGCCCCCGAAATGGAGGCGTTCCCGACCGCTCGTCCGCGCTCGATGATCTCGGGCGAGCGGATCGAGAAGATCGAATGGGGCCCGAACTGGGAGGAAATCCTGGGCGGCGAATTCGAGAAGCGGTCCAAGGACTACAACTTCGAAGGCGTCCAGAAAGACATCTACGGTGAATATGAAAACACCTTCATGATGTATCTGCCGCGCCTGTGCGAGCACTGCCTCAACCCAGCCTGCGTGGCGTCCTGCCCGTCGGGCGCGATCTACAAGCGCGAGGATGACGGCGTCGTCCTGATCGACCAGGAGAAGTGCCGAGGCTGGCGGATGTGCGTCTCGGGCTGCCCCTACAAGAAGATCTATTACAACTGGTCTTCGGGCAAATCCGAGAAGTGCATCCTTTGCTATCCGCGCCTTGAATCCGGCCAGCCTACGGTCTGTTCGGAAACCTGCGTCGGCCGCATCCGCTATCTGGGGGTGATGCTTTACGACGCCGACAAGATCGCCGAGGCCGCCGCGACCGAGTCCGAAATGGACCTTTACGACGCACAGTTGGGCGTCTTCCTTGACCCGAACGACCCCGAGGTGATCGCGGCCGCCCGTGCCGAGGGCGTGCCCGAGGACTGGATCCGCGGCGCGCAGAACTCGCCCATCTGGAAGATGGCGATGGAGTGGAAGATCGCCTTCCCGCTGCATCCGGAATACCGGACCCTGCCGATGGTGTGGTATGTGCCGCCGCTGTCCCCGATCCAGAACGCCGCCGAGGCGGGGCGGATCTCGGCGCAGGACGACATGCCCGACGTGCGTTCGCTGCGCATTCCGCTGCGCTATCTGGCGAACATGCTGACGGCAGGGGACGAGGCCCCGGTCGCCGCCGCGCTGGAACGGATGCTGGCGATGCGCAGCTACATGCGTTCGAAAACCGTCGACGGCGTGGTGAACCTGGGCGTTGCCCAGCGTGTCGGCCTGACCCCGCTGCAGATCGACGAGATGTATAACCTGCTTGCCATTGCGAATTACGAAGACCGCTTCGTCATTCCCACCACCCACCGCGAAATGGTCGAGGATGCCTATGACCTTCGCGGCGGCGGGTGCAGCTTTACCGACGGCAACGGCTGCTCGTCGGGCCACAGCACCGGCAAGCTTTTCTCGGGCAAGAAATTCCGCAGCCCGCAGGAGTTCATTTCATGAAGACCTTCAAGGTTCTTTCCCTGCTTCTGACCTATCCCACGTCAGAACTGCAGGCCGCCATCCCCGAACTGCGCGCTGCGCTGCTGGAGGATGGGCTGCTTGGACCGAAGCGGATCGAGGATTTGACCCCGCTTCTGACCCAACTCGCGAAGAATGACATCTACGACTTGCAGGAACGCTATGTCCTGCTGTTCGACCGCTCGCGCACGCTGTCGCTGAACCTGTTCGAGCATATCCACGGCGAAAGCCGTGACCGCGGCGGCGCGATGGTCGATCTGCTTGAGACCTATCGTGCGGGCGGCTTCGACCTGGGCGGGACCGAACTGCCCGACCACCTGCCGGTGCTGCTGGAATTCCTGTCGGCCCGTCCCCTGGACGAGGCACGCGAGATCCTGCGCGACGCCGGTCATATCCTGGTCGCGCTTGGCGAAAGGCTGATCCGGCGCGAATCCGTCTATGCCGCTGTGCTGGAGGCTCTGACCGCCGTCGCCGAAGCCGACCCGGAAACCGAAGAGGTCGAGACCCTGCTGGCCGTCAAGGACGACGATCCCGAGGATCTGGCCGCGCTGGACGCCGTCTGGGCAGAGGCGCAAGTGACCTTTGGTCCCGATCCGAATGCCGGCTGCCCGGTCAGCCGCGATATTCTTGCCCGCATGGACCCCGCACCCGCACGCAATGCGGCCGGGACCGCCAGCTGAGGAGGCCCAGATGCACAATTTCCTGTTCGGGGTATATCCCTATATCGCCATCACCATCATGGTCTTCGGCTCGATCGTTCGCTATGAGCGCGATCCCTATACTTGGAAATCATCCTCCAGCCAGCTTCTGCGACGCAAGCAGTTCGTCATCGGTTCCGTCCTGTTCCATCTTGGCGTACTGGTGATCCTTGGCGGGCACCTGGTCGGGCTGCTGACCCCGGTCTGGATTTTCGAGGCCTTCGGCATCAGCCATGAGGCCAAGCAGATCCTGGCCATGGCGGCTGGCGGCATTGCCGGCGTGATGGCTTGGATCGGCGGCATGATCCTGCTGCACCGTCGCCTGACGGACCCGCGCATCCGCGCGAATTCGACCATCGCCGACAGCGGCATCCTGATCTTGCTGATGGTGCAGCTGACGCTAGGGCTCTGCACGATCTTCGTTTCCGCGCAGCATCTGGACGGTGGCGAGATGGTCCGGTTCATGAACTGGGCTCAGGCGATCGCCTATTTCGGAGCCGATCCGGCTTCGTATGTCGAAGGCGCATCGTGGATCTTCCAGGCGCATATCCTGTTGGGCCTGACGATCTTCCTGGTGTTCCCCTTCACGCGACTGGTGCACATGCTGTCGGCGCCGGTGCGTTACCTGTGGCGGCCGGGCTATCAGATCGTGCGCTCGAAACGCGACGCGCGAGAGAATGTCGGCCTGCGTCCGATGTCGCGTGATCTGGCGACGCGCGAGGCTGTGGCCCGCAAGGTCGCGGCGCATGACATGGCCCGCCAGCATCCTGCGCAACATTCGGTGGAGTGATCGCCGTGGACATGAAACCGCTGCTTCCCCCCGTTACCGTCAACGGCGTGACCATCAGCGCCGAGCGCATCGCGGCCGAGGCGCAGAACCATCCTGCCCCCAAGGGCAAGCCCGGGCTCGCCTGGAAGGCCGCGGCCCGTGCGCTGGCCCTGCGCGAGATCCTGCTGCAAGAGGCCAGGGCGCGCGGCCTGGATCCCGATCCGGTCGAGGTTGCCCCCGGCCAGTGGGAGGTCGAGGAAGAGGCGCTGATCCGCCAGCTTCTGGACGGCGCCATCGACCCCGAAACCCCGGATGAGGGCGCCCTGCGCGCCCTTTACGAGGCACATCCAGAACGGTTTCGTGCGCCTTCCCTGTTCGAGGCGGCGCATATCCTGTTCCCCGCTGCCGCAGGAGACCTTGCCGCCCGCGCCATCGCGCGCGACGCCGCAATGCAGATCCTGGCCGAATTGCGCAAGTCGCCGCGCAGTTTCGCCAAGCTGGCGGCGCAGCACAGCGCCTGTTCATCGCGCGAGAATGGCGGGATCCTGGGGCAACTGTCCTCGGGAGATACCGTGCCGGAATTCGAGGCCGCTCTGGCCACGATGGAGGAAGGCGCGATCAGCGAGCCGGTCGAAAGCCGCTACGGTTTCCATCTGATCCGGCTGGACGCCAGGGCGCGGGGCGAGGTTCTGCCCTTCGAGGCAGTGCTTCCGCATCTGCGAGAGGCGCGTGAAAAGGCCGCATGGGTCGCGGCCAGCCGAGCCTTCATCGCCGGGCTGGTGGCCCGCGCCGATGTCTCGGGCGTGTCGTTGGCCGAGCAAGGAGCCGACGCATGAAGCTGGCCTATGTCACCCTGACCGGTCGCGGGGCGATCGACGCGCTGCTGATGCAGGTGGTGACCGGGCTGGAGGCCGAGGGGCTTCAACTGGCCGGCACGGTGCAAAGCAACATCGAGCGGCCGGACCGGCCCCGTTGCGACATGGACCTGCGGCTGCTGCCGGACGGTCCCACGGTCCGCATCAGCGTGGATCGGGGGGCCGAGGCACGCGGCTGCCGGCTGGATGCCGATGCGCTTGAGCAATCGGTGGTCTGGACGACCCGGGCGCTGGATCGTGCCGAGTTCCTTGTCGTCAACAAGTTCGGCAAGCAGGAGGCCGAGGGCAGGGGCCTTGCCCCCACCATCGCCGAGGCGCTGGATCGCGGCCTGCCGGTTCTGGTCGGGGTGAACGGGCTGAACCTGCCCCCATTCCTTGAGTTTTCGGGCGGATTGGCACAGGCCCTGCCGCCGGATCCACAGGTGATCCGCGACTGGTGCCTGGCCGCCTGTATCAAGGCGACCGCGGCCTAGGGCCGGGTCGCTGAACCCCGCACGAAAGCGCCGCTTCCGCATGGGGGCGGTTTTGCCTGTCAGAAGGTGCGGGACAGGGTCAGGGTGATTTCCCGGCCTTCGCCCTGTGCACAGCCGCTGCCATAGACGGTGCAGGTGGCGTAGTAATCCTCGTCAAAAAGGTTGGTGACGTTCAGCGCGGCGGTATAGTCGTCCCAGCTGTAGCGCGCGGCCATGTCGGCCAGCATATAGGAATCGACGCGGCGGCTGTTGGCATTGTCCGCCCAGGTCTTGCCGACATAGCGCAGGCCACCACCCAGGCTGAGACCCTTGACCGTGTTCGAGAAGTCATACTCCGCCCAGACGGATGCGGCGTGTTTCGGCACCATCGCGGGTTCATTGCCCTCATCCCCGTCTTCCGAGCTGAGAACCTTGGCGTCGATATAGCTGTAGCCCGCGATCAGCGACAGTTGCTCGGTCAGTTGGCCACGCGCCTCAAGCTCCAGCCCGCGGTGACGGACCTCTCCGGTCTGGATCTGGAAGTTGGGGTTCACCGGATCCGCGGTCAGGACGTTCGATTTCTCGATGCTGTACAGCGCCGCGGCAAGTTGCAGGTTCGACCCCGCGGGCTGGTAGCGCAACCCGGCCTCGATCTGCTTGCCTTCGGTCGGCTGGAACTGTTCGCCGTCGAAGGTCTGGCCGACATTCACGGTGAAGCTTTCGCCATAGCTGGCATAGGGCACGAAGCCGTTGCCCAGGTCCCAGGTCGCGCCCAGCATCCCGGTGGTGGCACTGTCCTTCTGATAGGAATCCATGCCGTAAAGCCGGTCGTCGGTCTCGTTTTCGACCCACGAGCGGCGCAACCCGGCCGTAACTGTCACGCCATTGCCGAAGCGGATGTGATCCTGTGCGTAGATGCCCTTTTCCAGCACCTCGGTCCTGCCGTCATTGAAGGGGGCAGGATCGGCAACGGGCTGGTCGAAGTTCAGATCCGACAGCGGGATGTTGTAGTCCATCCCGAAGCCCATGCCGCCGTCCCGGACCTGCTTGGTCAGATCGACGCCAACGGTCAGCACATGTTCGGCAGTGCCCATGCGGCCGCGATATTCAAGCTGGTTGTCCAGCGCCCAGTAGCGCGCCTTCTCGTCCACGGTGAAGGCGGTATAGTTCAGCGACGGCGGCAGCGGCGCGCCCGGCGTCAGGCCGCTGGAATAAAGGTGGTTGTAGTCGGTCGTCTGGCGGGCATAGCGGAAGTTCTGGCGCACCAGCAGGCTGTCGTTGAACTCATGTTCTGCCTGCCAGCCGATACTGGCCTGTTCAGTGTCGAACTTGTTCCAGGGATGTTGGGTGTTCAGGAAATCCCAGGGCAGGGTGCCGTTGGATGTGTCATAATCCTCGCCCGCAACGGGGACCATGCTGTTCGGCATCATCCTGTCTTTCTGCCAATGCGCCAGGAAGGTGATCGAGGTCGCATCGGTGGGCGCCCAGGTGACGCCAAGGGCCAGCAGGTTGCGGTCATCCTGCGAATTCTCGATCGAATTGGCGCCGTCTCGCACCAGCCCGGTCAGGCGCCAGGACAGCGTCTTGTCGGCGTTGACGTCGCCCCAGTCCACGGCCAGTTCGGCGGTGTCATGCGAGCCATAGGACAGCCGTGCCTCGCCCAGATGTTCGAATGTCGGGCGCTTGGTGATCATGTTGACCATCCCTGCCACGTCGTTCTGGCCGTAAAGCACCGAAGCCGGCCCCTTCAGCACGTCGATGCGCTGGATCATGTAGGGATCGACCTTGAAGCCGGTGAAGCTTTGCGCCTTGTTGATCAGCCCGTCGCGGAACAGGCCATAGACGCCCACGTCGAAGCCCCGGATGGTGAACTGGTCGAAGCGGTCATCCATCCCCCAGGTCGAGGCGACGACGCCGGGAACATAGGCCAGCGCGTCCTCGATCTGGACGGGGTCGCGGTCGACCAGCTCCTGCTCGGTGACGGTGTTGACGGTCATTGGAACTTCGGTCAGCGGCGCACCGGATTTAAGGCCGGTCGCGGTCGTCGTCACGGTATAGCCGGTGCCGCCTGAAACGGGCGAGGCCTGGCCTTGCAGGATCACGGGGTCGAGCGTCACGGCGTCCTGCGCAAGCAGCGGACAGGGCGTGAGCGCCGAAGCGGTCAGCAGCAGCGCCAACCGGGGTCGCCGGGCAAGGGTCGCAAACAGGGAATTGGTCATGATGGTCCGGTCGGTCTGCCACGCGTTGAAAGCCCCGTGGGAACGGGTTGCGCGGGGGTCATTGGATGTGACGGGCGCGTGGGCTCGCCGATTGCCGCCGGGGTTGCGCGGATGCGCTGCCTTGGTCGTCACGCTTCTGTGACCCCCGGCGGGTCAAGTCAAGGTGTCTGTTCCGCGGGCGTCGCGGGATCGCCGTCGGACGCCGCGGCCAACAGGCGGGTCAGAGGTTCCAATGCCCATTCGATGGACAAGGGCGACTGAAAGGCCATTGCGCCCATCATATCGGGGCTGGCCCATATCGCCCGGCCCTCGCGCGCGGCGCGCGTGTTGCGCCAGGCGGGCAGGGCCTCGATCGCCTGGCGCGTGGGCGCCTCGACCAGCCACAGGATCACGTCGAGGTCGAACAAATCGAACCGTTCGGGGCTGACCTGAAAGCGATCGGTATCCCCGACCAGTTTGTCGAACTCGGGCGGAGTCTGGACGCCGAAGGATGTCAGCAATCGGTTCGCGCCATCCAGGCTGCGATAGCCGACGATCTGGCCATTGTTGAAATAGGCGGCGGTGCCGGACAGGCCCCGGAACTGGGGATGCGCCGCCACGGCGGCACCGATCTTTGCGCCGATGCGGTCGATCACCTCCTCCGCTTTCGCCTCGCGTCCGGTGGCCTGGGCGATCAGCCGAAGCTCGGCATCCCAAGGCGCGCCCCAAAGCGGAAATTCGGCGGGCGGGCCCACCACCGGGGCGATCTCGGACAGCTGGGCATAGGTCTGCGGATCCATGGGTGCATATGTTGCAAGGATCAGGTCCGGCTCCATCCCCCAGGCCCATTCCACGTCGATCTCGAACCCTTTCTGGACATCCGGGGTGGCCCCGACGGCCTGCCGCGCCTCCTCGGCCCAGGGACCGGTCGCAAAGGGATGCTCGCCAAACCAGTCATGGACACCGACCGGGGCGATCCCCAGCGCATACAGGAAATCCTGTTCGTGATAGCCGACCGAGACGATGCGTTTCACCTTGTCGGGATCGACCCGCGTTTCGCCAAAGGCGTGATGCAGGGTAATTTCCTTGGCCAAGGCGGGCTGGGCCAGAACGGCAAAGGCGGCAAGAAGCAGGGCGCGGGGCATGGCGGCATCCTTGGAAGTGGTCCTTGCCTTGCGCGCCTGCGCTGGGTCACACGGGGCTAGCCGCTGCGATTGCCCCGGTCAAGGCGCTTGACCCCGGCGCGCCATAGCTGCAAGCAGGCGCGCAAAGGGCCAGCCCGTCGCCAGCCACCACTGCAGCGTTCCCGGCCGGAGTCCCACTTGCGCCTTTTTCCCCGCCTTGCACTGATGTGGCTTGCCGTGTCGGCGGGATTTGTCGCGGCGCTGTGCCTTGGCGCGCAGGATTATTCGCCGAGGCTGCTATGGTCGGCGCTCGCTGCCTATGATCCCACGGACCCCGCACAGGCGATCATCCGGGAAATGCGCCTGCCCCGCGCAATCGCGGCGCTGGTGATCGGTGCGGCGTTGGCCGTGGCCGGAGTGGTGATGCAGGCGATGGCGCGCAATCCGCTGGCAGATCCCGGCCTGACGGGCGTCAACGCAGGCGCGGCACTGGCTGTGGTTCTGGGCCTGTTCTGGCTGGGTGCCCTGCCGCAACTGGGGATCGTCGGGCTGGCCCTGGCGGGCGCGGCGCTGGCGACGGTCCTGGTGCGGCTGTTGGCTGGCGGCGGCGACAACACCCTGCGGCTGCCCTTGGCCGGGGCTGCCTTTGCCAGCCTATGCATGGCGCTGGTCGCGCTGATCGTCCTGCTGAACCCCGAGGCGCGCAACATCTATCGTTTCTGGATGGTCGGTTCGCTTGCCATGGCGCAACCCCCTGCGCTGGCGGTTCTGGGACCGGTCGCCGCGGTCGGGATCCTGATCGCCGCCATCGCCGCGCGCCAGATCGAGGCGATGATGCTGGGGGCCGAGATGGGACGCGCTCTTGGCCTCAGCGTCGGCCGGGTGCTGGGGCTTGGCCTTGCGGCGGTGGCGCTGACCGCCGGTGCCAGCGTCGCGATCGCAGGTCCGGTCGGTTTCATCGGCCTGATCGCCCCACACATGGCGCGCCGCGCGGCAAGGGGGGCCAGTCTGACGCAGCAGGTTGCCCTGGCCTGTCCGGTCGGTGCGGGTCTTGCGGTCCTGGCCGATCTCGCCGGACGATGGCTTGCCCGCCCGGCAGAGATGCAACTGGGCATTGTTCTGGCCATGATCGGCGCGCCCGCCTTCATGCTTCTGGTCCGGCGCATGTTGCGAGAAGCCGCATGAGGTTTGTCGCGCTGATCCTGTTGATCCTCGGGCTGGCCGTCCTGTCGCTGTCGGTCGGCAGGACATGGCTTTCGCCAGCCGAGCTTGTCCACGCACTTGCCGACCCCGAGGGTGCGGGGCGCATGATCTGGCGGCTGCGAATGCCGCGACTTCTTCTTGGGTTGGTGGCGGGGGCCGGGTTCGGGTTGGCTGGGCTGGTCTTTCAGACCCTGCTGCGCAACCCGCTGGCCTCTCCGGACGTGATTGGCGTGTCGCAGGGCGCGGCCTGCGGTGCGGTCGCGGCCTTGTTGCTGGGTGCGCCGGTGATGATCGGTGCCTGGGCCGGTGGGCTGGTCGCGGTCGCAGCACTTGGCTGGCTGGCCGCGCATCCCCGGCTGGGGATCGAGCCGCGCGCCGTCGTCCTGCAGGGCCTTGCGCTTGGCATCTTTGCCGGCGCAGGGACCGAGGCGCTGATCCTGCGCATGGGCGACAGCAACGCGGGCATGGCGATGACCTGGCTCAGCGGGACGCTGAATGGCGCGGGTTGGCCCGAACTGGGGCGTGCCCTGTGGCTACTGCCGCTGATGGTGCCGTTGCTGCTCTCGGGTCGGGTGCTGGACCGGCTGGAGCTGGGCGACGATCTTGCCCGCGCGCTTGGCCTGCCGGTCGGTCAGCTCCGAGCGGGACTGGGCCTTGTAGCGGCTCTGCTGACGGCAGGTGTCGTATCGGTCTGTGGACCGATGGGCTTCGTCGCGCTGGCCGCGGGCCCGGTCGGGCGGCTGGTCGCGGGTGGACGACCCAGCCCGCTTGCCGCGATGCTGGCGGGCGCGGCCTTCGTCACGCTGGCCGATTGCCTGTCCCGCGCCATCTCGCCGGCGGCTCTGCTGCCGACGGGACTTTACACTGCGCTGATCGGTGCGCCGGTCCTGATCCTGACCGTCCGCCGCATGGCGCGCGGTTGAAGCGAAGGAAGCCCCATGCCCTTTGAAATCCGCAAGCTTTCGGTCAGCCTTGGCGGAACGCGCATCCTGCATGACGTTGATTGCAACCTGCCGCCGCACGGTATCACCGGTATCATCGGCGCGAATGGCAGCGGCAAGACCACGCTGCTGCGCGCGCTGGCCCGGCTGCTTCTGCCGGAAAGCGGGCAGGTTCTGCATCAGGGACAGGATATCGCCCGTCTGTCCGCGCGTGGACGGGCCCGCCGCATCGCGATGTTGCCACAAACCGCATCGGCGCCGCCCGGACTGACGGTGCGCCAACTGGTTGGGCGCGGGCGGACGCCCTGGTTGCGCCCGTTCCTGCCGATGACGCCCAAGGATCATGCGGCGGTCGATCGCGCGCTGTACGCGGTGGGATTGCAGGATCTTGCCGGGCGCTCGGTCGACAGCCTGTCGGGGGGGCAGCGGCAAAGGGCATGGATCGCGTTGGTGCTGGCCCAGGAAAGCGGGACCATCCTTCTGGACGAGCCGCTGAACTTCCTCGACCTGCCCCATCAGGCCGAACTGGTCTCCTTGCTGCGCGAACTGGGGCAGGACCGCAGCGTGGTGATGATCCTGCACGATCTGACCATCGCCGCGCGGGTCTGCCACCGTGTCCTGGCGATGCGCGACGGCAGGCTGGTGGCCTTTGGCAGCGCGGCAGAGGTACTGGCGCCAGCCCCCCTGCGCGACACTTTCGGCATCGCCTTCGACTGTGCCGCAATGGCCGATGGTCGGGCGGTGGTGCTGCCTGCCGGACTATGACCGCGCGGCAAAGGTGAAGTGCAAGGCCCGGTTCACCGCGACCGGCAACACCGACATATGCGTCTCGGCCGGATAGGTTTCGTATCGGGCACTGACTCCGGGCAGGCGGTCAAGGTCGGCAGCCATTTCGCGCGCCGCGTCCAGCGTGCGTTCGATCTTCTTGGCCGCAAGGCGCTTTTCGGCATCCTCGGCCCCGCGCTGGAAGGGGGCAAGCTCGTCCCCCTCCCATTCGCCCGCGGACAGAAGAAGCCGGATCTCGTAGCCTGCGGGATCGAAGGCGTCGCGATGCTGCAGCAGGAAGCTGTCCTCCCACGTGATCGAGGGGCTGGCCGCGATCCAGTGGGTGAAGGCGTCGGGCCGGTTGAACATCAGCCACAGCGCGAACAAACCGCCAAAGGAATGGCCGAACAGACCCTGACGGGTCGGGTCAAGCCGGGTCCGCGTCGCAAGGAAGGCCCGGACATCCTCCAGGATGAAACGCGCGAACTCTGCGCCGCCGCCGGTGCGGACCTCGGGCGTGTCGGGCCAGAAAGGCGGATAGGTTGCGCCGGGGGGTGGGCCCAGATCCCAACTGCGCCGGAACGGGTCATAGGCATCCTCGGTCGGATAGCCGATGGCGATCAGCGCGCCCTGCCCAAGATTGGTCCCCGAGGGATAGGGCGCCTGCGCGCGCATCGCATCGATGGCGGTCGCGATCACCGCGTTGCCATCGGACATGAACAACGCGGGCCAGCCGGACTTGGGCATGTCGCCCGCAGGCAACCACAGGAACACCCGTCGGACCGCGCCGCTGGCGGTGTCTTTCAGGTCGAACCACTCCAGACCGGCGTGACCGCGGCCAGAGGCGATCAGGTCGGGAAGCGGTGGGGCAGGTCGGTCCATCTGGGTTCCTCGCGCGGGTCCGTTCCGTTCGGACTAGCCCGTCCTGCGCGAGGCGGCAATCCGATCAGGCACAGCGCAGCATCTGCCGCCCCTCATAGGCCAGCGAGGTCTCGATCAGCTCGCGCGCATAGGGATGGGTCGCCTCGTCCCGCTCAAGCGCGCTGCGGTTCAGGATCTCGACCACGTCGCCATGCTGCATGATCGCGAAACGGTCGCACATATGCGAGACGACGGCCAGGTCATGCGTCACCAGGATCGAGGTGAAGCCGCGTTCCTGCCGCAGACGGGTCAGCAAATTCAGGATTTCCGCCTGGACCGAGACGTCCAGCGCCGAAGTCGGCTCGTCCAGCAGCAGCAGCGTCGGATCAAGGATCAGCGCGCGCGCAATGGCGACGCGCTGGCGCTGGCCCCCTGAAAGCTGGTGCGGAAAGCGGTCAAGGAAATCGACTGGCAGCCCGACATCCGAGATCGCGCGGCGGATCCGCTCTTCGCGATTGTCGATGCCGTGGATGCGCAGCGGCTCGATCAGGGCGGTGCGGATCGACTGGCGCGGGTGCAGCGAGCCATAGGGGTCCTGAAACACCATCTGGACCATCCTGCAGCGTTCGGCTGTGCCAAGCTCACGCACGCTGCGCCCGCCCAGCGTGACCTGCCCAGACCAGAAATCGTTCAGCATCGAGATGCAGCGCAGCACCGTCGATTTGCCCGATCCGCTTTCGCCGATCAGGCCGAAGCATTCGCCCGGTTCGACGCGGAAGCTCACGTCCGGCAGCACCTTGACCGGCCCGAAGCTGATCGACAGGTTTTTCGCGACAACATCTGTGCTCATGACACGATCTCCTGACTCCATTGCGCGCTGCGGTCCAGCACCGGAAGGGGGGTGCGCGGGCCGCCGATGCGGGGCTGGGCGGCCATCAAGCCGCGGGTATAGGGATGGCTGGCATTGTCCAGTTCGCGCGCGGGCAAGGTCTCGACCACGCGGCCGCCGAACATCACGATGACACGGTCGCAGAAGTTCCGCACAAGGTTGAGGTCGTGGCTGATGATGATCAGCCCGATGCCGCGTTCCTTCACCAGATCTTCCAGGATCTTCAGCACGCTCAGCCGGACGGTCACATCAAGCGCCGAGGTCGGCTCGTCCGCGATGACGATGCGGGGATCTGCCAGAAGCATCATCGCGATCATGATCCGTTGACCCATTCCACCCGATACTTCGTGCGGGTAAAGGTCGAAGACGCGCTCGGGGTCGCGGATCTTGACGGCCTCAAGCATGGCCAGGGATTTCTGCCGAGCCTCGGACCGCGAGATGGGGAAATGGCGCAGCAGCGTTTCCGCGATCTGGTCGCCGACGCGGTGGATCGGGTTCAGCGAATATTTCGGATCCTGCAGGATCATCGAGATCTGGCGGCCGCGGATCTTCAGCATCTCGGCTTCGTTCAGGGCCAGAAGGTCGCGGCCCATGAACGCCATTTTGTCCGCGCGGATGCTTGCGCCGGGCAGAAGCTGCATCAGCGCGCGGCCCATGGTGGATTTGCCGGAACCGCTTTCCCCGACGATCCCCAGCCGCTCGCGGCCAAGGGTGAAGGAGACGTCCCGGACCGCGTCCTGCGGCGCATTGCCATAGCGGACGCAAAGGTTTCGGACCTCAAGCAGGGTGTCGGTCATGGTCAGCGTCCTTTCTGCTTCGGGTCCAGCGCGTCGCGCAGGCCGTCGCCCAGCAGGTTGAAGGCCAGGCTGACGCTGACGATGGCGATGCCGGGGAACAGGACCAGCCAGTTGCTGTCGATCATGTAGCGTCGACCGGTCGCGATCATCGCACCCCATTCCGGCAGCGGCGGTTGCGCGCCAAGACCCAGGAAGCCAAGGCCCGCCGCGGTCAGGATCACGGTCGCCATGTTCAGCGTCAGCCGGATGATGACCGAGGGCAGACACATCGGGACGATCGACTTGACGATGATCCGTGCGCTTGACGCCCCCTGCAGCCGCGCGGCCGAGATGTAATCCGCCTTGCGAAACGTCATCGTCTCGGCCCGTGCGAGGCGCGCGATGGGCGGCCACGAGGTCAAAGCGATCGCGATGATCGCGTTGTGAAGGCTTGGCCCCAGCGCCGCGACGAAGGCCAGCGACAAGATCAGGCTGGGGAAGGACAGGAAGATGTCCGTGATCCGCATCATCACCGTGTCATAGCGCCCGCCGAAATATCCGGCGGTGGTGCCGACCAGCAGCCCGATCGGGCCGACGACGACCGTGACCAGCGTGATGATGGTCAGGCTGATCCGCGCGCCATAGACGACGCGGCTGAAGATGTCCCGGCCCAGCTCGTCCGTGCCGAACAGGTGGCCGTTTCCGGGCGGCTGCAGCACGTTGTCGAGGTTCTGGGCATAGGGGCTGTGCGTCGCGATCAGCGGTGCGCAAAGCGCCACCAGGCACAAAGCCAGGATGATGATGACCCCGAAGGCCGAGGTCGGGCTGCGCATCAGGCTGCGCAGCAGGCCCAGGGCCTCGTGCAGGACCGGAATGCGCCGGGGCAGTGAGGTTTCGGTGGCGGCCATTATCGCGTCCTCGGATCGAATACTCGGTAGAGAATGTCGGACAGGATGTTCAGGGCGATGAAGATGACCCCGACCAGCAGCACGCAGGTCATGACCGCGTTCATGTCCCCGATGATGAGGTTGTTGGTCAGATATTGCCCGAAGCCCGGCCAGGCGAAGACCGTCTCGATCAGGACCGCGCCCTCCAGCAGAGAACCATAGGCCAGCGCGACGATGGTGATCAGCTGGACCCTGATATTGGCGAAGGCGTGGTGCCAGATCGTCTGGCGCCGCGACAGCCCCTTGACCCGCGCGGTCACGACATATTCCTGTCCCAGCTGGTCCAGCATGAAGCTGCGCACCATGCGGGTGATATACGCGGACGACGAGTATCCCAGCAGCAGCGCCGGCAGGATCAGGTGGCGCAACGCGGACAGGAAGATGTCCACCCGCCCCGCCAGCAGGCTGTCGATCAGCAGGAAGCCGGTCGGCGTCGCGATCTCTCCGGTATAAAAGAAATCCATGCGCCCGCTGCCCCCGGCCCAGCCGAGCCAGGCGTAAAAGACCAGAAGTCCCAGCATACCGGTCCAGAAAATCGGCATGGAATGACCCATCAGGCTGAACACCCGGATCGCCTGGTCCTGCCAGCGGTCCTTGTTCACCGCGGCCAGAACGCCCAGTGGAATGCCCAGCCCCGCGCCCAGCAGGATTGCCAGAGTCGCAAGCTCGATCGTGGCGGGGAAGACATGCAGGATATCCTGCACGACGGGGTGCCCGGTGCGGATCGATGTGCCGAAATCACCGGTGGCGACATCCTTCAGGTAGACCAGGAACTGTTCCCACATCGGCCGGTCCAGTCCCAGCTGATGATAGACCTGCTCATAGGTTTCCTGGCTTGCATCTTCGCCGATCATGGCACGGACGGGGTCCGCAGGCATGACTCGGCCGATGATGAATGTCAGCAAGAGCAGGCCGAACAGGGTGACGGCTATCGACAGGGCCTGGCGTCCGAGCCCCTGAAGCCGTGCCTTTTGCAAGGACATCGCCTTCCCCTTCATGTTGGAATGGCTGCGCAGGCGAAGCTGCGGCGCATCGGGTCATCCAGTCCCGCCACCGGCTTCGGCAGCGGGACGGGGTTCAAAGAAAATCGTCCCGCCGGGGGGTAAAACTGTCAATCAGCTCGCCCGCCTCAAGGCAGCGACAACCATGCGTGACGTTCGCGTCGATGGTCAGCGCGTCGCCCGGTTGCAGGATCAGTGTCTCGTCACCGCGCCGAAACTCGAAGCGGCCGGCGCGGATATAGGTCGACTGCACATGCGGATGGGAATGCAGTGCGCCTTCGGATCCGGTCTGGAACGTGAAGGACACCAGCATCATCTGGTCATTCTGGGCAAGCACCTGCCGGGTCGTGCCCGGTCCGGTGGTGACGACAGGATATTCGTTCTGTGGCATTGGCTCCTCCCGAGTCGAGAGAGGATTAACCTATCCTAACATGTAATACAAGATTTAAACATGTCGACAGGTTCCGACATCAAGGCCGGTCGGCAACTGTCGCCCGGCTCCGCAGCAATTCGCGATACCTGTCCATTGAGCCGCGCAGATGGGCGGCCATGCACTGCCGCGCCGCCTGCTGATCGGACTGGATGATGGCGTCGACGATCCGCCCATGTTCTTCCTGCAGATGCAGATTGTAGTCGCGGGGACGTGCTCCCGCGGGCGCGCCCTGCAATTCGCCGCGCGGGATGATGCCCGATCGGATCAGTTGCAGGAATTCGGGGAACCGGCGGTTCTGCGTCGCCTCGGCAATGGTGTGGTGGAAATCATAATCCGCATCGCGCGTCGGCTGCCCCAGGCGCAGGCGGTCCGCGACGTTCCGATGTGCCTCGATGATGCGTTCAAGCTGGCTTGCCGAGCGGCGCGCAGCCGCAAATCCCGCGGCCTCCACCTCGAAAACCGTGCGTAATTCCAGCAATTCGATGACGGATGAGATGCGGTCCACAGAAAGGCCCGAGAAGGGGGCCTGCCGCTGGGGTGCGTCCAGAACGAAGACGCCCGCGCCCTTGCGCGATTCGACCAGCCCGTCTGCCCGCAGGTTGGCAAAAGCCTCGCGGGCAACCGTCCGGCTGACGCCATAGCGCTCCGTCAGATCCTTTTCGCTGGGCAGTCGCGTGCCCGGTGGATAGGTCCCGGCCTCGATGGCCTGACGCAGATCGCCGCAAATGCGGCTGACCAGGGACTGCGTGCCTCCGGGTTGCATGTTTTGCTCCTGATAAATCAAAGGGCCGCTTGTCCCGCAGCCGCATCGTCGTCTTGATCGTTCAAAGCACGACGACATGTGCACAGGCAAGCGGGCTGTCGCCGTTTGTCGCATAACATGTAATACAGATTATTGACAAGTTATGCAACATGCCGCATCAGTCTGCCATCGCCCCGCCGATCGGGCCGCAGATTCGAGGAACATCATATGCTCATCTCCGACGTTCAGGTCCGGGTGTTCGAAACCACGACGCGCCGCCATTCCGACAGCGCGGGCCATGCCCATCCCGGTCCCGCTCACAAGGTGCGCCAGGCGATGCTGACCATCCGCACCGAGGACGGGCACGAAGGGCACTCTTTCACCGCGCCGGAAATCGTGCGGCCCCACGTGATCGAGAAATTCGTGAACAAGGTGCTGATCGGACAGGACCATCGCGACCGTGAACGGCTGTGGCAGGACCTGGCGCATTGGCAGCGCGGTTCGGCGGCGCAGCTGACCGACCGGACGCTGGCGGTAGTCGATTGCGCGCTGTGGGATCTGGCCGGGCGCAGCCTGAACCAGCCCGTGCACAAGCTGATCGGGGCCTATCGCGACAAGGTCCTGGCCTATGGCTCGATCATGTGTGGCGATGAGCTGGAGGGCGGGCTGGCCACGCCCGAAGATTATGGCCGCTTTGCAGAGACGCTGGTCAAGCGCGGCTACAAGGGGATCAAGCTGCACACCTGGATGCCCCCGGTCAGCTGGGCGCCCGATGTCGGGATGGACCTGAAGGCCTGCGCGGCCGTGCGCGAGGCCGTGGGGCCGGATATCCGCCTGATGATCGACGCCTTCCACTGGTATTCGCGCACCGACTCGCTGGCGTTGGGGCGCGGGTTGGAAAAGCTGGGCTTCGACTGGATCGAAGAGCCGATGGATGAACAGTCGATGTCGTCCTATAAATGGCTGGCCGACAATCTGGATATTCCGGTCGTCGGCCCGGAAAGTGCGGCGGGCAAGCATTGGCACCGCGCGGAATGGGTCAAGGCGGGGGCCTGTGACATCCTGCGGACCGGCGTGAACGATGTCGGCGGCATCACGCCTGCGCTGAAGACCATGCGGATGGCGGAATGTTTCGGCATGGAATGCGAGGTTCACGGCAATACCGCGATGAACCTGCATGTCGTCGCCGCGTCGAAGAACTGCCGCTGGTATGAACGCGGGCTTCTGCATCCCTTCCTGGAATATGACGACGGCCACGACTACCTGAACGCGCTGTCCGACCCGATGGATCGGGACGGCTATGTCCATGTTCCCGACCGTCCCGGCCTGGGCGAGGACATCAATTTCGATTTCATCGAGAACAACCGCGTCGCCTGAACCGGGCCGGGACGGCCCGGATGCCATTCAAAGGGAGGAGAGGCGCATGAGGGAATTTTTGAAACGGGCCGCGGTCCTGGCCTTGTTGGCCAGCACTGCCCCGATGCCGGCCCTGGCCGAAACGCCGGCCGACCAGCTTGTCGTCGCGACGACGATGAACAACATCCTGACTCTGGACCCGGCCGGGATTACCGGGCGGGAAACCGTCCAGGTGCTGAACAACATCTATGACACGCTGGTGATCCTCGACCCCAAGGATCGCAGCCTGAAGCCCCGCCTTGCCCAAAGCTGGGAGATTTCAGACGACCGCATGTCGGTGCGCTTCCACCTGCGCGAAGATGCGCACTTTTCCTCGGGCAACCCGGTCACGGCGGATGACGTGAAATGGAGCCTGACGCGCCTGCTTGCCCTGAACCTCGCACAGGCCTCGGCCCTGAAGACGCGCGGCTTCCGGGTCGAAGATGCCGACAAGCTGTTCGTCGCCGAAAACGACCATACCTTCGTCCTGAACCTGCCGCAGCCGGATGATCCGACGCTGGTGATGATGATCCTGGCTCAGAACGGCTTCGGCACGATCCTGGACAAGCGGACCGCGCTGGAACACGAGGTTGACGGAGATTGGGGCGCGGCCTGGCTGCGGACCAACGCGGCCGGTTCGGGCCCCTATACGCTCAGCGAATGGGCGTCCAACGAATATGTCATCATGACGCGCAGCCCGACCTATTGGGGGCCGCCGCCTGCGATGCGGCGCATCCTGTTCCGGCATTTGCCGGAATCGCAGACGCAGCGACTGATGCTGGAAAAGGGCGATATCGACGTCGCCTATTCCATGCAGTCCCCCGACCTGAAGGCGCTGGAATCGGACCCCGAGATCAGGGTCGAGACCACCTTCGGATCGGGATTCTACTACCTGGCGGCGTCGATGAAGGACAAGCGGTTCCAGGATCCGCGCGTCCTGCAGGCGCTGCGCCTGCTGATCGATTATGACGGGATCAACCGCGCGGTCATGCCCTATTTCGGCAAGCTCAGGCAAAGGCCGATCAGCACGGGTGTCATCGGCTCGCTTCCCGATCCCGGCTATCATCTGGACGTCAAGCGCGCCCGCGAACTGCTGGCCGAGGCGGGATATCCGAACGGCATGGACGTGTCCCTGCGCTTCCTGTCCGAGGAACCCTTTGCCAAGGCCGCGACCGCGATCCAGAACACGCTGGAGCAGGGCGGCTTCCGCGTCCGCATGATCAGCGGTTCTGGCGACATCATCTATGGTGCGATGCGGGACCGGGATTTCGAGCTTCTGATCGGTCGCGGTGGTGGTGGCCAGCAGCCGCATCCCGACAACAACCTGCGATCGCTGGCCTATAACCCGGACAATTCGGACAAGGCCAAGCTGACCAACTACCAGGGTTGGCGGGCCAGCTATTACGATCCGGATATGAACCGGAAAGTCGAAAACGCACTGCTTCTGGCCGATCCCGCCCAGCAGAAGGCCGCTTACGAGGACATCCAGAACTATATCGACGCCCACCCCTTGCCGATCCAGCCTTTTTCCGAGGTGCTGGACACGGCAGCCTTTCGCGCCAGCGTCCATGGCGTGATTGCAAGCCCCTGGGTGTCGCGCTTCGAATGGGTCACGAAGGCGCCCTGACCCATTCGGGCGGCGGGGACTGGGTGCCTGACTAGCCCAGCACCCGCTGCGATTGGGGATCATAAAGCGGCTTCAGGCTGGCCTCGGCCGCGAAGCTTTGTCCCGCGACCTCGATCCGGTAATCCGACGCCAGCATTTCCGCCGCCGTCTCGTCCGTGCGGCAGGGGACATAGCCCAGTCCGATCGCTCCCTGCAGGGTGTGGCCATATGCACCCGAGGTGATCTGCCCGACGATCCGGCCGTCGCGCAGGATCGGCTCGTTATGGAACAGCAGCGGAGAGGGGTCCGACAGGCGGAATTGCAGCAGGCGCCGGGTCAGTCCGGCGTCGCGCTTGCGCAGCACGGCGTCGCGCCCGAAGAAGTCACCCTTGGCGGGTTTCACGGCAAAGCCCAGCCCTGCCTCCAGCACGTGATCCTCGTCCGTGATGTCATGCCCGAAATGGCGATAGGCCTTTTCGATGCGGCAGGAATCCATCGCATGCAGGCCGCACAGGCGCAGGCCCAGATCGGTCCCGGCCTCGGTCAGGGTCTCGAAGACATGCGCCGCCTGTTCGGTGCTGACGTAAAGCTCCCACCCAAGCTCGCCGACATAGGAGATGCGATGCGCGCGGGCGAGGCCAAGCCCGATCTCGATTTCGCGCGCGACACCAAAGGGATGCGCTGCGTCCGAGAAATCATCCGGCGAAACTAGCGACAGCAAGTCGCGTGACCTTGGGCCCATGACGGGGATGACGGCCTCGGCGGCGGAAACGTCTGTGATGGTCACGAATTCGGCGTCAACGTGACGACGCAGCCAGGCCAGATCGCGCTGCAAGGTCGCGCCGGGCACGACCAGAAGGAAGGCGTTCTCGGCAAGACGCGTCACCGTCAGGTCGCTTTCGATGCCGCCGCGATCGTTCAGCATCTGGGTATAGACGATCCGGCCCGGCTCGACGGCAAGGTCATTGCCGCATAGCCGCTGCAGGAACGGCAGGGCGTCCCGCCCCTCGACCCGGATCTTGCCAAAGCTCGTCATGTCAAGCAGTCCGACGCCTTCGCGCATCGCCCGATGCTCGGCGGCGCTATTCTCGAACCAGTTCTGGCGACCCCAGGCATAGTCATAGGCGCGGGGCTGGTCGCCGCTGGCGAACCAGTTTGCGCGCTCCCACCCGGCCACCTCGCCAAAAACCGCCCCCTGCGACTTCAGATGCTCGTGCAGAGGCGAACGGCGCAGCCCGCGGGCCGTGGCCATCTGACGATAGGGAAAGTGATCGGCGTAAAGCAGCCCCAGCGTTTCGGTCACGCGCTCGCGCAGGTAGCGGCGGTTTCTCTGGAAGGGCTGGGCGCGGCGGATATCGACCTCCCACAGGTCAAAGGGTGGCTCGCCCTTGTCCATCCAGCGGGCCAGCGCCATGCCCGCGCCCCCCGAGGAAACGATCCCGATCGAGTTATACCCGGCCGCCACCCAATAGCCCTGCAATCCCGGCGCCTCGCCCAGATAATAGCGGTCGTCGGGGGTAAAGCTTTCCGGGCCGTTGAAGAAGGTATGGATGCCGGTTTCCGCAAGGATCGGCATGCGCGCGACGGCTTTTTCCAGGATCGGTTCGAAATGGTCCAGATCCTCGGGCAGCTGGTCGAAGCAGAAATCCTCGCGGATGCCCGACATGCCCCAGGGCTTTGCAACCGGCTCGAACGCGCCAAGCAGGATCTTGCCCGCATCCTCCTTGTAATAGGCGCATTCGTCGGGAACGCGCAGCACCGGAAACTGGGCCAGGCCGGGGATACCCTCGGTCACGATGTAGAAATGCTCGCAGGCATGAAGCGGCAGGGTGACGCCGTTCTGCGCCGCAAGATCACGGCCCCACATGCCGCCGCAATTGACGACATGGGTGGCGGCGATATGGCCGGTTTCCCCATCCGCCTGCCAATCGACGCCGGTGACGCGGCCGCGATCGGTGGTGACGCGCGTGACCTTGACGCCTTCCTGAATGCGGGCGCCCCGCATCCGCGCGCCCTTGGCAAGGGCCAGCGCGATATTGGCCGGGTCTGCCTGTCCGTCGCCCGGCAGATGCACCCCCGAGACCACGTCGCGGGTCTCCAGATGCGGATAAAGCGACTTGACCTGCGCCGGCGTCAACTCATTCACCTCGACACCGAAAGCACGCGCCATCGAGGCTTGGCGCAACAATTCCTCGCGCCGTGCTGCAGTCAGCGCGACGGTCATCGAGCCGCGCTGGCTGAACCCGGTGGCCAGGCCGGTCTCTGCCTCAAGCCGGCGGTACAGATCTGCCGAATACTTCGCCAGTCGCGTCATGTTCTGGCTGGCTCGCAACTGTCCGACCAGCCCGGCCGCGTGCCAGGTGGTGCCGCAGGTCAGCTGCTTGCGCTCCAGCAGCACGATGTCGGTCCAGCCCAGTTCCGCCAGGTGATAGGCGACCGAGCAACCGGAGATGCCGCCACCGATGATGACGACGCGGGCGGAACTGGGCAGGTCTTGCATGAGTCGCTCTCTGGCTAGGGTAGGGACATGGTGTCACCCTGAAATGAAAAAACAAGCATTGAATTTCACCACGGTGAATTTATTCAGCAGCAGTGCGGGTGGGCTGGAATATTTCTCAATTTCATCATAAACGTGGGGGATGGACAGGATCGGGCAGGATATCCGGGCCTTGCGCAAGGCCCGTCGCATGACCATCGCGGATTGCGCGGCGGCGCTGGATCGCTCGCTTGGCTGGCTCAGCCAGGTCGAACGCGGCATGACCACACCTTCGGTCCATGACCTTGGCCAGATCGCGCGGCTGTTCGACCTGAACATCAGCTTCTTCTTCCGATCTTCCAGCCGCCGCCCGGAAGAACAGGGGCTTGTCGTTCGTGCAGCCGACCGCAGTGCCATCGGCTCGGCTGAATCCGGCCTGTCCGAGGAATTGCTGTCCCCCGGCCTCAGCGGTTCGTTCGAAATGATCCGCTCGGTCTTTGCGCCGGGGTCGAAAAGCAGCGGAATGCGCCCCGCCCGCGACAAGGAGGATGGCGGGGTCCTGCTGTCCGGGCGTCTGATCCTGATCCTTGGCAGCGCGCGGTTCGAACTTGGCCCCGGCGACAGCTTTCAGTTTCGCGAAGAAAGCTACGGCTGGGAAAATCCGGGCGCGGAACCGGCAGTGGTCCTGTGGATCGTGTCGCCTCCCATCTACTGACCGTCGCCGTCAGGCCGGCTTGATGTTCAACAGATGAGCGAAATCCCCGCGCCGCGCCAGAACGTCCGCCAGACTGTATCTGTCAAGGACTGCCAGAAACGCCTCCAGCGCCTCGCCCAGAACCGAGGTCAGTCCGCAGGCCGGGGCGATGATGCAGCTGCCACATCCCACCAGATCAAAGCTGTCCTCGGTGTGACGAATCAGCGCACCCACATTGATCTCTGACGGCTTCCGAGCCAGCCGGACGCCTCCATTCCGGCCCCGGACGCTGTTCAGATACCCCGCGTTGACGAGGTCGTTGATGACCTTCATCAGGTGATTTTGTGAGATTCCATAAGCCTTTGCGATCTCGGCGATCGAGGACAGCCGCTCTGGCTCGCGGCCCAGATACAAAAGCGCCCGCATCGCGTAATCGGTGTATTGCGTCAGCTTCATCGGTCCCTCGTCAACTTGCATCCCTGTTGCGCGATATGGGGCGCATGAATAGATGTATCCACGATACATCTTTAATCGCCGCGGCGACAGGATAAGGACAGGAGCTTCCCATGACCGACCAGCTGAGTGAACGCACCATCGCGCTTGTAAAGGCCACCCTGCCTGCCCTGCAGGCGCATGGGCTGGACATCGTCCATGAAATGTACAGCCGCATGTTCCGCAACCCAGAGATCCGCGATCTGTTCAACCAATCGCATCATGGCAGCAGCGACGCCCAGCCGCGTGCACTGGCGGGGGCCGTGCTGGCCTATGCCGCGAATATCGACAACCTTGGCGCGCTGACTTCGGCGGTCGAACGGATCGCCCAGAAACATGTCGGCCTGCAGATCCTGCCCGAGCATTACCCCCATGTGGGTGAGGCATTGCTGGGCGCGATCAAGCACGTTCTGGGCGATGCCGCCACGGATGAGATCATGACCGCCTGGGGCGAAGCCTATTGGTTCCTGGCCAATATCCTGATCGGGCGCGAAAAGGACATTTATGCCGAGCAGCATGGGCTTCAGGGCGGCTGGAACGGCTGGCGCGATTTCCGCATCGAACAGATGACCCGCGAAAGCAGCGTAATCACGTCCTTCGTGCTGGCCCCGGTCGATGGTGGGCCGGTCATGGATTACAAGCCGGGTCAGTACCTGACCTTCTGGCTGGAAATCCCCGGACAAACCCCGGTCAAGCGCAACTACTCGATCTCGGCCGCGCCGAACGGGCGCAGCTATCGCATCTCGGTCAAGCGCGAAGAGATGGGGCTGGCCTCGGGTTGGCTGCACGCGCAGGAACCGGGCACCGTCCTGAAAGTCGCGGCACCGGCAGGCGATTTCCACCTGAAGCCCGCGGCAAAGCGGCCGGTCGTCCTGCTGTCGGGCGGCGTCGGCCTGACGCCGATGGTCGCGATGCTGGAAACGCTGGTTCGCGATGGAGCGGATGTGCCCGTGCATTACGTCCACGGCACGCATGATCGCGATACCCACGCGATGCGCGATCATGTCCGCAGTCTTGCCGCCGGGCGAGGAAACGTTCTGGTGACCGATTTCCACCAGACCCCGCTGCCGGGCGAAGAAGCCGGGCGCGACTATGACCACGAAGGGATCATCGGCGGCGACTGGCTGCTGGCGAACACGCCCGTCGCGGATGCCGATTATTACCTGTGCGGTCCGCGACCCTTCCTGCGCGCGACGGTGCAGGCTTTGGCCGAGGCCGGGGTGACCGCTGACCGGATCCATTATGAGTTCTTCGGTCCCGCGGACGAACAACTCGCGGCCTGAACCAAACTGCGCGGCGGGGATGATCTTCCCCGCCGCGCAATCCGCGGGTCAGCAAAGCCCTCGGGCTGCCAGGTTCTTCATCAGGGCCGAAATGCCGTAGCTCCATTGCGGGCATTCGGTCGACAGTCGCACGGTATTGGTCAGTCGCCCAAGCCCCGGCGCCGAGATCGTGACGATATCGCCCAGCTTGTGGGTGAAGCCTTCTCCCTTCGCATCGCGATCTTCGGTCGGGGCGAAAAGCGTTCCCAGATACAGCATGAATCCGTCGGGATACTGGTGATGGCGCCCAACCGTCTGTCGCACGAGATCTTCAGGATCGCGGCTGATCTGGGACATCGAGGAATGACCGTTCAGCACGAACCCGTCCGGCCCCTCGACCCTCAGCGCAAGTTCGGCACGGCGCACGTCATCCAGCGAAAATCCCGCATCGAACAGGCGGATCATCGGCCCGATCGCGGACGAGGCATTGTTGTCCTTGGCCTTCGACAAAAGCAGGGCCGAACGTCCCTCGACATCGCGCAGGTTTACGTCATTGCCAAGCGTCGCGCCCACGATCCGGCCCGCAGAGGAAACCGCCAGCACGATTTCCGGCTCGGGGTTGTTCCAGGTCGAGATCGGGTGCAGTCCGATTTCCGCGCCCGGCCCGACCGAGCTTAGCACCTGCGCCTTGGAGAAGACCTCGGCATCCGGGCCGATCCCGACCTCAAGGTATTGCGACCACATGCCTTCGGCGATCAGGGCCTCCTTCACGCGGACGGCCTCCTCGGACCCGGCGCGGATATTGCGCAGGCTGTCACCGATCACGGCACCGATGCGGGTGCGGATGGCTTCGGCGCGGGCCGGATCCCCGCCCGCCTTTTCCTCGATCACACGCTCGACCATGGACCGGGCAAAGGTCACTCCACAAGCCTTGACCGCCTGCAGGTCGCAGGGGGCAAGGAAGTGAATTACCGAAAGATCCCCGACCCGTCCCGCCGCGATCTGGTCGAGCGGACCAAGGGCTACCCCCGCAGCATCGCGGACATGGGCGGCCGGATCCGCCATCTCGCAGATTTCCGAGACGGTGGCCGCACCTTTCGCGGTGATGTCGATGACCTGCCCGTCGCGCAGGGTCACCACCGCTGGCCCCTGCATCTTGGGCAGCCAGACTCGGCCCAGCCAAAGGCCGGAAAGATCGTCGATCATGTCATTCCTCATGTCCACTGAAGGCGAGCCGCAGAAGCGTCGCGTCATCCATCTTGTCACGTTCCAGAATACCCGCCAGCCGTCCCTTGGACAGAACCGCCACCCGGTCGCACAGGGCATTGATCTCGGGAAGCTCGGATGAGGCGACGATGACTGTCAGCCCTTCATCGGCGGTGCGGCGGACAATCTCGTATAGTTCGGCCTTGGCACCGATATCGACGCCGTGGGTCGGTTCATCCAGCAGCAGAAGCCGGGGCTGTGCCAGAAGCGCGCGGGCAAAGATCACCTTCTGCTGGTTTCCCCCGGACAGGGTCGTGATGGGCTGACGGTCACTTTCCATCCGGACGCCCAGAGCCTTAAATTCGGCCCCGGTGCGCTGTGCCTCGATCGCAGTCGCGACCAGGGGGCCATGTGCCATGCTGCGCAGAGCCGCGGCCGAGGCGTTCCGGCGTACCGAATGCTGCGGCAGGATCCCGGCGGTCTTGCGCCCCTCGGGCACCAGCGCGACCCCGTCCCGCAAGGCGTGGGCGGGATCTACCGGAGCGTGACGTTGACCCATCAGTTCCATGCGCCCGGCGCGCAGTCGGCGCGCACCGCAGATCGTCTCAAGAAGCTCGGTCCGGCCCGCCCCGACCAGCCCGAACAGGCCGAAGACCTCGCCCCGGCGCACTTCAAGGCTGATATCGCGCAAATGATCGCGGTCGCTGACGTCTGACAGCAGAAGCGCGGGTGCCGATACGGGGACAGCGCGCGGCTGGTATTCGAACAGGCTTTGCTTTCCGGTCATGTCGCGGATGATCTGTGCACGGCTTGTCCGGCCCGGCGGCAGGTCCGACACGATCTGCCCGTTGCGCAGCACCAGCAGCCGGTCACAGATCTCCATCGCCTCTTCCAGCCGATGGGTGATGAAGATGATCGCCGTGCCCTCGGACCTGACGCGGCGGACATAGGCCAGGAACGACGCGACCTCATGCGGCGTCAGCGATGATGTTGGTTCGTCCAGGATCAGCAGGCGCGGCTTGCGGGCTGCGGCCCGAGCGATCTCGACCAGTTGCTGTTCCCCTGCGCGCAGGCTGCCCGCCAGGCGCTCGGGCCGGATCCAGTCGGCCCCGATCCCGTCCAGCATCGCGCGCGAGGCCGAACGGATGGCCGCGAAATCGACCAGCCCCAGCCGGTTGCGGGGCAGGCGACCCAGGAAAAGGTTCTCAGCGACGCTGAGCGATCCGACGATGGACAACTCCTGATGGACGAAGGAGATCCCGGCCTCGATCCCCTCGGTGATCGAGCCCAGTTCATGGGTCGCTCCGTCATAGGAGATCTGCCCGCCCGAGGGCCGCAAGGCCCCCGAGACGATGTTCATCAGCGTGGATTTTCCGGCCCCGTTCTCGCCCAGAAGACCGATGACCTCTCCGGGGTGAACGGTAAACGAGACGTTCTTCAGGACCTGGTTCGGCCCGAAACTTTTCTCGACCCCATCGAGCACCAGAAGCGGAGGGGGCGCGTGCCCCTCCTCCACGGCCGGGACGGCTCGGATCACGAACCCGACTCCTTCGTCATCAGGTTGCCGTCGACCTTGATGACATCGCTTTCCGGTTGGTAGCCCGCAACGATATGGTTGAATAGCATGACCGAGCCGTCGAAGGCCTGCTGGAACGGTGCCTGGTCAAGCAGACCGACCATCTCGCCCGACGGCACATAGGCGGTGTTCTCGGGGGTATGGTCGAAGCCCACCACTCCGACCTTGCCGGTAAGCCCCAGATCCTTGACCGCCTTGGCTGCGCCAAAGGGTCCGCCCGCCGTCACATAGATCATGCCCAGATCGGGATTCGCCGTCGCCATGTCCTGCACGATGCTATAGGCGGCCTCGGCCTTGTCGCGGTTTTCGAAGGGACCGACGATCTGGATACCGGGCGCGTTTGCTTTCAGATATTCCAGTGTTCCGTCCATCCGCGCCTGGTGCTGGGTCGCGCCGAAATAGCCGGTGATGACACCCAGCTTACCCTTGCCCTGCATCTTTCCGGCGATGAATTCGCCGATCTGCGCCCCGGCTGCCTTGGCGTCCTGACCGATGAAGGCCAGCCGCTTCGACGGCTGGCTGCCCTCGGCGATGATGGTGACCACGGGCACGCCTTCGTCGACCGCCTCATTGATGATCCGGGCGGTGCCGTCGAAGATCGGCACGACCACGATGCCGTCGTAATTCTGGACCAGCGCCGCTTCGACACCGGCGACCACCGCCTCGGCGGTCAGGTCGTCGCCAAGGTCAATGAAATCGACCTTGCCGTTGAAGTTCTTGAGATAATCGTTGGCGGCCCCGGCCCCTTCGGTGACCGGAACCCAGAACGGGTTGTTCTGGAAGGACAGGAAGGCGATCCGCACCTCCTTGTCCGATTTCTGCGTGGCGGCCACCGTCGCGCCCTTGGGCAGGTCCTGCGCCATCGCGGCGGGCGCGAGTGCCAGTGCCAAGGCCGCGGCACCGGCGCCTATCCATTTCTTCATCTGCATCAGGCTTCTCCTCCTCAGATTTGCTATTCGTCCGCCTCGGGTCCGCGCCGCAATCCGTCGATCCCGACGGCCATGATGATGATCAGCCCCTTGGTCACCACCTGCCAGTAGGCCGAGACCCCCAGCAGCACGAAGGCGTTGTTCAGCAGCGCCATCAGCATCGCGCCGATCAGCACCCCCAGGATCGAGCCGCGCCCTCCGCTAAGCGCGGTGCCGCCCAGAATGACGGCGGCGATCACGTCAAGCTCGTATCCCATGCCCAGGTTCGGATCCGCGCTGGCCAGGTTTCCGGCCAGGATGATCCCGCCCAGTCCAGCGACTAGCCCGGTGAAGGTGAAGACGATCATGCGGGTGCGGGCGATGTCGATACCGGCCAGCCGCGCGGCCTTGGGGTTGTCACCCACGGCATAGATCTCGCGCCCTGCGACGCTGCGTGTCGCGCCGATATGGACCATCACGACCAGAAGGATCATCAGCAGGACCGAAACCGGCACCCCGGCGATCCGCCCTGCACCCAACCATTCCGCCCAGCCGGAATATGGGACCGGGATACCGCCTGTCATCAGCAGGGCGACGCCGCGCGCAACCGACAGCATCCCCAGCGTCGCGATGAAGGGATTGATCCGCAGCCGCGTGACCATCAATCCGTTAAGAGCGCCCGCACAAGTCCCGGCACCCAGCCCCGCCATCAGCGCCAGCGCATCCGATCCCGTCGCCCTCATCACCATCGCCGAGCAGACAGCCGACAATCCGATGACCGAGCCGACGGACAGGTCGATGCCGCGGGCGATGATGACCAGCGCCTGACCCAGTGCCACGATCGCCACGACCGAGGCCTGTCTGCCGACATTCATCAGGTTCCGATGGGACAGGAAATACTCGCTGGCAAAGCTTAGATACAGCGCCACCAGCAGCAGCATGGCCAGCACCGAGAATTCGCGCTGCCGCACCAGCGCGCGCAGGTCGAATGTCATCTCAGCGCCTCCTGAAACGCGGCGCACGCTTGGCCGAGAATGCGGCGCGGCCCTCGTTTGCGTCTTCGGTCGCAAAGCAGATGGTCTGCAGGTCGCGTTCATAGGCGATGGCCTGCTCCAGCGGCATGTTGAAGGCTGCCGCGAGGTTGCTTTTCGCCGTCTCAGCCGCGATGGGCGCGCGGGCGGCGATGGCGGTCGCGATTTCGACCGCGCGGGCATGCAGGGCGTCGGCGGGGTAAACCTCGCTGACCAAACCCCAGGCCAGGGCCTTTTCCGCGTCGATGGGGTCGCCCGTCATCACCATCATGGCCGCGTTCGAGGGTCCGATGGAGTGCGCAAGCAGCGCGGTCATGCCGCCACCACCGATCCAGCCCAGCTTGACCTCGGGTGCCCCGAGTCTTGCGGTATCGGCAGCAATGCGGATGTCGCAGGACAGCGCCATCTCCAGCCCGCCGCCAAAGGCATAGCCGTTGATCGCGGCGATCGAGGGTTTTCGAAGTTCCCGCAGCGCGTCGCAATACTCGGTCCGGTTGCGGAAGTCCCAGGGCGTGGCATAGCTGTCCAGAAGCGCGATGTCCGAACCCGCGCAAAACGCCTTGCCGGTGCCGGTCAGAACGACGGCGCGTACGTCGTCATCCTGGTTGCAGCGGGTGATCGCATCGACCATCAGCTCGGCCATTTCGGGCGTCATGGCATTCAGCTTTTCGGGCCGGTTATAGGTGATGACGCCGATCTGGCCCTGCGTTTCGAATGTCAAAGGGGCGATCATGCGGTTACCTCGGTGCTGGCCTTGTGAGAGGCGCGGAACAGGTCTTCCAGCCGGACGGAAAGAAGGCCGGTATCGGTCCCCGCGGCAAATCCCTCGCGCAGGAGGGCCGAGGCCGCGCCCTGGAACGCGATGAATCCGTCGTGCCGGGGCCGGATCGACGCCGCCTGAAGCGTGGCGGCGGTATCGGCAAAGAAATTGCCGGTCAGCGCGTTCACGCGCGGATCAAGCCATGCCTCGCTCGTGCCGGGCTGGCCGTCGTGGTCTGGAATAAAGCCGCGCTGCGCCTCGGGGCTCATCAGCCACAGAAGATGGGCGCGCAGGGCATCATCGACCGTGCAGCGGGTCGAGATCGCGATCCCGGTCCCGCCCAAGATAGAGCTGGGCAGTCCGTCCGCCGTCATCCGGGGCGCATCGGAAAAGGCCAGCGGCACCGGCCGCGATGGCGCGGCATAATTCACATAGCCATAGATGAGCGGGCACAGGATCACGTCCTGCTCCCTCGAGGACATGCGCTCAAGAATCCCGATCGGGTTCAGCGAGGAGACCGAAGCGGGGCTGCGCTGCGCCAGTTCGCCCAGAAGGGTCAAGGCACGGGTCGCGGTGTCGGTATCGATCCAGCGGTCGCCGTCGCGAAGGTCCAGATCGGGGCGGATCGATTGCACGACCGACAGGAAGGACAGGAATGCATGCGGCCCGGCCAGGGACAGTGCGACTTTGCCGGTCTCGCGCGAAATGGCCGCAACCTCGTCCCATGTGCGGGGCGGGGTGGCAAGGTGGTCGGCGCGGCGGGCCATGACCTGCGTCGCGGCATCCAGAGGCAGGGCCCATGGACGGCCCTGCATCACATAGCTTGCCATGCTGGGACCGATGGCACGATCTGCGATCGCGGCCAGTTCCGATGCGTCAAACACCTCGTCAAGGGGGCGCAGGCAACCAAGCGCCAGCGCCTCGCCCAGATGGGGGTGATCGAGGACGACCAGATCGTATCGGGCGCAAAGCTCGCCGATGGGAGCGCTTTCAAACCCCTCCAGCGGTTGCGCCTGCCACGCGATCGGTCCGCCCGCGGCCTCGGCAGCTTCCAGGGCGTGGCGTCCGCGCGGGTGATCCCAGGTCAACCCACGGAACATCAGGACTGCCCCCGGCCGACGGCGCCCTGCGCGACCAGCGTCTCGATCTCGGACGGGTCATAGCCTGCGGCCGCCAGCACCTCGTCGGTATGCTGCCCGGTCAGCGGCGCGCCGAAGCGCATTTCCGACGGAGTGCGGGAAAACCGGATAGGGAAGCCCGGCGTCTTGACCCGGCCTTCCGTCGGGTGGTCGTATTCGATGAAGGTGCCGTTATGGACGATCTGCGGATCCGTCAGCAGGTCGGCATAACCATAGACCGGCCCGACCCAGATTCCTTCCGCCTCAAGGCGGGCCAGTGCGTCGGGCTGGCTGAACTTGGCGATCGCATCGCGGACCAGTGCAAAGGTCTCGTCGCGGTTTTCCCATCCGGCGCTCATTTCGTCCAGTCCGGCAAGGCGCGGTTCTTCCAGCGCGCGGGCGAGGCCGGGGAAGTTCGGCATGGCCAGCGCGATGAACTTGCCGTCATTGGTCCCGAAGATGCCATAGGGCGAGCGGATATATACATGGGCATGCGGCTCAGCCGAACGGGTCTGCGGCTTTTGCCCGACGGTATAGACAGACAATTCCTGCATCTGGATGGTGGTGATCGCATCCAGCATGTTGACCTCGACCTTCTGGCCTTCGCCCGTACGCTCGCGGTGGTAAAGCGCGGCCAGCGCGCCTTCGAAGGCGGTATAGGCAGTAATCGCATCGACCAGATATTGGCCCGCCGGGGTCGGGGCTTCGCCCTCGCGTCCGGCGGAAAGCATCGCGCCCGACATTGCCTGCAGCAGCAGGTCCTGTCCGGGGCGCATGGCGCTGGGGCCATCCTCGCCATAGCCGGACATCGAAACATAGATCAGCCGCGGATTGATCGCGGAAAGGTTGTCGTAATCGACGCCCAGCCGCGACGCGACACCGGGGCGATAGTTTTGGATGAAGACATCTGCTGTGGCGACCAGCTTGCGCAGTACCTCTTTGCCGCCTTCGGATTTCAGGTCGATGGCCAGCGACCGCTTGTTGCGGTTAAGCGACAGGAACGAGACGTTGATCTTGTTCCCGGTGATCCCGCCGGCGGGAGCATGTCGCTGCCACTCTCCCGCAAGGGGTTCGATCTTGATGACATTCGCGCCCAGATCGCCCAGCCGCTGCGCCGCGAACGGTCCAGCCATGGCGATCGAGCAGTCGAGAACGGTAACTCCGTCGAGAATGCCCATGAAATTGCTCCTTAATGCATCGTCCAGCCGCCATTGACGGCCAGGGATTGTCCGGTGATGAATCCCGCCTCGTCGGACAGGAAGAATCGGATGGCCGCGGCGATGTCGCCGGCATGGCCGCGCCGCTTGACCGCCTGCCGCTCAAGAACCATCGCGTTATAGCCCGCGGGATCGGGATGGATCTTTTCGGCATCGGTCGGGAAGGCGCCGGGGGCGATGGCGTTGACGGTGATGCCCCATTTGCCGAACTCTCGCGCCCAGGCCCGCGTCAGGCCCATCAATGCGCCCTTGGATTGGACATAGGGGGTCAGGTTCTCCCACCCGCCGGTCAGCGTGATCGAGGTGACGTTGATGATCCGGCCCCAGCCCTGCGCCCGCATCCCCGGAAGGGCGGCGCGGGTGCAGATCAACGCCGCTTCCACATTGATCGCATGAACCAGCGCGAGTTCGTCCGAGGTGTATTCTTCGAACGGTTTCGAGGGATAGATGGCGGCGTTATTGATGACCGCATCTAGCGGACGTTCTGCAACCAGCCCGGCCAGCAGCGCCTCGATCGAGGGCTTGTCGGCCAGATCCGCCTCGACCAGATGCAGGCGAGCGCGCAGGTCGGCGGGGGTGTCAGCGACAAGCTCCGCGTTCTTGCGATGGTCGCGGTCCAGCGCGATCACCTCTGCCCCGGCCATCAGAAGCTGCAGGGTGGTCTGGTGGCCAAGCCCCCCTGCGGCCCCGGTGTAAAGGATGCGCCGTCCGGTCAGGTCAGACATCGCGGCCCCCGATCTTGCGGAAATTGCCCGAGGGCACGGGATAGTCGGTATCTGGCTGGGCGTGGATCGCACGGATGCGCGCCTCGGCCCAGGCGACGGCGGCGGCGTCGGGCAGGATCACGAAACGGCTGTCATAGGCGCGCTCCTCGCCATGTTGCAGCCAGATCATCTCGTCACGCTCACGCGCGGACAGGTTGCCCAGAACATGGTTGGTCGAGGGTTCGATCCCCAGTGCATATTGCCCGGCCTGCAGGTTCTGCCACTCGTACTGGCAGGGGAACTGGTCCTTGCGCGTGACGACCATGAAGCCAAGGCCAAGCCGGTCATTGACCAGCGCGACGGGAACCTCTCCGCTGTCGTCTGCGACAAGCTCGTGCTGCCATACCTGTTCATGGAAGTTCATCTGCGGCGCCGGAAGACGGCGATAGCCGACGCCCTGCCGGTCATAGCTGTCGGCATGCGCGGCCCAGACGGTTTCGGCGATGGGCGCCAGATAACGCGCACCTTCCTCAAGCACCGGATGGCCGACATTGATGTGATAGCAATACATGTGAGGCGTGCGATAAAAGCCGCGGTTCACCACGCGGTCGGACAAACTGATCTCGTCCGATCCGACCTCGATCTCGATGCGGCGATGCAGTTCCAGGTGTTCGCCAAAAACTGCCGATTGCGTGACGACGCCTTCGGCCCACAGGAAACAGCGGTCGCCGTCCCAGCGTTCGCCATAACCGGTCAGATGCGCAGGGATCGTCCCGGCGCGACCGTGCAGCGAATGCGAGGCGGTCTTGCGCGGACCATAGACATAGCTGTCCGTCGGCACCTCGTTCATGAACAGGATGTGGTCCAGCCCACAGGTCACCATCAACCCTGAAAAGCTGCGCATCCAGCCGAGCCCGCCTTCGCCTTCATAGTCGGAAAGCGAGGGGTGGCGGAATCCAGCGGGCGAATGCCAGCCGATGGCCCGCCCATTATGTTCGCAATCGGCAATATCCATCGCGCGGTCGACAAGGACAGTGAAACGCAGGCCCGATCCGCTGCGAAATTCCAGCATCCGGTTGCCACGTTCGATCCCGTTTTCCAGCACCATCAGCCGGACGCCCGCGGCATGGGACAACCCTCCGCTGGCCGCCTCGATTTCGTGGCGGGTCAATGTCTTGCCGTAAAGTTCTACCATCGTTTCTAGTCCTGGATGATGCTGCCGCGTCATTCGGCAGGGCGAAGAATGCGTCCGCCCTGCCGGATTGCAGGAATGTGTCAGCAGCCGTTCGCGCGCAGCTTGCCGTCAAGGAAGGCTTTCGCGCGGCCGACATCGGATTCGTCCAGATGCTCGATGATCATCGGGATGTTCGGATGCTTCTGCGCCAGACGCTGCAGATACAGGTCGTAGTTCAGCTCACCCAACCCGGGGGCGGGCAGCTCGATTTCGCCCACGCCACGGAAGGTGTGGCTTTCCGCCGCCGAGGCGTCGCCGATATCCGAGTGCTTTTCCGACTTGTCGTCGCCCGAACGCTTCACGTCCTTGGCATGGGCGATCTTGATCTTGTCCGACAGCGCGTCGAAGACGAAGTTCAGCGTCTTGTCCATCTTGTCGATGTTATGGGACTCGAAATAATTGGTCGGGTCCATCAGCAGGCCAAGGCCCGGATGATCCACCTCGGCGAACATGCGCAGGGTTTCCTCGACCGAGCCCACGACGTTGTTCACATAGGTTTCCAGCAGGAAGACCGAGCCGTGATCCCAGGCGAATTTCGCCAGATCGGTGATGACGGCGCGGCAGTCGTCCCAGCCTTCCTCGGTCTTGTTCTTCGGGTGATGCACCCAGTCGCTGCTGGTATCGAACGTCCCGGTTTCCGAGATCACATAGGGCGAGCCCAGATATTGGGCGTGGGCCAGGATTTCCTTCAACCGGTCCAGCCGCACCTTGCGCGTCGCCGCGTCCGGATGGACGATATTGGTATAGGCCGAGATGCAGCAGACCGGCAGGTGGTGGTCGCGGAACGTGTCGCGGATGGTGCGGCATTTTTCCGGCGTGACCTGGCCGTCCGAGACGTCGATATCGCTGAAATGCAGATCAAGCTGCACGGTGTTGAAGTTATGCGCGCGGATCTTCTCCGCCGTCGTCTTAAGGTCATAGGGGAAATACCCCGTAAAGATCCCTGCTTGCATCATGACTGATTTCCCTCCCGTTTCAGTCTTTTGAAATATCGTGGCGCACGGTCCGGCCCTCATCGATCGAGCGATAGGCGGATTCGACCAGCGCCATGGTCCGCACGTTGTCCGCGATGGACAGGGCGGGGGCCTCGCTGCTGTGGATGGCCCATTGCAGCTGTTCCATCACGCCGATGAAGGCATGGGGGAACCACATCGTGTCCCATTCGGGCGTGACCCATTCCCCACCGGTTTCCGTGCGCGAGGCATAGGTCAGCGTCGAGGGCCCGCCAGTCGGCCAACCGATCGTGCCCTTGGCCACGCCCTCGGTCCCCTCGACGCGCCAGTTGATATGCTGGTCGTCGGCGTAACCTTCGGCGCGCGGGCCGGACCAGACATCCTCAAGCGACAGCGCGAGCAGCCCCGAGGGGAAGCGCAGCATGGTCGACACAATCCCGTCCTGATGCGCGAATTCGGTGCGGGGGTCAGTGCGGGTGACCGTCGTGACCTCAGACGGGTCGCCGAACAGGAAGCGCATGACATCAAGATGATGCACGCTCATGTTCGACAGCGTCAGCCGGTCGTAGCCTTGCAGGAAGCCCTGCCAATGCGGGATCGCGTGCATGTCGATCTGGGCAAAGACCGGCGCGCCCAAGGCGCCGCGGTCCAGAAGCTGCTTCAGCACACGCATCGACTGGTCGTAGCGCATGTTCTGGTTGACCGACAGGATCTTGCCCGCAGCCTTGGCCTCATCCCGCAGCGCCCGCGCCTCATCCAGGGACAGGGCCAGCGGCTTTTGCGCAAGGATGCCCTTGATATGCGGCTGCTTCAGCGCGTGCCGGATCAGCCCGGGTTGCAGATGCGGCGGATAGGCGATGTCGATAATGTCGAGAGAGGTATCCTCGATCAGCGCCTCGGGCGTGTCGTGGACCTTGGCAATGGCATGGCGATCGGCAACGGCCTGCGCCCGTGCGGGGCTGCGCGAGGCAATCGCCGCCACCGGGAACCCGGCAAGGCGATACGCCTCGAGGTGGCATTCCGCCATGATCATGCCGGCGCCGATGGCGCCGATACGATAGTCGCGGCATCGGATCCGAGGATCCGGGGTCAGGTTCTGCACTTTCATCTTGCTCCCTTGTCCGGGCCCCTCCTGCCCGCAGCTGAGGGGACACTGGCATAAGCAAAACATCATAAACAATCATCTAATCGCATCATTTGCCATCATTTCGCATCATCAGGAGGGCAAGGCGGGGATATATGTCTTGTGCTGAGGAAATTTTGCGGGTTTTGCTGGATTTTGACGATTCAGCCATCGGAACCCGCATGCGCACGACCATCACCGAGATCGCCCTGAAATCCGGCGTATCCGCCGCAACCGTCGATCGGGTCCTGAACGGTCGCAGCGGGGTCCGGGAGCGCACACGCGAGATCGTGCTGACCGTTGCGCGCGAGCTTGGCTATTTCGGGCCCGCCGACATTGCCCCGACGCGGCGCGTCCGGTTGGATTTCGTCCTGCCGGCGGGCACGAACAGCTTCATGCGCAACCTTCGCGGGCAACTGATCGACGAGGCCGCCCGGCACGAAGATGTCCAACTGCGCATTCACGATGTCGAGGACTGGAGTGCGGGCCGGATCGAACGGCGGCTGGCCGAGCTGCATGACCAGACCGACGCGGTCGGCGTCGTAGCGCCCGACCGCCCCGAGATCCGCGAAGAACTGAACGCTCTGGCCCGTGAAGGCGTACGCATCGCGACGCTTGTTTCGGACGTGCCCGCCGTTGACAAGATCGGCTATGTCGGCGTCGACAACCGTGCGGCGGGGCGGCTGGCCGGGCTGCTTCTGGGTCGGTTTCTGGGGCCGGGCAAGGGCGGGAATATCGCGCTTTTCGTCGGCTCACGCGCCTATCGCGGCCATGAAGAGCGCGAAATGGGCTTCCGCTCGATCCTTGCCGATGAATTCGCGGACCTGCGCATCACCGCCTATGCCGAGGTCGGAGACGACCGCGAACAGGCCCATGAAGAGATGCGCCGCATCCTTCAGGCCGGGCAGGTGGACGGCGTCTATAACATCGGCTCCGGAAACCAGGGTATCGCGCGCGCCCTTCGCGAAGCGCATCTGGCCCAGCAGGTGGTCTTTATCGGGCATGACCTGACGGACGCCACCCGCCTGCTGCTTTTGGATCGCACGATGGATGCCGTGATCGACCAGAACCACCGCGTCCAGGCGCGCGAGGCCGTCCGGCTGCTGACCGCCGCCGTGCGCGGCACGACCGAGCGGGAATATCCACCTCGCCTGCAGGTCGTTTTCCGCGAGAACATCCCGGCAAGCTAGGGTCAAAACGGCGTCCGACTTCCCGGATCATCTGCGGCCAGTTGCGTGAATTAGCACGAAATTCTGTTTGCCGCCCGATTTTCGTTTCGTTGCGCTTCCCCGATGCGCCTAGGATGACCACAAGGCAGCAACCGACAGGAGCGGCGCTTGGAATTCGCGGAAACACTCGACATCGGCGGCTATGAACTCAGCATCGAACCGATGACACCTGCGGACATTCCCCGCCTGCACGAACTTTCGGTCGCCGTCAGCTGGCCGCATCGTGCGGATGACTGGGCGATGGTGATCGGGCTGGGGCATGGCTGGGTCGCGCGCGATCAGATCGGGCGCATCTTCGGATCGGCGATGTGGTTTCCGTTTTCCCGGACCGTGGCCTCGATCGGCATGGTCATCACCTCGCCCCGGATGCAGGATCAGGGGGCCGGGCGCTGGTTGATGCGCCGCGTCCTTGACGAAACGCAGGGCCGCGCCCGCGTTCTGAACGCCACGAAAGAGGCCTTTCGGCTTTACGTCTCGCTGGGGTTCAAGACGCTGGCCCCGGTGGCGCAGCGAAACGGCATCGTCACGGCATGCCCGGATTTCGGGACCGGTGCGCGACCCATGCGCGACGCCGACCGGACCCGCATCCTTGAACTGGATACAAACGCGATGGGCGTCGCCCGCCCCGAGGTGATGTGGGCGATCCTGGGCGTGTCAGAAGGCATGGTGATCGAGCGAGAGGGTCGGATCACCGGCTTCGCCCTGATGCGCCATTTCGGCAGGGGCCGCGTGATCGGTCCCATCGTTGCGGAAAGCGAACAGGACGCGATCGCGCTTTGCGGTCCCTTCGTCGCGGCGCATCAGGGGGATTTCCTGCGTGTCGACACCCGCGAACCCGAAGGCACACCGTTCACCGATTTCCTGAGCGCGGCGGGTATCGTGCCCTATGACGCGGTCCAGCGCATGTCGCTGGAGCCCTTGCCGGAACCGACCGGGCCTGCGCGCACCTTTGGCCTGATCAATCAGGCATTGGGCTGAAGGGGGCATTGGCGCCCCCGAACCCGGCCCCTAGAAATCAGCAACCTTACCCCAGACCGACTCGTCCAGCCGGGCAGGGTGATAAGGTTTCGGGTCCACGATCGGGTCCGTGCCCGTCACCAGATCCGCAATCAGGTGACCCGCACCGGGTCCGATGCCGAAGCCATGCCCGCTGAAACCCGCGGCCAGCATCAGGCCGGGAATGCGCGTTTCCCCAATCGCGGGAACCCCGTCGGGGGTACTGTCGATATAGCCCGCCCAGCTTGCCGCGACCGGAGTGTCCCGAAGCGCAGGAAAGATCTCTCGCGCGCGGCCCAGCGTCAGGTCAATCTGCGACCGGTCCGGGCGCGGGTCCAGGATGCGCATCCGCTCCATCGGGGTCTCGCGGTCCAGAGCCCAGCGGGACAGCGTTTCATGCCCGGACTGCCAACCCTGCACACCTCCCGGCGCAAGCGACTTTCGCCGCTTGAAGAACATGGGCAGGAACTTGCCCCAGAACCGGACCTGCTGCGGGGTGACATCGACCCGCGCCGCGCCCGAAACCGCCAGCGTATGCCCGCCATCGCCGCGCCGCGTGATCGAGATATACTTGGTATGGACCGCATCCGGCAGTTCCGCCCCTGGCGCCACCGACAGGATCGAGGAGCGGACACTGGCCTGGGGAAAGCGCAACCCCATCTGCCGGACAAAGGACGAGGCCCACGCGCCCCCTGCCATCACTACCGTGCGGGTGCGGATCACGCCGCGTTCGGTGACGACGCCCGAGACCGCCCCGGCCTCAAGCTCCAGCCCGCGGGCCGCACAATTCTGGACGACCCGACCGCCCAACTTTTCGATCCCCAGCGCGATCACCGGGGCCGCGCGGGACGGATCGGCGGTGCCATCCGTGGGGGAAAAGACCCCGCCCGCCCACTTGCGCCCCGAGGCATGGCCCCGCTCGCTGGCTTCGGCCGCCGACAACATATGCGTGACGACCCCTTCGCCCTTGGCAAAGTCGCGCCAGCGCGCCCAGCCCGCAATCTCGGCCTCGTCATTCGACAGATACAGCAGGCCGCAGCGGCGAAAGCCGGGATCCATGCCGATCTCGGCGGACAGATCGTCCCAAAGATCCAGGCTGCGGGTCGAGATGGGCAATTCGCGCGCGTCGCGGTTCTGCTGGCGGCACCAGCCCCAGTTGCGACTGGATTGCTCGGCCCCTATCCGGCCCTTTTCCAGCAGGACGACCGAAACGCCGCGCTTCGCCAGATAATAGGCCGCGCAAGTGCCGACGATGCCGCCGCCGATCACGACCACGTCAGCCTGCGCCGGCACCACGGCATCGGTTTCGATCTGCATGAGGGGGGCGGGCATGGCGGACTCCTGATCAGCTGTGTCGCAAGGCTAGGCGAAAGGGGCGACAGCATGTGCCGCATCACCGCGAAGGTCGAAATTTTATGCCGAACTTCGCTGGGCCAGCAGCGCCATGATTTTCCCGCGCAAGCGGTATATCCGGCGGGATCCCGGTCGCATCCTCCCTTGAGGCGGCAGAATTTTCTGCGTAGTCTGCCGCGATCATCCCAGCGGGGGCTCCATGCTGAAACTCGACCGTATCGACATCCGGATCCTGCACGAATTGCAGCGCAACGGGCGCATCACCAATGTCGAGCTGGCCGAACTGGTCCACCTGTCGCCCAGCCCCTGCCTGATGCGGGTCAAGAAGCTGCAGCAGGCAGGCTATATCACCGGATATTCCGCCCAGATCGACCTGGCCAAGCTGGGGCCGACCCTGACGGTCTTTACTGAAATCACCCTGAAGAACCACCGCCAGATCGACTTCGCCCGCTTTCAGGAAGCGCTGATGAAGGTCGAGGAATGCATCGAATGCCACCTGATCTCGGGCGGATATGACTATCTGCTGAAATTCGTCACCGGCGGCATCACCGACTACCAGGCGATCATGGAGGGGCTGATCGACCGCGAGATCGGCATCGACAAGTATTTCAGCTTCGTCGTCATGAAGTCCCCCTTCGTCAAGAACCACCTGCCGCTGAAGAACATCTTCAAGATGTGACGCCCCGAAGCGCGCGGCTTTAGATCGCGCGCGCGGGAACGCTGTCGAGCCAGCCCGTATCAAGCTGCGGGATCGACGAGAAAAGCAGCTTCGAATAGGGGTGGCGGGCGCCGTCGGGCAGGTCCGCGGCGCGCAGCGTCTCGACCGTTTCGCCGCCATTCATGACCATTACCTCGTCGCAGATCGCCTGAACGGTCGACAGGTCGTGGCTGATGAAGACATAGGACAGGTCGAGTTCGCGCTGCAGCTCCTTCAGCAATTCGATCACCGCGGCCGCGACGACCGTGTCGAGGGCCGAGGTGATCTCGTCGCACAGGATCACTTCGGGCTTCGCCGCCAATGCGCGGGCAAAGTTCACGCGCTGCTTCTGCCCGCCCGACAATTCCCCGGGCAGGCGGTGGGCCATTGCGCGGGGCAGGCGCACCATCTCCAGCAGTTCGGCGATGCGGGCCTGTTTCTCGGCCCCCCGCAGGCCATGATAAAAGCTCAGCGGCCGCCCGATGATGTCCCCGATCGAGCGGGCCGGATTCAGCGCCGTGTCGGCAAGCTGGAAGACGATCTGCATCCGGCGCAGATCCTCTTTCGAGCGCTGCGCCGAAGCCGGTTCCAGGCGCCTTCCGTCCAGCAGAACCTGACCCCGAGCAGGGGGCAGAAGGCCCGCGATGGAGCGCGCCAGCGTTGACTTGCCCGACCCGCTTTCCCCGATCACGCCCAGATTGCAGCCTTTTTCCAGACGGCAGCTGACATTCCTCAGCACCATCTTGTAGGGCAGCCCATTGGGGCCGGTCGGACCATATCCCGCATGGACGCCCTGCACTTCAAGGACCGGAACGGGCGGGGTGACTTCGGCAGGGCGGGCGGGGCGTGCGAAGCTGCGCGGCTCGAATGCCGAAAGCAATTCGTTCGTATAGGGATGGACGGGTTCATGAAGGATCTGCGCGGTATCGCCGATTTCCTGGACCTGCCCCCCTTTCAACACGACGATGCGGTCCGCGATCTGGGCGACCACCGCAAGATCGTGGCTGACATAGACACCGGCCATGCCCCGATCCCGCATCACCGACTTGAACGCGCGCAGCACCTCGATCTGGGTGGTGACGTCCAGCGCGGTGGTCGGCTCATCGAAGATCACCAGCTTCGGATCGCCGATCAGCGCCATCGCCGCGGCAAGGCGCTGCAACTGCCCGCCCGAAACCTGATGCGGATAGCGTTTGCCGATGTTTTCCGGATCGGGCAGGGCCAGCGCGCGGAAAAGCTCGACAGCTTTGGCACGGGCCTGCGGCATGGTCATGGTGTCGTGGATACGCGCAACCTCGATCACCTGGTCGAGCAGGCGCAGCGCCGGGTTGAAGGCCGCGGCGGCGCTTTGCGGCACATACGCGACCTCGGTCCCGCGCAATGACTGGCGCTGGCGTTCGGACATGCGGACGACATCCCGCCCCGCGATCCGCACCTCGCCCCCCGAGATATCGCAGCCCTTGCGGGTATGCCCCATCAGGGTCAGCGCGATGGTGGTCTTGCCCGATCCGCTTTCGCCGATCAGCGCCACGATCTCTCCCGGCGCGATATCGAAGCTGACGCCCTTGATGATCGGCACGACGTTGCCGGCATCGGTGGTGGCCTTCACCCGAAGATCGCGGATTTCGACAAGATTCTGCATCATTCGCTCCGGTCGCGGATCTTGGTGGGCAGGTTGTCGATCAGCAGGTTGACGCTGATCGTGAGGCTGGCGATGGCGATGCTGGGCACAATGACCGCCGGCGCGCCAAAGGGCAGCCCGCCGATATTCTCGCGCACCAGGCTGCCCCAGTCGGCATAGGGTGGCTGCACGCCCAATCCAAGGAAGGACAGGCCCGACAGCAACAGGACGATGAAGACGAAGCGCAGTCCCACATCGGCCAGCACCGGTCCGGTCATGTTGGGCAGGATCTCGTTCAGGATCAGATAGGGCGAGCGCTCCCCCCTTGCTCGGGCGACGGTGACATAGTCCATCGTATTGATGTTCACCGCCAGCGCACGGGCAAAGCGATAGGCGCCCGGCAGATAGATCACGGCCAGGACAAGGATCAGCACCGGAATCGACGACCCTACGGCCGCGACCATGACCAGCCCGAACAGTTTGGACGGAATCGAGTTCAGCGCGTCCAGCAGGCGGCTCAGCACCGTGTCGAACCAGCCACCCGTCACCGCCGCCGTCATCCCCAGCACGACGCCCGAGGCGCAGGCCAGCACCACCGAGGCCAATGAGATGCCGACCGTGTAGCGCGCGCCCATCAGGATGCGCGAGAACATGTCGCGCCCCAGGTAGTCCGAGCCAAGCCACAGTTGTTTGGTGATCGGTCCGAAATATTCGAAATCGACGATCTCGCCCGGGTCATGGGTCATGAACCACGGCCCGATGATGGCGACAATGGCCCAGACCAGCACGACCAGCGCCGCCAGCGCGCCCGTCAGGTTCATGCGATAGCCAAGGCGGCGGGGGGTGGGGAAGGTAACGGCCATGACTAGCGAAGCCTCGGGTTCGAGAGGATGGCGATCACGTCCGCGACCGTGATCAGGATCAGGTAGCCGATGCAGAAGATCATCGCGCAGCTTTGGATCAGCGGCAGGTCGCGCGTCGCGACCGAGTCGACCATCAACCGGGCGATGCCGGGATAGTTGAAGACAGTCTCGACGATGATGACGCCTCCGACCAGATAGGACAGCGACAATGCGACGGCATTGACGATCGGGCCGACGGCATTCGGCAGGGCGTGGCGCAGCACCATGCGCGGGCGTGAAGCCCCCTTCAGCAGCGCCATCTCGACATAGGGGCTGTCGAGCACACCGATCATCGCCGCGCGCGTCATGCGGATCATCTGGGCACAGATCACGCAAAGCAGGGTGATGACCGGCATCGCAAAGATGCGCAGCATGTCCGCGATGCTGTCCACGTCACTGCCGAAGGACAAGGCGGGCAGCCATTTCAGCCAGACCGCAAAGACCAGGACCGCCAGTGTCGCGATCATGAATTCCGGGACCGAGATCACCGCGATGATCAGCGCGTTGACCAGCCTGTCGAACCACGACCCGCGATACATCGCCGTCGCGATCCCCAGCGACAGGGCCAGCGGCACCGCGATCGCGGCCGTCACCGCGCCAAGGCGCAGCGTATTGACAAGCCTGCCCCCGATCAGCTGGGCAACCGGCATGTTGTTCGCATAGGACGTCCCCAGATCACCCCGCAGCAATCCCCAAAGCCAGCTGCCGTATTGCACGATGGCGGGCTGATCCAGGTGCATCGCCTTGCGCAGTCCGGCCACGGCCTCGGGGGTCGCGGCCTGGCCAAGCAGGATCTCGGCCACGTCACCGGGCAGCATCTGCGTCACGCCGAAAACCACGGCCGAGACGATCAGCAGGGTAACGATGGCAACACCGATCCGGCCTAGGACCAGCCTGGGGATTGTCGAGTTCATCCGGGGACCTTTCAGGCAGGGGCCGGGGGCAGGGCGCGCGCCCCCGGCGGCAGGGATCAGGCCTCTAGCCAGACATATTCGGCCATCGCATAGCCCATCTGGCCGCCCAGCGGGTTCGTCTCGAGGCCTTGCAGCTTGTTCGACTTCGCCTCAAGGTCCGAAAGCCAGACCGGGATTGCTGTCGCCGCCTCGTTCGACACGATCACCTGGCACTCGTCATAGATTTCCTTGCGCTTCGCCTCGTCCAGCTCGCCGCGGGCCTCGTGGACCATCTTGTCGAATTTCTCGGACTTGAACTGGCTTTCGTTCCATGGCGCATCCGAGGTGTAAAGCAGCGAGAACAGGATATCCGGCGTCGGGCGCGGGTTGATGTTCCCGAAATGCACGGGGGCCTGAAGCCAGTATTTCGACCAGTAGCCATCCGAAGGCACGCGCTGGATGTCGAATTTCATGCCGATCTGGGCGCCTGCCTGTTGCAGCAAGGTCGCCATTTCGACCGAGGACGTCGCGGCATCCGATGCGACGATCGGGATGGTCTGGCCCAGCAGCCCGGCCTTGTCGAACAGCGACTTCGCGCGTTCGGGGTCGAACTCCCGCGCCTTCAGCTCTGCATTGTGATACTTGTTCGAGGGCGAGATCGGCTGGTCGTTCGCGATTACGGCGCGGCCGCGGGCGATGGATTTCGTGATCAGCTCGCGGTCGAACAGATACTTCATGCCCTCGGCGAAACCCGCCTTGTCACCCGGCGACAGGTCAAGGCGCAGGTTCAGGTCGGTATAGTTCCCGGCCGTGTTCTGGAGCACGTCGATATTGCCCGCGCTTTCGATCAGGCGCAGGGCCTGCGGCTTGATCGAGGCTGCCAGGTGGATGTCGCCCGAAACCAGCGCGTTCACCCGTGCGGTGTCGTCGGGGATGGCGAAATATTCGAAGCTGTCGACATGCGCGCCGCCGGGCTTGAAGTAGTTTTCGTTGCGCTTCATCAGCGACTTCACGCCCGGCTCGAAATGCTCAAGCGCGAAAGAGCCGGTGCCGTTACCCTTGCTGAAATCGGTGGTTCCGTCGGCCACGATCATGAAGTGATGCATCGCCAGGATCGCCGGCAGGTCGGCATTCGGCGCGGCCAGCGTGAACTGGACCGTCGTCGGATCGATGGCCTTAATCTGGGTCATCTGCTTGGCCATCGCGTTGACCTTAGAGCCGACCGCCTCGTCCAGATGGCGGTTCATCGAGAAGACGACGTCATCCGCCGTCAGCGTCTTGCCGTCATGGAAGGTCACGCCCTTCTTCAGCTTGACGATCCAGACTTTCGCGTCCTTCGTCTCGATGCTTTCGGCAAGCTCCATCTGGACCTCGCCCCGGCCGTTCAGGAAGGTCAGGCGGTTGTAAAGCGCGCAGCAACGGACATAATCGGTCGCCTGCGACGCTTTGGCCGGGTCCAGCGTGTCGGCCGTAGAAGAGGACCAGCTGGCGGCGATCAGGTGTCCGCCCTTGACCGGGGTCGCAGCCAAGGCAGCGCTGGCACGGCCCAGAATGGTCCCGCCCGCGGCAAGGCTGATGCCGCCCGCCATGAACATGCGCAGAAGGTCGCGCCGCGAGGCCCCGCGGCGGATCGCGCTCTCGACCATCGCATCGTCAGCGCGGGTCCAGTTGGTGATCTTGGTCATTCTTCTTCCCTGTTCTGACGCGCCGAAACGCTGGTGAATTTGCCCTTGCGGGCGGGTTGGCCCGTTGGGGCCGTGGCAAGACATGCTGGAACACAGAGCGGTTGGTGCGTTCAGGCCGTTCGGGGCCCTGCGCGTTCATTCCCTGTTCGCAGCATCATCTGCCGAAACCTTTCGATCCGATCTGGCGCCGGACCTTGACGGTTCGGGACAGATTGAACGCAATTTCCGCAGGGGATGCGTCGATTTCGCGACCTGCGCAGCAGATTATGCTGAAATGGCGCGAACCGGCGGAATAGCGTCAATACCCACGCCGTCTGTCGATCAGACCCGCGACAGGCCGCCCCGCAAGATCGGCCGAGACGCCGGCGATCACATGCGCGGCGCCCTCGGCCGCGCTGGTCTGGCTGGCGATGTGGGGGGTCAGGATCACGGACGGATGCCGCCACAACGGATGGTCCGCGGGCAGGGGCTCGGGGTCCGTTACGTCCAGCATCGCCGCGGACAGTTGCCCCTGGTCCAAAGCCGCGATCAGATCCGCGGCCACAAGCTGGGCCCCGCGTCCAAGATGCACCAGCCGCGCGCCGCGCGGCAGCTTTGCAAACAGTGCGGCGTCCAGAATGCCGCGTGTCTGCATGGTCAGGGGCAGCAGGCAGATCAGGATGTCGGTCCGCGCCAGAAAGGGGGCAAGGTCGGTGAAGCAGGACACCCCGTCGATCGCGCGGATTGAACGGCTGTAGCCCGCAAGGTCGAAGCCGAACGGGCGCAACCGGTCGATGACCAACGTGCCAAGCTGGCCGAGCCCCATCACGCCGACCCTGCGCCGGGGCGCGGGCAGGTTCTCGCCCGGTGCCCATTCCGCGACCTGCTGACGGGCAAGATAGCGGGGAAGGTCGCGATGCATGGCCAGCGTGGCCAGCGTCGCATACTCCCCCATCTGCGCGCCAATGCCCGGCTCAAGCATCCTGACCACGCCGACATGGGCCGGAATCAGGCCCAGGTCGAACTGGTCCACACCCGCTCCGATCGAAAAGATCTGGCGCAGATTGGGATAGCGCGTGGCAAGGTCGTCGGGGGCATTCCAGGTGACGATCCACCGGACCCGCAAGGGGTCCGGCGCTTCGCCAACATGAAACGCGACATCGGGCAGGGCATGGGCAAAGGCCTCGCGAAAGACCTGAGCCCGCGCCGCGGTCGACAGGAACAGGACCGCCATCAGCGCATGGCCGCGCGGACGTCCGGATCCTCCAGCGTCTGGTCCAGGGTCAGGCGCGTGCGCTCGACAATGGCGTCGATCTCGGCCTCGGTGCAGCACAAGGGCGGGGCATAGCCGATGACGCCCTGAGCAAAGGCGCGCACCACCAGCCCGTTCCGCCAGGCGCGGTCAAAGACGCGGGTCGCCGGGGCGGCGGCTGCCGGCAGCGGGGTCTTGGCGTCCTTGTCAGTGACAAGCTCGATGGCGGCAAGCATGCCGCGACCGCGCACATCGCCCACCAACGGGTGATCCGACAGACCCTGAAGTCCGGCCATCAGCCTTGCGCCCATCCTGCGCCCGTTCTCCAGCAAGCCATCTTCGTAAAGATCCAGTACGGCCAGCGCCACCGCGGCACTGACAGGGTGCGCGGAATAGGTGTATCCGTGCCCCACCGCCGCGGCACCTGCGCCATCGGCGATGGTGTCATAGACATGATCCGACAGGAACACCGCACCCATCGGCACATAGCCCGAGGTGAGGCCCTTGGCGGTGGTCATCATGTCCGGCACCACGCCTTCATCCTCGCACGCGAACAGCTGGCCGGTGCGGCCGAAGCCGGTGATGACTTCATCGGCGATGAAAAGGATGTCCAGCTCTTTGCAGACGGCGCGCATCGCAGCAATCCAACCCGGCGGCGGCACAAGAACGCCGCCCGATCCCTGAATCGGCTCGACATAGAAGGCCGCGACACGATCTGCCCCGCCAAGCTGATCGATCCGGGCGCGCAGCTCGGCGACCGAGGCCGCGATGATCGCCTGCGGGTCGGTCCCGACCGGATTGCGATAGGCGTAATGCGAGGAAATCTTGTGCTGCCAGTCCAGCGGCAGGCTGAAGCCTGCATGGAATGAAGGCAGCGCCGTCAGGCCCGCACCCACCGTTGACGAACCGTGATAGCCCTGCTGGACCGAAATGAACTGGTCCTTTTGCGGCAAGCCGCGCGCATGCCAGTAATAGCGGACAAAGCGCACGGTGCTGTCGACCGCGTCCGAACCGCCCAACGTGAAATAGACATGGTTCAGATCACCCGGCGCACGATCGGCCAGCCGCGCCGCCAGCCGCGCCGCGGGCTCCGAACCAAGGCCGAAATAGCCGGTGGCATAGGGCAGTTCGCGCATCTGGCGGGTCGCCGCCTCGATGACACTTTCCTGGCCATAGCCGGCATTGACGCACCACAGGCCCGCGAACCCGTCCAGAAGCTGGTGGCCCTCGGCATCGGTCACGGTCGCGCCCTTGGCCGATTTCAACAGGCGCACGCCGCTTTGCTCATGCCCGCGCCACGAGGCGACGGGATGGACCAGGTGCGCCCGGTCCTGCTCGATCAGCGAATTGCTCAGCATGTTCTCTCCTGTGTTCAGCCGAGGGCCTGTGCGGCCAGGGCGAAGCGCGTGAAGCGCCCCTGTTCGCCGGGCAGATCGCCGCGCAGCATGGCGACCCCGCGATCCACCTCGGCAAGTCCGATTTCCGTCAGCCAGCCCTCAAGGCCGGATATTCCCGTCGTGTCGACACGCAGGAACTGGCCCTGCCTGCCCGCGAAAAGATGCGATAGCAGTGCCTGCGCCGTCTGCACTCCGTCAGCGATGACGGGTCCAAGGACGGCACCGCGACCGAAAAGGCGAAGCGCGGCAAAGCCCTTGCCCTCGGCCAGAACCAGCGTGCCGCGATGGGCCAGCGCGTCAAGCAGTGCGCCCCGGTCGGCCCCGGTCGCTTCGCGGTCCATGCTCCGGATCATGTCCATGTCGCCCGGGCCGGCCGGGCGGATGCCGGGCGAGGAAAGATCGGCAAGCAGGCGGCCCTGGTGCTGATGGACCGCGCCGCAGGCCGTGAAACCAAGCTTTTCATAAAGCGGCATTCCGGCCGGGGTGGCGACAAGTCGCCATTGCCGGGGTTCCGCCAGATCCATCGCGCGAAGCATGATCTCGCGCCCAAGGCCGCGCCCGCGCATCGCCTGATCGACGATGATCATGTTCGCCATCGCCACTTCCCCGAAAGGGGTCGCCACGGCGGTCGCAACCACGGCGTCATCCTCGATCGCGACGACGCCGCGGCTGATATCTCGGACAAGATCCCAGTCCTCGGACCGGTGCGGCCAACCGGCCTGGGTCGACAGAAGCAGCGCGCCCTGAACATGTTCGGGGCCGAAGGGCTGAAAGGTAATGGTCTGGGTCATGCGGGCCTCGGGTCATTTCCGGCATATCATGCGGCCCGAAACAGACGCGGCGTAGCGGGATTAAGCCATCTCTCGGGAATTTCCGACCGTTCCTGCCTCATCGCACGGCATAATGTTCCGCGACAATCCTCCGCGGGACCCGGCCGGGCAGGGGGCTGGGAAAGCCCATCCGAAACACTGTGCCGCGCATGCCCCGTCTTTCGGCGTTTCCTGCCGAGCCGGGGCAGCATTGCGGCCAGACAGGGCTGCCGCACGCCCTAAGATCATGGCAACGCTGACCGCATGAGGACAAGATGGCCCCGTTCCGCCCGAAATATGTGACCTTCGACTGCTATGGCACGCTGACCAATTTCGACATGGCCGGCGCCGCACGCCGCATCTATGGCGCGCAACTGGACGAAGCCGCGATGACCCGGTTCATCAGGAACTTCGCCGCCTATCGCCTGGACGAGATCCTTGGCGCGTGGAAGCCCTATGCCGAGGTCGTCCATAACTCGCTTGAGCGCACCTGCAAGGCGAACGGCGTGACCTTCCACGTCGAAGATGCCCTGCGCGTCTATGAAGAGGTTCCGACCTGGGGGCCGCATGCGGACGTGCCCGCGGGGCTGGCGAAACTGGCGCAGGAAATCCCGCTGGTGATCCTGTCGAACGCGATGAAGGTCCAGATCCCCCATAACGTCGAAAAGTTGGGCGCGCCCTTCTTCAAGGTCATCACGGCCGAGGAAACCGGCGCCTACAAGCCCCAGATGAAGGGCTTCGAATACATGCTGGACGTGCTGGGCTGTGGCCCCGAGGACATCACCCATGTCTCGTCCTCGTTCCGCTACGACCTGATGACGGCCCATGATCTGGGGATCAAGTCCAAGGTCTGGGTGAACCGTGGGCATGAGCCGGCGAACCCCTATTACGGCTATACCGAGATTGCCGATATCGGCGGTCTTCCGGGCGTCTTCGGGATCTGACGCAGATGAAATTCGTCTCATACTGGCACGACACCGCCCCCGCCTTTGTGGGCGGGGCCACTGGGCCGGTCGCGGGGCATTACGACGTGGCGGTGATCGGCGCGGGCTTCACCGGCCTTGGCGCGGCACGCAAGCTGGCCGAAGATGGCCGCGCCGTCGTCGTTCTTGAGGCGCAGCATGTCGGCTTTGGCGCTTCGGGGCGCAATGGCGGGCATCTGAACAACGGGATCGCCCATAGCTATCTTGGTGCCAGCGCCGAGTACGGGGCCGAAAAGGCCCGTGCCCTGTATCGCGCCTTTGATGCCGGAATCGATACCATCGAGCGCCTCGTGTCCGAGGAAGGCATCGATTGCGCCTTTCGTCGCGCGGGCAAGCTGAAGCTTGCTTCGAAACCCCAGCATTTCGAAGGGATTGCCCGGAATTTCGAAGCCATACATGCCGAAGTCGATCCCGAGACCGCGCTTCTGTCGCGCGACGACTTGGGTCGCGAAATCGGGTCCGATCAATTCCATGGCGCAATGCTGCAAAAGAAAAGCGCCATGATGCATATGGGGGGCTTCGTCACCGGGCTTGCCGATGCCGCAAGGCGCCGGGGGGCGGTCATCCACGAACACGCTCCCGTCACCGCCCGGCGCGAGCATGGCCGGGGATGGGAACTGCACACCCCGCGTGGCAAGGTCACGGCAGACAAGGTGCTGCTGGCGACCGGAGCCTATACCACCGATGCATTCGGCTGGTTTCGCCGCCGCATCGTGCCCGTCGGAAGCTTCCTTCTGGCAACGCGCCCGCTGACGACGGACGAGGTCGCTGCGACCATGCCCGGGAACCGGACCTGCGTTACCTCGATGAACATCGGCAACTATTTCCGGCTTGCCCCGGATAACAGGCTGATCTTTGGGGGACGGGCACGGTTTTCGGCGCGGTCGGACCAGCAATCGGACGCGAAAAGCGGGGCAGTCCTGCGCCGCGCGCTGGCCCAGATCTTTCCGCATCTTGCCGAGGTGCAGGTGGATTACTGCTGGGGCGGCATGGTCGACATGACGCAGGACCGCTATCCCCGCGCGGGCTTTGCCGACGGCGTCCATTACTCGATGGGCTATTCGGGCCACGGCGCCCAGATCGCGACCCATATGGGCGAGATCATGGCCGACCTGATTGTCGGCCGGATCGACCGCAATCCCTTTGCCGACCTGCCCTGGAACGCGGTGCCCCTGCACACGGGCAAGCCGTGGTTCCTGCCGCTGGTCGGCCTTTACTACAAAGCTTTGGACAAGTTGCAATGATGAGCCTGCTGATCAAGATCGACCCCGAAAACCTGCCCGAGGCGAAAGTCTCGAAACCGATGCCCGAGCGACTGATCGCGGGTGATCCGACCTTCCGCACCTGGGCCTTTGACGAGGGCAAGGAAGGGCGCGTCAAGACCGGGATCTGGGAAGCCACCCCCGGAGAGACGCATTCGATCAAGGGCGAGATCTATGAATTCTGCCATCTGCTCGACGGCGTCGTCGAACTGACCGAGGAAGGCCGCGCGCCGGTCATCTATCGCAAGGGCGACAGCTTCGTGATGAAGCCGGGTTTCCGCGGCGTCTGGAAGACCATCGAGACGGTGCGCAAGATCTATGTCGTAATCGAATAGACCGCAGGAACGGACAACGATGAGGGGGCGCCGTTTCGCACGGCGCCCCCTTGTCGTTCCCGCGCTGGCCCGGGTCTTACAGGCCGGCCATGTGGAAGGCCTTGGTTTCCAGATATTCCTCGATGCCGACGCGGGCTCCTTCGCGGCCAAGGCCGGATTGCTTGACGCCGCCAAAGGGCGAAACCGTGGTCGACACCGAACCGGTGTTCAGCCCGATCATGCCGAATTCCAGCGCCTGCCCGACGCGCCATGCCCGCTTGTGGCTTTCGGTATAGAAATAGGCGGCCAGGCCAAAGGGTGTGGCATTGGCGATGGCGACGGCCTCGTCCTCGGTCTCGAAGCGGAACAGCGGGGCGACGGGGCCAAAGGTTTCCTCCTGCGCCAGCTCCATCTCAAGCGTCGCACCGCCCAACACCACCGGCGCGGCATATTGAGCGCCTTCGGGCGTTTTGGCCTCGGCCAGGATCTGCGCGCCCCTGGCGATGGCATCCGCGACATGGCGGCGGATCTTCTGGATCGCGGGTGCATTGATCATCGGGCCGATCTCGACCCCCGGCTCGGTCCCCGGTCCGACCCGCATCGCGGCAACATGCGCGCCCAGCTTCGCGGCGAAGGCGTCGTAGATGCCTGCCTGCACGAGGATCCGGTTCGAGCAGACGCAGGTCTGCCCCCCATTGCGGAATTTCGAGGCAATGGCGCCTTCGACCGCTGCATCCAGATCGGCGTCGTCAAAGACGATGAAGGGCGCGTTGCCGCCAAGCTCCAGCGACAGCCGCTTTACCGTCGGCGCACATTGCGCCATCAGGATCGATCCGACACGGGTAGAGCCGGTGAAACTGAGCTTTCGCACTGTCGGGTTCGCGGTCAGTTCGGCCCCGATCTGGGCGGGCATCCCGGTCACGATGTTGATGACGCCCGCCGGGATTCCAGCCCGCTCGGCCAGCACCCCCAACGCCAGCGCCGAGAAGGGGGTGAATTCGGACGGCTTGATGACCACGGTGCATCCAGCGGCAAGGGCAGGGGCAACCTTGCGGGTGATCATCGCATTCGGGAAATTCCAGGGCGTGATGATCGCCGAAACGCCCACCGGTTCTTTCAGCACCACGATCTGGCGGTCACCGGCGGGGGCAGGGATGACCGACCCATCGATGCGGCGCGCTTCCTCGGCGAACCATTTGACGAATGAGGCGCCATAAGCGATTTCGCCACGCGCCTCGGACAGAGGCTTCCCCTGTTCACGGGTCAGGATCAGCGCGAGGTCGTCGGCATGTGCCTCCATCAGCGCGAACCAGCGCTCCAGCAAGGCGGCGCGATCGGCGTGGGGGCGCTTGCGCCAAGCCTGAAAGGCGCGGTCGGCGGCCTCGATCGCGGCGCGGGTCTGATCACCCGTGATGTCGGGGACACTGCCGATCACCGCCCCGGTGGCCGGGTCGGTCACATCGACGGTCGCACCCAAACTGGCCTGGAGCCATTGCCCGTCGATCAGCGCGGCCTGACGGAACAGACCCGGATCGGCAAGGCCGGAAAAACTGGTCATCACGTTCATGGATCACTCCTCCAGCGCGGACAGGACGGCCGCGGTAATCTCGTCGGTCTTGTCGCGGCCCGGCACGGTGCCGATGCCCCGCGCCGTCGTCGCCTCGACCGCGCGCATGATGCGGGCGGCGGTTTCAACCTCGCCCAGATGCTCAAGCATCATCACCAGCGACCACATCGCCGCAATGGGATTGGCGGTGCCAAGATGGGCGATGTCGGGCGCGGACCCATGCACCGGCTCGAACATCGACGGGCTTTTCCCGGTCGGGTCGATATTGGCCGAGGCGGCAAAGCCAAGCCCGCCCTGGATCGCGGCGCCAAGGTCGGTCAGGATATCGCCGAACAGGTTCGAGGCGACGACCACGTCCAGTGTCTCGGGCGCCATGACCATGCGCGCGGCGATGGCGTCGACATGGTAATGGCTGACCTGCACCTCGGGGAATTCGGCCGCCAACTCGCGCGTCACCTCGTCCCAGAACACCATCGAGTATTTCTGGGCATTCGATTTCGTGACCGAGGCAAGACGCTTGCTGCGCCCCATCGCCTGTTCGAATCCGAAGCGTAGGATGCGTTCAACGCCGGTGCGGGTAAAGATCGCGGTTTCCACCGCCACCTCGTCCCCCGTGCCCTGATGTACCCGACCACCCGCGCCTGAATATTCGCCCTCGGTGTTCTCGCGGATGCACAGGATGTCAAAGGCGTCCTTGCGCAGCGGCCCCTGCACGCCCGGCAGCAGGCGATGCGGGCGGATGTTCGCATATTGGACGAAGGCCTTGCGGATCGGCAAAAGCAGCCCGTGCAGCGACACTGCGTCGGGCACCTTCTCGGGCCAGCCGACGGCACCCAGAAAGATCGCGTCGAAGCCGCGCAGGGTCTCGATGCCGTCCTCGGGCATCATGCGCCCGGTTTGCAGATAATGGTCGCAGGACCAGGGGAAGCTTTCGGCCTCCAGAAGGCCGGGAGACGCCTTTTCGGCAACGCGCATGGCGGCCTCAAGAACGGGGATCCCGATGCCGTCTCCGGGGATCAGGGCGATGCGATGGGTCATGGTGGCCTCAGATGTCGATCAATACGGATTTCGAACGGCGGTTCGCGTGATAGGCTTCGCGTCCCAGATCCTTGCCGATCCCCGAGGATTTGTAGCCCCCGGTCGGCAGGATATGATCTCGCGAGCGCCCATAGCGGTTGACCCAGACGGTGCCCGCCTGAATCGCGCGGGTCATGCGAAGCGCGCGCGAAAGATCACGGGTAAAGACGCCGGCGGCAAGGCCATAGGTCGGATGATCCGCCAGGGCCAGCGCCTCGGCCTCGTCGGTGAATGTCTGCAGCGTCAGCACCGGTCCGAAGATTTCCTCGGTGACGGCGGGGTTCGCTGCATCGACGCCGCCAAGCAGGGTCGGCTGATAGAAGAAGCCCGGCATGTCCATCGGTACCCCGCCGCAGACGACCTCGGCCCCCGCAGTAATGGCGGATTGGACGATCTGGTCGATCCGGTCGCGCTGCCGGGCCGAGATGGCGGGGGAATAGCCGGTTTCGGCCAACCATCCCGGTCCCGGATTGACCGGCAGCATCAGCGCAACCAGCCGCGCCGCAAGCTCGTCCGCGACCGATGCCGCAACGATCACGCGGCTTCCGGCGACACAGGCCTGCCCCGCGTTGAACATGATGCTGCCCGCGATACAGCGCGCGGCAAGGTCGAGGTCGGCATCGGCAAAGACGACCTGCGGGCTTTTGCCGCCCAGTTCCAGCGTCATCGGCTTGACGCCGGCGCGGGCGATATTCTCCATGATCGCACGCCCGGCCAGGGTCGAGCCGGTGAAGCTGACCTTGCCGATGCCCGGATGCCCCGTCATGGCCGTGCCCGTCACCGGGCCGTCGCCCAGCACCACGTTGACAAGGCCCGCGGGAATCCCGGCCTCGACTGACAGCTCGGCCATGCGCAGGGTGGCAAAAGGCGTCATCTCGGAGGGTTTCAGGACCACGGCATTTCCTGCCGCCAGGGCCGGGCCAAGCTTCCAGCCCGCCATCGAGATCGGGAAGTTCCAGGGCGTGATCGCGGCCACGACGCCATAAGGCTCGTCCAGCACCATTCCCAGCCGGTCATCGCTGGTCGGCACCAGTGCGCCGCCTTCCTTGTCCGCAAGTTCTGCGAAGAAACGGATCTGCTCGGACGTGACGGTGACGTCGATTCCGGGCAACTGGCTGATAAGGCGGGTCGAAGCGACGGCCTCAAGTTGCGAAAGCTCGGTCGCATGCGCGTCGATCAGGCTGGCCCAACGATGCAGGGCGCGGGTCCGGTCGCGGGGCTGGCCGCGACCCCAGCCCGACGCGCGTTGCACCCGCGCTGCTGTCTCGACAGCCCGGTCCACGGTACCGGCGCTTGCGACCGGAACCGCGCCGAGCGGCCTCTGGTCGGAAGGACGGGTCAACTCCAGCGCGGCATCATCCGCAACATATTCGCCACCGATGAAATGGGCGCGGCGCAGGTCAAGTGTATCCGGGTCGAAGGACAGGCTCATGGATATTTCCCTGATGTCTTTGGCACGACCCTAGCGGCCCGTGCGCCGCAGATGTCTTCGGCGCGCAGGGGGGCACAGCGGATCTTGCCGTAGCATCCGGGCATCGCGGCATTCTGTGCCGCAGGCTGTCAGGGCGGTCCCAAAGCATCACGCGCGGCAGTAAATTTTGCCCGGGTGGCGGCATACAGCACCACCCGGCATCCGATTTGCCGCAGGATCGTGGCACGCCAACAAGCTGAGTTTCCGATGACGCCCGAAGAAATCCTTGCCGACCTCATCTCTTGCGACGATCTGCCGGGACGACCGAACCGCGCCATCGCAGGCTGTGTCGAGGGTCACCTGCGCCGGATGGGGATCGAACCCGTCATCCTGACCGGTCCCGAAGGGGATCGCGTCAATATCCTTGCCACCATCGGTCCGCGCGACCGTTCCGGCGTGATCCTGTCGGGCCACATGGATGTCGTCCCTGTCGCAGGCCAGGACTGGTCCTCGGACCCGTTCCGGCTGACGCGGCGAGATGACAGGCTTTACGGGCGCGGCACTTCGGACATGAAGGGCTTTCTGGCCTGCATGCTGGCGATGGTGCCCGAGTTCCAGGCAGCCACGCTGCAGCGCCCCCTGCATTTGGCCTTTTCCTATGACGAGGAAATCGGCTGCCGCGGGGTCGGACACCTGATTGCTGCCCTGCCGGATCTGGTCGCGGCGCCGATGGCCTGCATCGTCGGCGAGCCCTCGGCGATGCGCCCGGTCCTGTCGCACAAGGGCAAGCGATCGACTTTGCTGCGGATCGAAGGACGGGCGGCGCATTCCTCGCAACCCGATGCCGGGCTGAACGCGATCTATGCGGGGGCTGAGATCCTGCTGGCCATCCGTGCGCTGAACGAACGGCTGGCAGTGCAGGGGCCCTTCGATCACCGCTTCTCGCCACCCCATTCCACGGTCGTTGCCGGGGTGGTCCGCGGCGGCAGCGCGGTCAATATCATCCCCGATCGCTGCGAGATCGAGATGGAGGTGCGATCCGTCCCCGGTGCGGATCCCGCCGCAATCACCGCCGAAATCGTCGCGCTGGCGCAGGCGCTGGTCCCCGAAAAGGCGCTGTCGGTCGAAGCATGCGAGCTCAGTGCCTATCCGGCGCTGCCGCCATCTAGCGACCCGACGCTGGCCGGGCTGGTGGCCCGCCTGTCGGGCGGCGCGCCCTTGCAATCGGTCAGCTACGGGACCGAGGCCGGCCTTTATCACGCCGCGGGCATTCCCTCGATCATCTGTGGACCGGGCGAAATTGCGCGCGCCCATCGTCCCGACGAATTCATCCTGCCCGAAGAGTTGGCGCACTGCTGCCAGATGCTGCGCGGATTGGCCGGACATCTCGCGGCCCCCTGAACAACCAGGCGGCGCGCCCCGGAAAGGGCGCGCCGGCAAGGCCTTGCGATCAGCCCGGCAGCACGATGAACAGCAGCCACAGCACGACCGGGGCAACCACCGTCACCAGCGCGCCATAATTCAGCAGCTTCTTGAAGAAGGCCTGCCGGTCCGTGCCACTGGCATTGGCAAGCACCAGCGCGCCATTGGTCGAGAAAGGGCTGACATCGACGATGGTCGAAGCGACGGCCATGGCCGCGATGAAGCCGATGGCGCCCACGCCCGTTCCCGATTGCAGGAACGGTACCGCCAGCGGAATCAGCGATCCCAGCACCGCCGTGGACGAGGCGAAGGCCGATACCACCGCCCCGACAAAGCACAGGACCAGCGCAGCCAGCAGCGGCGAAGCAAGGCCCGCGACGCTGCTGCCTACGAAATCGATGGTGCCCATGTGTTCCAGCACGGCGACATAGGTGCTGACGCCGGTGATCAGCATGATCTCGGGCCAGGCGACCTGCGCCATCGCGCGTTTCTGCATGGTCGGGTTCCACAGCGACAGGCCAAGACCGATGGTCAGCGAAACGAAACCGATATCCAGCTTGAAGGCCAGCACAAGGATTGCCAGCAGTGCCAGCCCGACCAAGGTGACGATCTGGTAAAGCGTGCCGTCGGGCTGGTTGCCTTCCTCGACCTCTGCGACAAGGCGGTTCGACTCGCCGCCGCCTTCCTCGCCAATGCGGCGGCTCAGCGCCTCGGCCTCGCTGTCGCCAAAGATCTGCGGGCCGGTCGCGGGCTTCGTGATCTGGACATGGGGCACCTTGACCGGCGCGACGGTCGCGGTCTGCGCCTTCATCAGCGCGCGTCCACCCAGGACCATGAACAGCAGCAATGCGACTGCGGCGTTGACACCAAAGCTGGCGGCAAAGGTGGTCATCGGGCTAAGCGGCAGCCCGGCCTTTTCGACGACCCGGTTGGTGATGCCGCCATAGATGCTGATCGGGGAAAAACCGCCCGCCTGCGCGCCATGCACGACCATGAGGCCCATCAGCAGCGGCGAGATCTGGTAGCGGAAGGCAAAGCCAAGTGCGATCGGCGCGACAATGGCCACAGCGCCGGGGCTGACTGCGCCCACTGCCGTCAGCAGCGCCGAAATGACGAACATGATCCACGGAATCGCCGCGATCCGGCCCCGGACCGCGCGTACCGCCATGCGGACCAGCCAGTCGATGGTGCCGTTGTTCTGGGCCAATGCGAACAGCCAGGTGATCCCGACCAGCGTCAGGAACAGGCCACCGGGAAACCCGGCGATGATCTCGTTGGTGGTCTGCCCGGCCAGAAGCGTCCCGACCAGAAACGCGCCGACAAAGGCCAGCACGCCCATGTTGATTGGCCAGATGGTGGCGATGACGAACATCGCCGCCAAGGCATAGATTGAAATCAGATGCGGGGTCACGCGCGGCTCCTCTTCCTTGCAGAACTCCTGAGGCCGACGCGCGCCGACCCCCTCCTGGTCCGTTCGTGGACGGACCTCTCCCGCAGCCGTTATACGTTTCAAATGTGGTGTTGTATATAACAACAGACGTGATGGATAATTCTTCCCCCGGAAGGGTAATCCGTCTCTGATCTTACAAGGGGCGTTAGCCCGCGCGCAATTTCCACACCAGCCGGACCGATCGCCGCAGCGCCGTGAATGCGGCACCCAGCGCAATCAACCACAGACCAACCAGCAGAACCTGGCCATGCCCGCCCCAAAGCGGCTCGGCCAGCGACAGGACTGCCGCCGCAGTGACCAGCGCCATGCGATGCGGCTTCGCCATTGGCCCTGAAAAATCTGCGCCCGCGCCGCAACCGATGCCCAACTGCCGGATATAGGCAGTCAGGAAAGCAAAGCTGACCGCCGCCCAGCCCAGGGCAGGGGCACCCAATCCCAGCGCAATTCCCATCAGGATCAGCATGTCGGCGACGCGGTCGGGAAGTTCGTTCCAGAACCCGCCGTCGGGCGAGGCGCGACCGGCCTCGATCGCGACCATGCCGTCCAGCAGGTTGCAGAGCAGGCGCAGCTGGCAGAAGACCGCAGCCAGCAGCAGCAGGATCGCGCGCGTCCAGCCAAAGCTCTCACCCGCCAGCCAGAAGCACACGCCCGAAAGGAACGCAGCCCCGATCCCTGCGATCGAGATCTGGTTCGGCGTGATGCTGGTCCCGGCAAGCCAACGGGTGATCCGGGCCGCCCAGCGGGTGTCGCGGCTTGCAAGCGGGCGGCGATTCTCGGTCGAGGCCATGGCTATCCCAGTTTCCAATAGAAGCGGGTGACGTGGAAAAAGATCGGGGCGGCGAACAGGACCGAATCCAGCCGGTCGATGAAGCCGCCATGCCCGGCGATGGAATGGCCCCAGTCCTTGACCCCGCGGTCACGCTTGATCGCGGACATCACCAACCCGCCCGCGAAACCCATCATCGTGATCAGAAGGCTCATCCCTGCGGCCTGCAGCGGGGTGAAAGGCGTCATCCACCACAGCATCGTTCCGATCAGCGTGGCCGAAAGACTGCCGCCGACAAATCCCTCGACCGTTTTCGAGGGCGACAGCTTCGGCGCGATCTTGCGCCGCCCGATCAGCTTGCCCCAGACATATTGCAGAACGTCGCTAAGCTGCACCACGATGACCAGGAACGCGATCAGCAACACCCCGCGACCCGCGGGCATGTTCAGGTTCAGGATTGCCGGAACATGCGAGACGCAGAACACGCAGATCATCAGCGCCCACTGCATTTCCGCTATGCGGATCAGATAGTTGCGCGTCTCGCCCGCCAAGGCCGAGACGATCGGCAGCAGCAGGAACACATAGACCGGGATGAAGATCGAAAACAGGCCGTACCAGTTGATCCAGATCAGCCAGAACTGGACCGGCAGCACGACGAAGAATGCCGCCGCCAGCGTGTTGTGATCCGCGCGCGTGGCGTTCGTCAGTGTCATGAATTCGCGGAGCGCCGCGAAGGAACACAGCAGGAACAACAGCGTCACCCCCGCATGCCCGCCCAGGAAGGCCAGCGACAGGGACAGCGCCATGACCCACCAGGCGCGGATGCGGTCGTTCAGGTTCTCGATCGCGGAATTCTCGCCATGCGGGGAATAGCGCCGGGCCAGCAGCCAACCCAGGATCGAGGCAAAGATCAGGATCCCCCCGATCCCGGCAATCACGGTCAACAGGTCAGAACGGGCATCGTCCATCAGGTCGCCTCGGTCTTGGGGCGCAGCGCCAGCAGGGCCGCGCGCGCACGGATCAGGAAATCATCCTTGGCCTCGTCGGGTCCGACCTGCAGCGGCGTGCCGAAACTGACCTTGCACATCAGCGGCACGGGGATCAGGGCCCCCTTGGGCAGGACGCGGTTCAGGTTCTCGATCCAGACCGGCACCAGCTCTGCCCGCGGCCGCAGCCGCGCGAGGTGAAAAAGACCGCTTTTCAGAGGCAGAAGATCCATGTCGGTCTGGTTGCGGGTGCCTTCGGGAAAGATGATCAGCGACGATCCCTGGTCCAGCGCCTCGGCCATCAGGTCCACGGGACTGACCGGAGCGTCGGCACCAGTGCGTTCGATCAGCAGCGCGTTGAAGACATCCGCGCCAATGAAACTGCGCAGCTTGCCCTTGCGCCAATAATCCGCTCCTGCAACGGGCCGTGTCATGCGCTGCTGGCGCGGCGGCAGGACGGTCCAGATCAGGATGAAATCGCCGTGGCTGGCATGGTTCGCGAAATAGACCCGCTGACGCGGATTTCCAGGGTCGATCCCTTGCCACACCGGACGGACGGCGGTGACTGCGCGGGCAAACAGGACAATGGCCCGACCGCACAGCCAAGCCGCAAATCCTCGCATCCCGCGTTCTGCCATGTCTCCTCCCACGCCCGCGATGCGCTTTGGCGTCTTATGAGGCGATTAAGAACCAGAGAAGACGCGAATGGCAACCCGTTCGGAACGTTGATGATATGGGTGGCGTGGAGGGTTCGAGTTCACAATTTCACATAATTCTGGTTATTACCATTTTCAGAGGCGCGAGCTGGTTTTGCGACGCGCAGGCACTTCGCAGAAAGGCAGGGACGAAAACACCTTTCGCGCCTGCCTTTCAAATCCAGCCAACAAGCTCAGCATGGTTACAGATTGCGTTCCACTATCGCGGCCGTTTGGTGGATCAGCCATTCGGACGCTTCCGGCCCCAACAGCGGCGCGATGCGGTTGCGCACCTCGGCGTGATAGGCGTCGATCCAAACTTGTTCCTGTGTGCTCAGCGCGGCAAGGTCGAACAGGGACAGGTCGATGGGCACCAGCGTCAGTGGCTTGAAGCCCAGGAAGCCGGGCGAGACCTCGATCAGCTCTACCTGGTTCTCGATGCGGATCCCCCAACGCCCTTCCTCGTAATAGCCCGGCTCGATCGTCATGACATTGCCCGCGACCAGTCCAAAGGGATTGGCAGCCTTGCCAAGACGGTGCGGGTGTTCGTGGACCAGCAGGTTATGCCCGACGTCGTGACCCGTCCCATGGTCGTAATCCAGCCCCAGCGCCCAAAGCGGCGCGCGCGCCAGGGCGTCCAATTGATGAGGGAACGTCCCAACAGGAAACTGTGCCGACGACAGGGCGATGAACCCCTTCAGGACGGCGGTCGCGATCCGGCGCATGTCGTCCGGAACCGGGGCAAAGGCATAGGTCCGCGTGACATCCGTCGTCCCGCAATCGTATTGCCCCCCGGAATCACACAGCAGGATCCTGTCGGGCGACAGGATCGCGCTGTCCGTGGGCGCCGGGGCGTAATGGCAAAGCGCCGCGTTCCCGCCCGAGGCCGCGATCGTCGCAAAGCTGGGTTCTTGATAGCGCGGCGAGGCAGCCCGGAATCGGGCAAGCGTCTCGGACGCCTCCCATTCATCGATGGGCTGGTTGGTGGCGCTGCGCAAGGCCAGCTCGCCTTCAAGCCAATGCCCGAATTTCGCCATGGCCACGGCATCTTCAAGATGGGCGCGCCGAAAGCCCGCCAGTTCCTCGGGGGTCTTTCTGGCCTTTTCCAGTGTAATCACACCGGGGCCCGGCAGCGGGCTTGCGGCACCCTGCCCCAACGCGACCGGAACCGCGTCGGGCGCAAAGGCTGCATCGAAGGCCACGTTGCCCGTCAGCGCCGAAAGCTGAGGCAGGAAATCGGCGATTTCCTGGGTGCAGACCCCTTCTGGCGCGGGAATCGCCAGCTTGTCGGGGTCGATGAACCAGATGGTCGATTGCGGTTGGATGATCGCGAAGGACAGCGGCAACGGGTTCATCGCCACGTCGCCACCGCGACAGTTGAAAAGCCAGGCGATGTTGTCGGGGCGGGTCTCGACCCAGGCATCGGCGCCAAGACGCGCCAGTTGGCCGCGCAACCAGTCCAGCTTGTCGGCGCTGGACCGGCCGGCCTCGGAGAGCGGCATCGCGCGGATCGGCGCCTTGGGCATGGGCGGACGGTCGTGCCAGATTGCCGCCAGCGGATCGACCAGCGGAACCAGTTCGGCACCTTTGGCGCGGCTGCGCAGCCCCTCGGCCTGATTGACGGCCCAGGTCATCGGGTCATAGGCGATGCGCTTGCCCCCCGCCCTGCTTGCGACCCATTGCGCCAGTGGGCTGTCATGAAGATGGCCGTGCTGCCACAGGCCTCCATCGACCTGTCGCGCCGCCTGGATCGTGTAGCGCCCATCGACCAGAAAGATCGCTTCGTCGCCTGTCACCAACGCATGGGCCAGCGAGCCGGAAAAGCCTGTAAGCCAATGGATGATCCGGTCATGTTCGGGCGCTTCCTCGTTCTGGAAGGCGTCCGAAGTGGTCAGGATCACGCCATCAAGGCCCTGCCGCGCCAGTTCCGCGCGTAGCGCGGCCAGACGTTCAGCGTGAATATTGGTTGAAGCCGTCAAGGCCGTCCTCCATGTCGAACAGCCGCTCAAGCACGCGGTTCGAGGCCCGCAGGCCGTTATGTTCGTATTCGTTGGTCAGCCAAAGCCGGACGTTTCCGGTGCCGCGGGCGGTCTGAAGCGACAGATCCTGATCGACATACATGTCGTCGGTATAGACCGCGGCCGTCACCGGAACCTCGTTCGCGGCCAGACGGTCAAGGTCGTAAAGCGGCACGTCCAGCGGCATGCCCGCCAGTGCGTGCGCCGCGGGTGCAAACGGGCGCAGGGCGCGGATTTCGTCGAACATCCACGGATAGATCATCTCTCCGGTGAACAGCAGCGGGCGTTTCGTGGCGGCGAATTCAGGGAATTCCCCCAGCACGCGCTCGGCCGCCCAGTCGGTCGCTTGGCCCTGGGCATAGATCGACTCGTGGATCGCAGCGAACAGCGGGTTCTGGTCGAACGAGGTCGCCTCGCGCATACGGCCAAGGAAGCCGTCGGAAAGCTGGCCGTCATCCGCGATGGCCTCGTCCAGCAGCCAGTGCAGGCTTTCGAACCCGTCGGACATGCCCAGATCCATGCCCAGATATTGCAGCCGCCGCACGCTCAGCCGGTCACCATCGGCCAGGCGGATGTCCTGATTAGCGAGGATGTCCGCGACCCGGTTCAGGACCGCCTGATCCTGAGGATAGCGGCGGAAATACTGGCGGTTCTTGTCGGCGACGCGCGGATAGGTCCTGCGGTAGATCTCGTCGGCGGTCGAGCGGATGCCGGCCATGCCGCCGGTGACATAGCAGCCCAGCAGCGCCTCGGGGGCCTGCGACAGATAGGTCAGCGTCAGGAAGCCGCCATAGCTTTGTCCCAGCGTGAACCACTTCTGGCCTGCAAAGACAGACTTTCGCAGATGCTCGGCATCGCGGACGATGCTGTCGGCGCGCAGGCAGGACAGATAGTGCGCGCCCTCCTCCGCACTCATCGCGGCGAATGCGCGACCCTGCACCGGTGTTGATCGCCCAGTGCCGCGCTGGTCCAGCATCAGGACGCGGAAGCGCTTCAACGCGACGGACAACCAGCCGGGCGCACCGCCACCGGGCCGCGGCGCCTTGCCGCCCGGCCCGCCCTGCAGATAGACCAGCAGCGGCCGGTCGTTTCCGTCAGGGGCCGCGATCTCGCGCGCGAAGACCTTGATCGTGGCACCATCCGGCCGCGACCAGTCCAGGGGAACCGTGACCATGTGATCACGAATGAGGGCACCGGGAATACGATAGTCGTTCATGTCAGTCGTCCGTAGTTCAGCGCATCCGGGGATCAAGCGCCGCGTAAAGAAGGTCCACGATGATATTGCACAGCACGATGAACAGGCCACCCAGCAGCACCACGCCAATGATGATCGGGCGGTCCTGATTGCGTACCGCCTGCACCGCCAATGATCCGACGCCCTGCAGGCCATAGACCTGCTCGATCACGATGACGCCGCCCAACATCAGCCCGATATCCGCGCCAAGCTGCGTAACCAGCGGCATCAGGGTGGAACGCATGCCGTGGCGCAGCACGACCTTGCGTTCGGACAGGCCCTTGGCACGGGCGGTGCGGATGTAATCCTCGCCCAGTACCTGCAAAAGCTGGCCGCGGGTCAGGCGGGCATAGATCGCCGCCGTGACCAGCGCCAGCGTGGCCCAGGGCAACGCCAGATGCCATGCCCAGACCAGCGGATTGGTCAGGAAGGGCTTGTAGCCGCTGGGCGGGAACAAGGTGAAGCCGGCCTGCTTGGGCAGGAAATACAGCGTATAAAGCGCCAGCATCCCCAGAACGAAGGTCGGAAAGCTGAGCCCCAGCAGAATGAAGACCTGCCCCATCCGATCGCGCCAGCCACCGGGATGGCGTGCCGACATGACACCGATCGGGATGCCGATCGCCAGCCACAGGATCATCCCACCAAAGACAAGCGAGATGGTGACCGGAATCCGGCGCAGGATCAGTTCGCTGACCGGCTGCTGGTTCCGATAGGAAAAGCCCAGATCCCCCTGCACCGCGCGGCCGACGAAATGCAGGTATTGCTGCGTCATCGGCCGGTCGAGGCCAAGGTTCTGGCGCACCAGATCCAACTGCTCGGCACTCGCCTTGTCGCCCGCAACGATCCGCGCCGGATCACCGGGGGCGACGAAAAACAGCAGGAAGACGAACAGGCTGAGGACGAACAGAACCAGTGCCCCAAAGCCAAGCCGCTTGGCGATGAACTTGCCCATGATCAGCCCTCCGTCGCGGGTTTGGCGGACTTGCGGCGGCGCTTTACCCGCCGCCCCTTCGGATCAAGCGCATCGCGCAATCCGTCGCCCAGAATGTTGAAGGCCAGGGTCGAGCCCAGCAGCGCCAGCCCCGGGAACAGCACCAGCCACCACGCGACCAGATAGATCGAGTTCGCGCCCGCCTCGGCCAGCATGCCGCCCCAGCTTGGGGTGGGCGGCGTGATGCCAAGGCCAAGGAAGGACAAGGTCGCCTCGAACACGATCGAGTTCGGGATCATCATCGTGGTATAGATGATGATCGGCACCGACAGGTTCGGCAGGATATCCCGCAGCATGATCGACAGATTCCCGGCCCCCAGCGCGCGGCTGGCCTGCACGAAATCGCGCCGGGCCAAAGATGCGGTCTCGGCCCGGATGACGCGACCGATGGTGGTCCAGCTGAAAAAGACGATCACGCAAACCGAAAGCCACAGCGACGGCCCGAAGACGGACACAAGCGCAAGCGCGCAAAGCAGGAAGGGCACCGACATCACCAGATCCATGAAGCGGCCCAGCACGATATCCACCCAACCGCCGAAATAGCCGGCCGTCATGCCGATGCCGACCCCGATGAAGGATGCCGCAAGCGCGGCCGCAACCCCCACCGCCAGCGAGATGCGCGCGCCATAGGCGATGCGGACCAGCACGTCGCGGCCGAGTTGATCTGCCCCCAGCAGGAATTCGTGGTTCGGCCCGACCGGAAGGCCGACCGGCGACAGGGCGGTATCGCGATATTGCTCAATCGCGTCATGGCCGGTCCAGCCCGCGACCCAGGGCGCGCCGATGGCGAAGGCAATCAGAAGCAGGATGAAGACCACGGCCAGCAGGCTTGCCGGATCGCGCATCAGGCGGCGGAAGGTCAGGTTGGCCGAGGATCGCTGGACGATCTTCGGGCCTTCGGCTTGGGCTTCGCTCATCATGCGGCTCCCTGTTCCAGTCTTAGAAGTTCACGCGATGACGCGTGTCCGGGAACGGGCGGAACATGCGAAGCCCCCAGAAGCGTGCGGGTATATTCCTGGTGCGGGTGCCGGAAGATCTGCTCGGTCTCGTCCATCTCGATGATCCGGCCCGCGTTCATCACCGCGATCCGGTCGCACATGTGGCGCACGACGCTGAGGTCATGCGAGATGAACAGATAGGTCAGGCCCAGTTTCTGTTGCAGATCGCGCATCAGGTTCAGGATCTGTGCCTGGATCGAAACATCAAGCGCCGACACAGGCTCGTCGAAGATGATCAGGTCGGGGTTCAGCGCCAAAGCCCGGGCAATGCCGATCCGCTGGCGCTGCCCGCCCGAAAATTCGGAGGGAAAGCGGTTGTAGTGTTCGGGGTTCAGGCCGACCAGCTCCATCAGGCGGCGCACCTCGTTCTTGCGCGCCTCGCCCGCGGCCAGCCCGTGGATGCGGAACGGCTCTCCGATGATAGCGCCGACCCGTCGCCGCGGATTCAGCGATCCGAACGGATCCTGAAAAACAAGCTGGACGCGACGGCGCATGTCGCGCCAGGCCTTTGGGGTCAGGCTGCCGACATCGATACCGTCGAAGTCCACGCTGCCCTTCGTGGCAGGAACCAGCCCGGCGATCACGCGCGCCAGCGTCGATTTTCCGCAGCCGGATTCCCCGACAAGGCCCAGGGTTTCGCCCCGCGCCACGTCAAGTGAGATGCCTTTCAGCACGTCAAGCTGACGCTTCGCCCCGAAACCCGAAGACATCGAATAGGTCAGGGCGACATTGCGCACCGACAGCAGCCGGTCGGCAACCGGCTTGCGATCCGGTTGCGCGGCAATGCCGGGCGCATCCTCGATCCGGGGTTCGAAATGGCACAAGGCCTCGGCCCCGTCGGCATAGACGCGGTTCGGCGGTGCCTTGGTCTGACAGACCGGCTGCGCCTGACCGCAGCGCGGCGCAAAGATGCACGCCTTGGGCCGGGCCAGCAGGCTGGGTGGCCGGCCGGGAATCGAGAACAGATCACCGCCCTGCCTTTCGGCCGCAGGGGACGACCTGAGCAGCCCCGAGGTATAGGGATGCGCGGGCGCGTCGAACAAGCCTTTGGCCGGGCCGATCTCCAGCCGTGTGCCGCCATACATGATCATGACCTTGTCCGCGACAGACGACATCAGCCCCAGATCATGCGTGATCATGATGACTGTGATGCCCAGTTCGCGTCGCATTTCGTCAAGCAGCGCGATGATCTGGGCCTGCACCGTCACGTCCAGCGCGGTCGTCGGCTCATCCGCGATGATCAGCGACGGGCGCAGCACCAGCGCCATCGCGATCATCACGCGCTGGCGCATCCCGCCCGAGAACTGGTGGGGATAATCGTCCAGACGCGCCGCCGCATTCCTGATCCCGACCTTTTCCAGCATTTCGGCGGCGCGCGCCCGCGCCTCGGCAGTGCTGACCTTTTCATGGGCGTGGATCACCTCGGTCACCTGCTGGCCGATGGTGTAATAGGGATGCAGGCTGGACAGCGGGTCCTGGAAGACCATGCCGATCCGTGCGCCGCGCAGGGCGCGCAGCTCGGCAGGCGTCATCTTCAGCAGGTCGCGACCCTCGAACAGGCATTCGCCCTCGATCTCGGCGCCGGGCAGCAAGCCCATGATCGCCTGCGTCAGGACGGATTTGCCCGAGCCGGATTCACCCGCGATGCCGAACAGGCTGCCCGTCTCGACCGTGAACGAGACGTTGCGGGCAGCATGAAGGACACCGTCCTCGGTCGGGATGCGGATGGTGATGTTTCGCGCTTCAAGAAGGGGCATTCAGTTGTTCCTGCGCCAAGGAAATCGCCCGCACAGATGCGCGGGCGAGAGTGGTGTGGCCATCGGTCTGACCGATGGCAGGACCGATCAGCGTTCCAGCCAGAGGTTGCTCCAGTCCCCGTTCGCGCCAAGCGCATAGGGCAGGAAATTCTTCACCGCTTCGCTGTGATAGACGACAACGTTCTGCGAGATGAACGGCACCACCGGCGCATCGGCCATGACCAGTTCATCAACCCCGGCCCACAGCTTGCCAGCCTCGTCCGCGCTGACGGCGTTGATGGCCTCGGCGGCTTTCGCATTCGCCGCGTCATTGTTGTAGTCGGTATAGTTGTAGGTCTGGTGGCGTCCGTCGAAGCTGAACTGCGGCTGGAAGACCGAGCGCGCCGCCCCGCCAACCCAGTCCGGCGACCAGCTGACCGGCGCGATGTCCCAGGCGCCCGTCTTGGTGGTTTCCTGGTTCGTCATGTATTTCGAATAGTAATCCGCCGCCGAGACGGGGATCAGTTCCAGCTCGATCCCGGCCTTCTTCATGCTGGCCTGAATGGTCTGCGCGATGGCGGGTTCGTCGTTGATGTTCCGGAAGGGCATCTTCAGCTTGATGCCGTCCGGGAAGCCTGCCTCGGCCAGCAGAGCCTTGGCCTTCTCGGGATCGCCCTTGTGGTCCGCGCTGGGATAGGGAGCGAAGTCGTGATAGCCGACCAGGCCCGGGCCAAAGATGCCGGCCTGCGGCGCCGCGACATAGGATCCGCCCATCTGCTGGACGATTGCGGCCTTGTCGATCGCATAGTTCAGCGCCTGGCGAACCTTCAGGTCTTTCAGCGCGCCGTTATTGTTGTCCGCGACCGTGTTAATGAAGATGAAGCTGGTCCGCCCGACCGAGATCGCGACGAGCTTGTCATCCCCCGTGGCCTGCAGCATCGGCAGCAGCGCGGGCGGGACAAGGATGTCGTAAAGCATGTCCGCATCGCCCGCCTGGATCTGCTGGATCGCAGCATCGGGCTGCAGGCCGAAGGTCAGTTCGATCTCGTCGACATAGGCTTTGCGCAGCGGGTCGCTGTCGGCATTCCAGGCCGGGTTGCGCTTCAGCTTCAGCGTGCTGTCGGGGACATAATCTGCAACCGTATAGGGTCCGGAAGCCATGAAGTTCTTCCGGAAATCCGGGCTGTCGGGGATGTAGTCCAGGATTTCGACCGGGGCCGGCGCGGCCGAGGGCAGCGACAGCATATAGATGAAGTCGCCAGCCTTTTCCTTCAGGTGAAACGTGACGGTCTTGTCATCGGGCGTTTCGATGCCGGGGATGTCCGTGCCCTCGACATAGGCCTTCATCGCCTCGGCGGTCGGCGCGACCTTGGCGAAGCCGTCGCAGAATTCGTCCATGCCGACGATCAGCGAGGTGAAATAGGTCAGGAACGAGGAGCCCAGCACCGGATTGCACATGCGCTTGATGCCGCGCTCGAAATCGGCGGCAACGATGGGGCGCGCAGTTCCGTTGATGTCCCAGGCCGCGCCATCGCGCAGCGTGAAGGTATAGGTCAATCCGTCATCGCCGGGCTGGGGCAACTCGACCGCAAGGTCGGGCTTCGGCACCACGCCTTCGGCCGGATCGGTCGAGCTGTCATAGCCGACCAGCGTCCGTTGCGTCGCACGGATGAAGTTGTTCGAGGTGACGACGCCGACGCTCGCCGCGTCGAAATGGTCGATGTCGCCCGAACCAAGGATCTTCAACACGCCGCCGCTTTGCCCTTCCTGGGCGACGGCGGGCATGGCCACAAGGGCAAGCAGCATGGCGGTCGTGGCAAGCATGGGCGTCCGGGCAGATCGAAGCAAGCTGGACATTCAACATGTATCCCTGTTGTATTTACGTTGTCGACATAATTCCTTCGCTCGTATGGAAGTCAAGAAAAATGCGAAGCCTGGGCTTGTAAAACCGGCTTCCGACCGCCAAGCACGATCAAGGTTATGGCGGTATATCATGGATTTTGCGGGGAATTTCTGGCGGAGCGGCGACAAGGAACATTACGTCAATGTCCCCCGCATCGATCAGCGCGGGAACCGAGACCAGCCCCTGAGAGCCCGTGTTAACACTAGCCCGGCCCTGCGGCTGTTCTCGGTCAAGCCGCATCATCCGGAGGGACAGGAATCTGGTCGCTGGCACCCGGTTGCAGAATCCGTGCAGGCGGATTCCGCGGCACAGGTGTCGCTGAATATTGGAGGTATTCTCGCAAGAACTGGCGGGGCTTCTTGCGCATCGTCGCTGGCGACTCAGTGCCGCGGCAGACCGGTTGCGCTGATGACTTTGCTCAGGCGGGAGTGAAGGATTGGATGGCGTGTCCCGTACCTCCCTGCGCCCGGCGGGGTCCGCCGGGCGCAGGGTCGGTCAGGTCAGGTCAGGTCAGAACCACATACTCGGTCAGCTGCCCGATCGATGTTTCGGCCTTGGGAACGTCGAAGACCTTGGTGCCATGGCTCATGATCACGAAGCGGTCGCAAACCTGGTAGGCATGGTAAAGGTTGTGGGTCACCAGCACGCTGGAAACATTCTCTGATTTCAGCTTCAGGATCTGGTTCAGCAACGCTTCGGTCTCGCGCACGGAAAGCGCCGACGTCGGCTCGTCAAGCAGCAGGATCCGCCGCTTGAAATAGACCGCGCGGGCAATCGCGACCGCCTGTTTCTGGCCACCCGACAGGTCACCCACCAGCATGTCGGGCGAGTCGATACCCGAGATATGGACGGCACTTTTCAGCACCTCCATCGCGATCTCGCGCATCTGGGCAAGTTTCAGCAACCCGCCCGATGCACATTGTTCCCGGCCCATGAAGATGTTGCGCGTGATCGAGAGCGAATCCACCAATGCCGTGTTCTGATAGATCGTCTCGATCCCGGCTCCGGCGGAATCCGTGCGGCAGGTGAATTCCGTCTGCTTGCCATCGACACTGAGATGACCCGCACTGGGGCGATGGATGCCCGAGATCAGATTCACCGCCGTCGACTTCCCGGCGCCGTTGTCGCCCAGCAGACCGATCACCTCGCCCTCGCCAATGTGAAAGCTCAGGTCGCGCAGCGCTGTCAGCGCGCCGAAGCGTTTCGAGATGTTGTGCAGCTCAAGAATGGGGGTGTCCATCAGCCGCGTCCCTTCCGCTCGATCAGGCTGTTGAAGGCGGCTGCCCCGACGATCAGGACCGCAATGAACATGTCGAGATAGAACCCAGGCGCGCGCAGCAGCAGCAGCACGTTGGTGATGGTGTGGATCAGCATCGCACCAAGGAAGATGCCAAGGACGGAACCCCGCCCCCCGGTCAGCGACAGGCCACCGATCACGCAGGCGGCAATCGCCTGAAGCTCAAGCCCGGTGCCCTGCCCCGGTTGCACGCTGCCGACGCGAACCGTCGCCAGGATCCCGGCAAATGCGGCCATCCCGCCAGCAAGGGCGAAGGCGATGATCTTGACCCGCCCGACATCGATGCCGATGGCAGTCGCCGCCGCACGGTTGCCGCCGGTCGCAAAGACATGGTTGCCGAAGCGATGCCGGTGCAGCAGGACGAAGAACGCCAGGCTCAGCGCGACGAACCACAAGAAGGCGGCGTTGATGCCAAGGAAGGTGCCGCCGAACAATCCCGAGAAGATCGGGCCGGGATCGAAGCGGACCTGGACCGCGCCATTGTAAAGCAGGACCGCGCCCCGCCAGAACAGCAACCCGCCCAAAGTCACGATGAACGAGGGCAGACCGGCCTTCAAGGTGATGTAGCCGTGCAGCATTCCGATCGCGACGCCGATCAGGATGGCCAGCAAGGCGGCGACAAAGGGGTTCATTCCGCCCGCGACCTGCACCGCCATGACCACCGCCGTCAGGGTGTAGATCGAGCCGACGGAAAGGTCGAACTCGCCCGCGATCATCAGGATGCCCACCCCCAGCGCCATGCAGCCAAGGACGGGGATAGCCTTCATCAGAATGGTCAGGTTCCGCGCACTGAGATAGCGGAAATCATCGGGTGCGATCAGCGCATAGGTGATGCAGGCCAGTTGCAGCAGCAGAAATGCGACGAGGATTGCGCCTGCCGGGGCGCTGATCAATCTCGCCAAGGCGGATTGCCGGCGCAGGCGCGGCGGCGAGGACGTCTCGGGCAGCGTTGGTGACATGGTGGACATCTGGTGTGACCCTAAAGGGCGCCCCTCGACCCACGGTGAGGGGCGCGATAGACAGCAGGCTCAGCGATAGGTGCCGATCATTGGCTTCACCGCGCTGATCCGCTCCTTGTCCAGGAATGCCCCCTGCCCGGTATCGACATCGGTCGGGGTCAGCCCGTATTTCTTCGCCATCGCGATCTGGGCAATGGGATAGTAACCCTGCAGATAGGGCTGCTGGTCCATGGTCGCGAACATGGCGCCAGAGGAAACCGCATCCGCGATCTCGACCGCCAGATCGAAACCTCCGAAGGGCACTTGCAGACCCGCATCCGCGATTGCGCCCGCGCCGACGGTCGAGGTGACCGAGCCGGTTCCGAACACTGCCTTCACGTCCTTGTTGGCAATCAGGAACTGCGCCATGATGTTGCGCGCCTCGGCAAGGTCCAAACCGGCACGCACCGTTTCGACCTTGATGCCCTTTTCGGACATGGCCTTCTCGATCCCGCCGCCGCGCGCGACCGCAAAGCTCGCCTCGGGAATTTCGCGGGGATTGAAGACGACATCGCCTTCCTTCAGGCCGAACTTGTCGATCATGCGGGTTCCCAACTCGTAACCCGATGCGAATTCGTTCATCCCGACATAGGCTTGGCGGCAGTTGCCCTTGGCCCCCTCAAGATCGTCATTGTTGAACCCGATGACGATGATCCCCTCTTTCACCGCGTCGCAGATCGACTTGTCGAACGCGTCGGAGCTGGAGATGGACACCGCGATCCCGTCAACACCGGCAGCAACAGCGGATTCGATCAGGTCATTTTGCCGAACCGGGTCGTTATTGGCATATTGAACGTCCAGATCGACGCCGAACTGCGCCGCCGCGTCTTGTGCGCCCTTGACCACCGGGTTGAAGAACTGGACGCTTGGGTCCAGGTAGATGATCATCGTGGCAGAGATGTCATCCTTGGCTTGCGCCGCTGTCGTCATGAGCAATGCGCCAAGCGCACCGATCATCGCCGTTCCGAGCCTTCCCTTTTTCATTTCCGATCCCTCCCATTGGATCTTCCCGAAAACCGGGCCGTGCGGCTCCTCTCCGACGGCCCGGACCAGTTCCCATGCCTATCCCTCGAACCAGCGTTGCGGTTTGCCCAGGGTGACGTGGATTCCCTTGATCTGCGAATATTCGTCGAAGCCATAGCGGCCCAGCTCGCGGCCCAGGCCGCTTTTCTTGTAACCGCCCACCGGCAGTTCCGGCGTGCCGTCGATGACGCTGTTGACCCAGCAGCGCCCTGCCCGGACGCGGCGGATGGTCTGCATCGCGCTTTCCAGATTGCTGGACCAGACCGTCGCGGACAGGCCGAATTCGGAATCGTTGGCCAGCGCCACGGCCTCGTCTGCATTGCGGAAGGTCAGCGTGGACAGGACCGGGCCAAAGATCTCTTCGCGCGCGATCGACATCTCGGGGCGAACGCCGCTGAAGACGGTCGGCTGGAAATAGTGCCCCTTGTCGGATTCCGATGCGCCGCCGGTCAGCAGCTCGGCTCCATCGGCCTCACCGGCGCGGACATAGGTCTCGACCTTTTCCAGATGGGCGGGCGAGATCATCGGCCCAAAGCGGGTGCGTTCGTTCAGGGGATCGCCAAAGGGCAGCTTGCGCGAGATATCCAGAACACGCTCCAGCAGGGCGTCTCGCACGTCCTCGTGCACGATCAGGCGGCTGCCCGAAATGCAGCACTGGCCGGCATTGTGGAAGACGCCATAGGCCACTCCGTCGGCCGCTGCCTCAAGATCGGCATCGCTGAAGACGATCTGCGGGCCCTTGCCGCCCAGTTCCAGTCCGACGCGCTTGACCTGCCGCGCCGCGAGTTCCGCGAGCCGCGTCCCCACGCGCAGCGAACCCGTGAAGGCGACCATGTCGGTGCGCGGATCTTCCGCCAGAGGCTGCCCTGCGGCATCGCCATACCCCGTGACGACGTTGAAAACACCGTCTGGAACACCGGCATCGCGTGCGATCTCGGCCATCATGATCGACGTGCCAGAGGTCAGCTCGGACGGTTTCAGCACCACGGTGCAACCCGCGCCAATCGCCCACGGCACGCGCTCGGACGCGATGATGAAGGGGAAGTTCCAGGGAGTGATGATGCCGACCACGCCGACCGGTTCCCGCAGCACCAGCCCAAGCCGGTTGTCCCCGATATCGTTGTGGCTGTCGCCGTGCATCCCGCGCGCCTGCCCGGCGGCATAGGCCCACAGGTCGGCACAATAGGCGATCTCTCCCCGCGCCTGCGCAATGGGCTTTCCGACTTCAAGGCTTTCAACCAACGCAAGTTCGTCGACGCGGGCCAGAATGCCGTCGGCGACGCGGAACATGATGCGCGACCGTTCGGCGCTGGACATGCGCGGCCAGGGTCCGTGATCAAAAGCGCGCCGTGCCGCGCCGATGGCAAGGTCAAGATCCTCGGCCCCGGCCTCGGGCCAGCTGCCCACCTGCGCGCCGGCATGGCCCGGGCTCAGGCGATGGATATGTCGGCCCGACATCGCCTCGACCGAGCGGCCGTCTATCACCATCCGATAGGAGGGCCTTTGTGCAAGGCGGCTGTCGCCAAGATCTGGGCTCAGGAAATTTGCGGCATGAGGCATGCTGTCGGACCATGAAAAGGAAAATTGCTTCTTCTGTATGGTAGCGTATGGTAGCGTATGGAACCTGTCAATCGTGCAAGAGTGGTCACTGTGAACGTCGATAGCCCCCTGCTTTCCAAAGAACCGGAACCGGCCCTTTCGGCGGCCCTTCATGTCGAACGCGAGCTGCGCGAGGCCATCATTTCGCTTGACCTGCAGCCCGGCTCCCGCCTGTCCGAGCAGGAGATCGCAGACCGTCTGAACGTCTCGCGCCAACCGGTGCGCGAGGCGTTGATCGCGCTGGGACGCGCGCATCTGGTCGAGGCAAGGGCAAAGCGCGGAACAATCGTCGTGAAGATTTCGGCCCGCAAGATGACCGAGGCGCGTTTCGTGCGCGAGGCGATCGAGACCGCCGTGGTGCGCCGCGCCTGCGAAAGCTTCGACCCATGGATGCGCAGCACCATAGACGAGAGCCTGGTCCTGCAGCGTGCGGCCTGCGCCTCGGGTGATTATACCGCCTTTCGCAAGCAGGACGAGCAGTTCCATCTGGCCATCGCCAACGGCGCGGGATGCGGGCTGGCGTGGAGCGTGATCGCCGATCTAAAGGCCCATATCGACCGGGTCTGCAACCTGCAGTTGCGCAAGGCCGATTCAATGCCCGGCTTGATCGCCCAGCATGAACGTATCGTCGCCGCGATCGATCAACGCGACCCCGAGGCCGCCGCCGCCGCGATGAGCCTGCACCTGAACGGTATCCTCATCGACCTTCCAAAGATCGCAGCCAGCCATCCCGACCTGTTCGAATAGCGCCGCTTTTTCGGCATCCGGCGCGCAATGCGTGGGCTGCTTGATCGGCGAATGGCGCGGCGCAGTTCATAGAGGGGACTCGAGCCCCCTTACAGCAGCGCGTATTTCCTGAGGATGTCTGCGATCTGCGTATCCTGCTTGGGGTCGGGCAACAATGCGGGCTGGCGGCTGGCGCCGACGGAATTGTCCATCAGGAACAACGCGCGCTTGACCAGCGCCGGCGGGTAGCCAAGGCCGTAAAGGTCCTTGCGGAAATCGCCGAAGATTTGCTGCTGGCGCGCGGCCTCGGCCTCGTCGCCCGCGTTGAAGGCGCGCACGATCTTCGCCAGCACCTCTGGCATGACGTTGCCAAGACCCGAGATGCAGCCCGCCGCTCCGTTCTGCAATGACCAGTGGACCAGGTGATCGGGGCCGGAATAGACCGCAAACCCCTCGGTCCCGCGACCCACGGCAAGATAGGCCTCAAGCGTCTCCTGCGCGCCACCCGAATCCTTGATCCCGGCGATGTTGCCATGCGCGGCAAGCTGGCGGGCGGTTTCCGGCTCGATATGGTTTTGGGTCCGCGCGGGAATGTCATAAAGATAGACAGGCGTGCTGACCGCATCCGCCACGGCGGTAAAGTGGCGCACCATCCCGTCCTGGGTGCAGGCGATGAAGAAGGGCGTGATCACGGCAATGCCATCGACGCCGATGCGGTCGAATTCGCGCGCAAGCTTCACGGTCTCGAACGTCGCCGGCATCCCCGCGTTGACGATCACCCGTGCCCGGCCCGCGACCTCGTCCACCACCGCCTCGGTCAGCGCCACCTTTTCGTCAAAGGTCAGGGCCGTGAAGTCGCCGTTCGTGCCCGCGCACATGATGTTGTTGCCGGCCTGAACCTGCCGGCGAACCTGCGCGCGGGTGGCGTCATAGTTGATGGTCTCGTCATCGTTGAAGCAGGTGACAAGGGCGACAAAGGCTTCTTTGGTCATTGATAGGCTCCGGTTCGGAATTCGGTCAGGACGCACGGGCAAGGCGGGCATCGCGGCGGGCCGCCTGCACGGCGGGATCGGGATCCAGCCCCGCAGCCAGCAGGCCCTGCGTATAGGGCTGTCGCGGGCTTTCGAAGATCTGGCGCACGGTCCCCATCTCGACCACCCGTCCCTTCTGCATGACCATGACATGATCGGCAAAGTCGCGGACCACGGGCAGATCATGGGCGATGAAGATGAAGGCGATGCCCATCTCGCGGCGCAGCTTGTCCAGCAGGTCGATCACCTGCGCCTGCACCGAAACGTCCAGCGCCGAGACGGCCTCGTCGCAGACGATCAGCTTCGGCTCCAGCGCAAGGGCGCGGGCAATCGCGATGCGCTGCCTTTGCCCGCCCGAGAATTGGTGTGGATAGCGCCCGGCCATTTCGGGCTTCAAACCGACCTGGGCAAGCAACTCGGCCACGCGGCCCTTCCATTTCGCACGCGGCAGAATGTCGGGATGGACGATCCACGCTTCCGAGATCAGCTGATAGACCGTCATACGCGGATTCAGCGACTGGGTCGGGTCCTGAAACACCATCTGCAGGTCGCGGCGCAGGGCAAACAGTTCTTTCGGTGGCATGGAAAGCAGGTCACGGCCCTTCCACAGAGCCTGCCCGCCATCCGCCTCGTCCAGCCGCAACAGGATACGGGCCAGCGTCGACTTGCCCGATCCGGATTCGCCCACGACCGCCATCGTCTCGCCCTGCATCAGGTCAAAGCTGACCCCGTCCAGCGCCTTGAAGGCGCCATAGGTCTTGCGCATGTCCCGGACACTCAGCACCGGCTCGGCCGGCGGCATCGGCGCGTGCATCGCGCCCTTGCCGGGTGCGGCACCGATCAGCTTTCGGGTATAGGGATGGCGGGGATTGGCATAGACATCGGCAGCTGTCCCGGCCTCGACGACCACGCCCGCGTTCATCACCACGACACGGTCCGCGATCTCGGCCACGACGCCAAGGTCATGGGTGATGATCAGCACGCCCATCCCGGTTTCCCGCTGCAACTCCTGCAGAAGCGCCAGGACTTCGGCCTGAACCGTCACGTCCAGCGCGGTCGTCGGTTCATCCGCGATCAGGACATCGGGCTTCATCGCCAGCGCCATTGCGATCATCAGACGCTGGCGCTGCCCGCCCGAAAATTGGTGGGGATACTTGGCCAATGCCGCCTGTGGTTCCGGCAGGCCGACACGCGTGACCAGACGCAGGGCCTCGGCCTGGGCTTGGTCGCGGGGAATGCCATGCGTCGTCATGGTTTCGACGATCTGCCAGCCCACGGTATAAACCGGGTTCAGGTGACTCAGCGGGTCCTGAAAGATCATGGCGATGCGCCGGCCATTGATCTCTCGCCGCGCCTCGTCCGTCATCGTAAGCAGGTCCTTGCCGTCGAAGCGGATCTTCCCGCCGGTGATCCGGCCCGGCGGCATGTCGATCAGATTCATGATCGCCGAGGCCGAGACGGATTTTCCCGATCCGCTTTCGCCAAGGATCGCGAGCGTCTCGCCTCGGCCCAGATGAAAGCTGACATCCTGCACCGCCTTCACGGCACCGATGGCGGTGTGGAACTCGACCGAAAGGTTACTGACCTCAAGCAGGTGTTCAGTCATGGGTCGCCCCCTTCATTTCCAGGCGCCAGCGCTGCGTGGGATCCAGCGCGATGCGCAGCCAGTTCGACAGCAGGTTCAACGACAGCGTGGTCAGGATGATGGCCAGCCCCGGCCAGAAGGACAGCCACCAGGCGTTGGTCAGGTATTGCTTGCCCTGCGCGATCATCAGGCCCCAGGTGATCTCGGGTGGCTGGATGCCGATGCCAAGAAACGACAGCGAGCTTTCCGCCAGCATGACGAAGGCGAAATCCAGCGTCGCGATCGTGACCAGCGTCGGCAGGACAACGGGCAGAATGTGGCGAAACAGGATCCGGCGCGACGATGTCCCCATAACGCGGGCCGCCTGCACGAACATCCGCTCGCGGATTTCCAGCACCTCGGCACGGGTGGTGCGCAGATAGACGGGGATGCGCGTGATCGCCAGCACGATGATCAGGTTCGGTACCGAAGGGCCGAAGATGTAAAGCACGACGACCGCGATCAGCAGCGAGGGGAAGGACATGATGATGTTGGCCAACTGGATCAACACCTCGCCCAGGCGCTTGCTGCCGAAGCCTGCGACCAGTCCCAGCGTCGTTCCGATGACTGCCGAGCCAAGGACGCCGCCCGCCGCGACCATCATGGTATTCTGCGCGGCGACCACGATGCGCGCCAGCAGCGGCCGCCCCAGCGCGTCCGCGCCCATGATCCAGACCCAGCCCCGGCTGAGGTCGAACGGGGGCGCGTTGCGGCCGCGCAGGTTCTGCTTGGTCGCAAGCTCTCCCATCAGCATCGGACCGAAGATGGCCATCAGCAGAACGACCACCAGAAAGATCGCCGCGCATAATGCAAACTTGTCCGCCCACAGCATCCGCGCGAAGCGCCGCAGCGCGCCCGGCTCGTCCATGGGCATGCTCATATCGGTCATAAAGGGGATCCTTCAGTGCCGGATGCGGGGATCGAGCATCGCATAAGCGACATCGATCAGCAGGTTCATAAGGAAGATTGCCAGCGCGGTGACCATGATAGCCGCAAGGATCACGTTGAAATCGCGCTGCAGGATCGAGTCGATCATCAGCTTTCCCACGCCCGGAAAGCCGAAGATGGTCTCGACGATCACCGCGCCGTTCAGCAGCGCCGCCGCCTGGTCGCCGATCACAGTGATGACCGGCAGCATCGCATTGCGCAGCGCGTGAAGGAAGATGATCGGGCGGGCGCGCACGCCCTTGGCGCGGGCCGTCTTCACATAGGCCGAGGACAGCGCCGAGATCATCGAGCCACGCACGACCTGCACGATCAGGCCAAAGGGGCGGATGAACAGGACCGCGATCGGCAACACCCAGTGCCCAAGGCTTCCGGTGCCCGATGTCGGCAGCCAGCCAAGGCTGACCGAAAAGATCACGATGCCGACGATCGCGATCCAGAAATCAGGTGCTGCCGCGCCGACCAGCGACAGGATCGAGGCGATCCGGTCAAACAGCCCGCCGCGATAGGCGGCCAGCGCGCCGATCACGATGGCCAGCCCCGTCACGATCGACATGGTGAACAAAGCCAGTTGCAGGGTCCAGGCAAAGGCCTCGGTCACGACCTGGATGGCGGGCCGCGCCTTGCGTAGCGATTCACCGAAATCCAGTTGCATCAGGTCGCCCAGGTAACGCCAGAACTGCAGGAGCACCGGGTCGTTCAGCCCGTGCATCTCGCGGAACTGGTTGCGCATCTCCTCGGTCGCATCGATCGGCAGGAACAGGACAGCCGGATCGCCGGTCATGCGCGACAGGAAGAATACCAGCACCACAAGCCCGACCAACGAGATCAGGCTGGCGACCGCGCGCTTGCGAAGAAATTTCAGCATGGGAAACCCCTGGGCTTGCCCGACCGGACGACACGCGGCCGGTCGGGCGACACAGGCTTACTTGAAGCCGATCTGCGACAGTTGCAGTTGCGAGTTGGTCGAGATGGTGGGTTTGAAGTCCAGCCGCTCGGACACGCGGCTATAGCCGACCATGTGGAACAGGGGGGCATCGGCCACCACGTCGTCATGCAGATAGGCGACCAGATCCGACCACAGCTTCGCCCGTTCGTCGCCAGTCGCGGCCGAGGCGGCGGCGATCATCTCGTCGACCTTGGGATCGTTGGTGCCCGACTGACGGCCTTCGCTGTCATACTTGAAGAACATCGTGAAGACCGGGTCGCCCTTGTTGTTGTCGTGCATGGCGGCCAGCATGTAGGCACCCTGATCGGTCGGGAACGGCTTCGAGTAGAAGCTTTCGTGCTCCGCGACCTCGTGGAATTCCAGCTTCACGTTGAAGCCTGCCTCGGTCAGCATCTGCTGGATCGCTTCCATCACCTCGGTCACGTTCGGGAAGTTGGCCGTGCGGGCGATCAGCTTGATCTGGGTGTCGACCGGGACGCCATCCGCCTTCGCCTCGGCCAGAAGCTTCTTGGCCCCTTCCAGATCGAAGGGATAGGGCTTCACGTCCGGGTTCGCGCCAGCGGTGGTCGGCGGGAACAGCGCAACCGCCAGTTCGGTCCCCTCCGGCAGCAGCGTGCCCACAAATGCGCTGCGGTCGATGGCCATGTTCAGCGCGCGGCGCACCCGCACGTCGTTCATCGGCGCGACCGAGTGGTCAAGTCGGATATAGACCGTCTCGGAATCCAGATAGGCGAAATCCGTTGCCGGGTTCGTCGCATCGACCTGGCTGATCGAGGGGGCGATATCCGCCTCTCCGGTCTGGACCATGGCGGCGCGCACAGCGGGATCGGTGCGGAACACATAGGTGGCCGAGGTCACCTTGGGCTGTTCGCCCCAGTAATCGTCGCGGCGCGTCAGCACGATCTGCTGGCCCGGCGTCCAGTTCGTCACGGCATAGGGGCCGGTTCCGACCGGTTGACGAGTAAATTCGATCGGCGTTTCTTCTGGCACGATCGTCACCAGAGACAGAAGCAGCGGCAGGATCGGCTGGACAGGATCGGCGCTGAAATCGATGGTATGATCGTCGACGACATTCGCCTTGACGGTCATGCCACCGAAATAGCGCGGCGACTCGCAGCTAATCTTTTCGCTCATCGCGCGGTCGAACGAGTGCTTCACGTCCTTGGCGTCGAAGGTCGTCCCATCCGAGAACTTCACTCCCTGCCGCAGCTTGAAGCGCCAGGAACCGTCCGCCTGCTGTTCCCAGCTTTCCGCCAGGCGCGGCACCAGCCCCTTGCCATTGCGTGGGTCGTATTCGGTCAGTGTCTCGTTGACGTTCTCCAGGATCACACGTCCGATGTTCGAACGGGTCGCCATGCAGGGCTCAAGCAGGTCAAGCTCTTCGCTCAGGACGATCTTGATGTCGGAATCCGCGGCCATCGCGGGTGCGGCCCATGCGCTTGTGGCCGCCGCCAGAACCATCGCGCCCAAAGTCAGTGTCTTCGTCACCATCCGAACCTCCCCACAGGTGATGAATATCGGAACGGCCCGTCCATGCGGGCCGCCTCGTTCTGTCGCGGGAAAGGGTTTTCGTCCTGGTGGCTTCCTCTTGCCGCGCCAGCCGCGTCCCTGCCCGATCGCTTCCACAGAATGCTTTCAGTGTACAAAGTTGTCAATATTATCGTGCGTATGAAAAGTCGTCAGATCGCCAACTAAATATAACATATTGTTTTATCGTTTATTTTGTAAACTCATGCCCACCACGTATACTCAAAAACTAAATCCGCAACTTGACAACTGAAACATCAGCGGCGATTGTTCAGCCTGTCCCAATATGCTGTGGAAGGAGGGATTCGATGACGCCAGAACAGATCGCCGCACGCATGGATGGCCAGCTGGCGCAGGTTTCATCGGACCGGGCCGAAGCGTTCCTGCCCTCACCCATGATCCAGAACCATGCGGCTTTCCTGCATCTTTTCGATGATGGTGCGCTGGCCTGCGCCTGGTTTGGCGGCACGCTTGAAGGGAAATCGGACATCTCGATCCATGCCTCGATCCTGCTGCCCGGAGCAGAGACCTGGGGGCCGGCCCACGCACTTAGCCACGATCCGCAGCATTCCGAACAGAACCCGGTGATCTTTGCCGCGCCAGACGGGCGGCTGTGGCTGTTCCATACCTCGCAACCAGCCGGCAATCAGGACCAGTGCCGCATCCGCACGGTGCCACTGTCCCGCGATGGCGACCGGCTTTCGACCGCACAAGGCCGCTTCCTCGACGACCTGCCGCGCGGCTGCTTCGTGCGGGGACAGGTTACGCTGCGCGCAGACGGAGCCTGGCTGCTGCCGATCTTCCGCTGCGTGCCGCGTCCCGGTCAGAAATGGAACGGCAGCCATGACGTGGCTGCGCTTGGCGTGTCCGAAGATGGGGGCAAGTCCTGGCGGCTGGACGAGATTCCCGGCTCGATCGGCGCGGTTCACATGAGCCCGGTTCCCAAAGCCGATGGTGTGATCCCGGCCTTTTATCGCCGCAGGCAGGCCGACGCGGTGCATCGCAGCCAGTCGGAGGACGGTGGTCGCACCTGGACCGCGCCCGAGGCGACGAACCTGCCCAACAACAACTCCTCCATCGCCGCGATCCGAATTGCGGATGGCCGTGTCGCGGTGATCTGCAATCTGTCATCGGCGGCAACCTCGGCAGATCGGCGCGCCTCGCTTTACGACGAACTGGGAGATGAGGACGACCGTCCCGACGCCGACCCGACCGGTGGTTGCCAGCCGGTCTGGGGCGTGCCGCGCGCGCCCGTCGCCGTGTGTCTGTCCGCAGACGGTGGCCGGACATTCCCTGACCGCATCGTGATCGAGGATGGGCCGGGCACCTGCACCTCGAACGACTCGACCGATGGCCGCAACCGGGAGCTGTCATATCCCTGGCTGCTGGAAGGTCCGGATGGCAGCCTGCATATTGCCTATACCTATCACCGCCGCGCCATCAAATACGTCCGGCTCGCGCCGGGATGGGCCAGCTGAGGAGAGTATTTCATGAGCGACATCATCGGTATCACCATGGGCGACCCGGCTGGCGTCGGGCCGGAAATCAGCGTCAAGGCTCTTGGCGAGATGTCGGCCGCGGATCGCGCCCGCACGCTGATCTATGGCAACCGCGCCACGCTTGAGGCGGCAAAGGCCGCGGTCGGCGCGGATGTGGACCTTGAAGGTCGCGTGGTGGATCTGCCCATCGAAGGCGCCCCCCTGCCCTGGGGCCAGCTTTCCCCGGTCGCGGGCGATGCCGCCTATCGGTTCATCGAAAAGGCGGTCCGTGATGCGCAGGCGGGCCGGATCGGCTGCATCGTCACCGCGCCGATCAACAAGGAAGCGTTGAACGCGGCCGGGCACCATTACGACGGCCATACCGGCCTGCTGCGCAGCCTGACCGGGGCCGAGGCCGCCTATATGGTTCTTGCCTCGGACCGGCTGAAGGTCATCCACGTCACCACACATGTTTCGTTGAAGGACGCCATCGGGCGCGCGAACAAGGACCGCATCCTGGCGACGATCCGCGCGGGTCATGCGCATCTGAGACGCATCGGCTATGACAATCCGCGCATCGCCGTGGCCGGGATCAACCCCCACTGCGGCGAGAACGGTCTGTTCGGGACCGAGGACGATCTTGAGATCGGCCCCGCCGTCGCGGCAGCCCATGCCGAAGGCATGGACGTTCAGGGCCCGATTTCCGCAGACACCGTCTTTCACCGCGCCTATTCGGGGGCCTTCGATCTGGTCGTCGCGCAATATCACGATCAGGGCCATATTCCGGTTAAGCTTGTCGCCTTCGACACGGCGGTCAACGTCTCGGTCGAATTGCCCATCGACCGCACTTCGGTCGATCATGGCACCGCCTTCGACATCGCCGGCAAGGGCATCGCCGATCATGGCAACATGAATTCGGCCATCGCCTATGCCCGCAAGCTGGTCGCCGGAAAGCGGACCTGAGCAGCATTTTTCAGATCTAAACGGGGGAGGCCCGCATGTCCTTAGCTCGCAACATCACGCTGCATCTGCCGAAACGGCTTGAGATCGGCGCGGGTGCCGTCCGCAAGGTCGGCGAATGGGCGGCCGACGCGCGGCGCGTGTTCGTGCTGACGACACCGCATACCACGGAATTCGTCGCAAGACTGGGACTGGCGGGCGAGGTCCAGGTCTTCGATGCCATTCCCGGCGAACCCGATATTGCCTGCTTCGACGCCGCGCTGTCCGCCGCCCGGTTGGCGCGCCCCGATCTGGTCGTGGGCCTGGGTGGCGGATCGGTCATGGACCTTGCCAAGCTGGTCGCCGCGATGTGGGACGGCACGCAATCGCTGGCCGATGTCGCGGGACCGAACAAGGTGTCGGGCCGGAACACCCGGCTCATGCAGATCGCGACCACTGCCGGAACCGGATCCGAGGCCGGCATTCGCGCACTGATCACCGATCCCGGCAAAGGCAACAAGATCGCCGTCGAAAGCCCGCATCTGCTGGCGGATCTGGCGGTTCTGGACCCCGAACTGACCTTCAGCGTCCCCCCTGCCGTGACTGCGGCGACGGGGATCGACGCGATGGCCCATTGCGTCGAGGCTTTCACGAACAAGAACGCCCATCCGGTGATCGACGGATTTGCCCGCATGGGGATCGACCTTGTCGGCAGGTATCTTGCCCGCGCCGTCCGCGATGGCCAGGATACCGAGGCCCGCGAAGGAATGATGCTTGCGTCTTTCTATGGCGGGATCTGCCTTGGGCCGGTGAATACCGCAGCGGGGCATGCTCTGGCCTATCCCTTGGGAACGCTTCTGCACCTGCCGCACGGGCTGGCCAATGCGATCATCTTTCCGCATGTCCTCGCCTTCAACGAAAGCGCGGTTCCGGAAAAGACCGCCGAGGTCGTCGCGGCGCTTGGGCTGTCGGGCAACCTGCTGCCCGCCGCGCACCGTTTCTGCGAAAACCTGGGTGTCGAGATGCGGCTCTCCGCACATGGTGCGGCCGAGGATCAGCTTGACCGTTTCGCCGCAGATGCCCATGCCATCCGCCGCCTGATGGACAACAACCCGCGCGACATGAGCGTCGCCGAAGTGCGTGCCATCTTCCAGGCGGCTTACTGAAATCGTGCAATAGCTGGCAGAGCCAATGGCTTGCCGGCTATTTCTTATCTTATTTCTCAGCTTGTGGGGCCGGCTTCTTGCGCTCGAACAGGCGGTCGCGAGAGCCGCTCAGGTGGTCGTGCATCAGGCGTTGCGCCTGTTCGGCCTTGCCGTCGCGGATCGCCTCATAGATGCGGTTATGCTCGTCAAAGACCCGGACCAGCCCGCTTGACTCGCGCTTCACCGAAGCGCCGTGCGAACGCATCCCGACGGCGATGTGATCCTTCAGCGCCTCCATCGCGGTCGAGAAATAGGTGTTCTCGCTGGCGACGGCGATTGCAAGGTGGAACTGGAAATCCGCGTCCTCGCGATGCGACTGGCGGTTGGTCGCATCGCGCATCAGTTCAAGCGCCGCGGCAATGGACGAAAGTGTCTGCGGATCGTGGCGCTCCGCCGCACAGGCCGCGGCGGCGGGCTCAAGCGTCAGGCGGAATTCATAGCAATTGAGCAGGTCGGCCACATTCTCCAGCGGCCCGAAGCCCAAGGGCTGCTTCAACCCGACCGAGCGCACAAAGCTGCCCGCGCCGCGCCGGGAATAGATCAGGCCCTGTTCGCGCAGCCGGCGCAGCGCCTCGCGCACGATCGGGCGAGAGACTTCAAATTCAGCCGCAAGGTCATGTTCGGTCGGCAGGCGTTCGTCGGGCGCGAAGGCCCCGGACTTGATCGACCTCAGCACGCGGTCGAAGACGACATCGGACAGGCTTTTCCGTGCCCCGCCCTTTTCCAGGCTCATGCTTCTCCTCCGATCATGGCTGCGACCCGTACAAGACTGTCGCCGCTTCCGAAGCCGCCCGATTTGGTGACAATTGTCAAACCGTCCAGATCGGCGACGACCAACCCGGGCAGGCATTCGCCTTGCAGGTCAAGCACCCCCGCGCCGCGCTGGCGCAGGAAGGCTTCGGCTGTGGCGCCCCCGGTCAGCAGCGCGGTACCGAAGCCCGCGACCAGCAACGGCGCGGCGGCGGCTGCCAGCCGGGCCGCGACCAGATCGCCTGCGATAGGCCTGCTTGCGGGCAGTGCCTGCACCACCAGAAGCCGCGCATCGGGAAGGGGGGACGCGACATCGCCGTTCGGCGCGCCCAAATATGACAGGCCGGGCACCGCACGCAGGGCGCTGACCTGCTCCAGCGTGATCGGATCGCGCGAGCCAATCACGAACAGCCCCCGGGGCCCCGGCAGCGCATCCAGCATCTGCATTTCGCGCCCAGTCATCCGCGCGGCCAGCGCATCGGCCAGCCCGCGCGCCCCGATCATCAGGTCGCAATCGGAGGATGCAAGTGCCGCCCGCATCTCGTCCACAGATGACACATCCGGGATCTCTGCGCGCGCGGCATGGATGCCCAGGCGGGCGGCAACCGGGATCGGATCATCGACGCCGAACCCCTGCACCGCGCCAGCCTGAACCACGCGACCGAATTCGGGGATCGCGGGGGCGACCAGCGCGCGCTGAAAGTCCAGCACCGAAAGCTCGGCTTCGATATTGCCCTTCAGCCGGGAATCGACCTTCTTGAACAGGGGTACGGGCGGTAGCGCGCGCATGGTGCGGGCCATCGCATCACGCGCGGCCTCGGCCGGGATGTCGCGGCTTGTGGTGGTGATCGCCACCACCTGCGGATCGCGTGCCAGCGCCGCAGGAACATGGTCGGGCCCAAGCGCAACCGCGACGCGCAGCCCACGCCCGGCAAAGGGGGCGGCTGCGTCCAGGGCACCTGTCAGATCATCGGCAACAATGGCAAGGACTGGGGGCATGTTCAGGAAGTTGTAAAGTTATTCACCCTACAATCAATGCCGCAATTCGCAATGCATGACAACTCCCTTACGACCTCGGACCCCCGGTCATCGTCCCCGCTGTCAAATCAGGCGGGATCGTGACAATCCCGGGCAATTTCACGACGCAAGGGACTTCCTGCCAGTTCGCTGTCCTGCACCGTGAACAGAAACCCCGAGCTTTCGTTCTTCAGCACCTGTGCATGCGCGAACAGGTTCGGCAGGGCAGCGGCCACCCGTGTCAACGCAGCATCGGTGTCCGCGGGCAGCAGCCCTTCCACCATCACCACATAAGTGTCGGTCCGGTCATCCCCGGCGGCGGGCGTGCCGAAGACGGCATAGGCCGGGATCACCGTCGCGATCCCAAGGTGATAGGTGGTGACGGCATGGTCCCGCAGCAGCCCATCCAGCAACTCCTGCAGGCCGGCGACGGCGGATTCCGCGCCCCGCTCGGCTGTCAGGACCAGTGTCCCGATTGCCCCCGCGCAGCCTTGGCCGCGCGAAGCGAGCGTCAGGCACGGAATACGTTGGAAATTCCGAAAGGCCAGACGCATCCGCTGCGACCATGGCGTCGGGTTGGCCTGCAGATCCAGATATGGCGGCGTTTCCAGCACGGAAAGCGAGTCGATGTCGTAAAGCGTGAAATACCGGCTTTCGGCCCGATTATAGTCGGCATAGCGGCGACCGGCGATGAAGCCGGGCACGCAAACCCGTTCGGGAACATGCTCGAACGTGTGCCACGCCTCGTATTCCTGGACCTGGGCAGGGTCGTGATCGTTCCAGATGCACAGAAACGCGGCCCCTTGCAGGCTCATGACCGGACCTCGTCCTGCAAGATGATGACTTTCGAATCCCGCTTGGCGGCGGCAAGACGAAAGCCCTCGTCGGCACGCGAGATGGGCAGGCGCGCGGTGATCATCTCGCCGACGCGCGCGGCATTCTTCGACAGATAGTCGACAACCTGCGGCCAGGCCTCAACCGGGGCGCGATAGGTACCGCGGATCTGCTTGTGATCGCGAACGAGGGCGGTCAGGTCGATGGTCGCGGGGGCAGCGTGGATCCCCGCGATTACCAGCACCCCACGCTTGCGCAGCAGCGACAGCGCCTCGGGCACGATCGAGGGAACGCCCGCCGCCTCGATCACCACGTCGAAAAGCCCTGCCCCGGTCCAGGGCGCGACGGCTTCGGTCAGGCTGCGGCCAAAGCTGTCGGCGGTATTTGGAAAACCAAGTTCCCGAACCGTTGCCAGACGCGCGGCGTCATCGTGGCCGACAACCACGATCTCGGCCGCACCCGCGACTTCGGCAAAAAGGGCAATCCCCTGCCCGATGGTGCCCGGCCCGATGACCAGAACACGGTCGCCGGGACGGATGCCGGCGGTTTCGACCGCCTCATGGCACACCGTCATCGGCTCGGTCAGGGCGGCAACCTCGGGCGGCATGGCGATGGGAACGGCCACGCAGTTTTCCCACGGCACCAGGACTTGTGCGGCAAAAGCACCGTTGCGGCCGATGCCCACGCCCTTGCGGCCCGTGCAATGATCGAAGTCCCCGGCGTGACAGGCCGCGCAGTCGTGACACAGAACCGAGGGACGGACCGTCACCCGCTGCCCTGCCGCCTCGACCGGAACACCAGGCCCGGCCTGCAGGACACGGCCGCAAAATTCATGCCCCAGCGTCACGGGCATCGCGCTTTTCATCGAGGCATAGCCGCTGGTCCATGCCGCGATATGCAGGTCGGTGCCGCAGATCCCCGTCGCTTCGACGGCGATCAGGACGTCGCCCGGTCCGGGGGCTGCGGGCGCCGCGACGTCATGCAGCGCGATGCCCGGCTCGGGGCGCAGCTTTTGCAAAGCAAGCATTCCTCAGCCCCTCCAGTTCAGGAAGCGTTTCTCGACAAGGCCGATGACCGTGCTGAGGATCAGGCCCAGCACCGACAGCACCGTCACGCCGGCGAAAAGGCGGTTCAGGTCGTAAAGCGAGCCTGCTTCAAGGATATAGGCACCGATGCCATATTGCGCGCCCAGCATCTCGGCGGCGACCAGCAGGATGATCCCGATGGCCAGCGACACGCGCAGGCCCGACAGGATGGCCGGGAACGCGCCGGGCAGGACGATCTTGCGCACGATGGCCCACCAGGACAGGCCAAAGCTTTGGCCCATGCGGATCAGCGATCGGTCGACATTGTCGACCGCGCCGAAGGTGGCCACCACCGTCGGGGTGAAGACGCCAAAGGCGATCAGCGCGTATTTCGAGCTTTCGTCGATACCGAACCAGATGACGAACAAAGGCAGCAGCGCGATCTTGGGGATCGGGAACAGCGCCGATACCAGCGGCAGAAGCCCGGCGCGAACCAGCGTGAAAAGCCCGATCAGCGTACCAAGCGTGACCCCCGCCAGCGTGCCGATCAGCCCGCCCACGAACAGCCGCTGCAACGAGGGCAGAAGATGTTTCCACAGAAGCCCGCTGCTGATCAGCCCGCCCAGCGTCTTTGCGACATCGGACGGCCGCGGCATGGTCAGCCCCGAGATGATGCCGGTCCGCGTCCCGACCTCCAGCACCGCGATCAGAACGACGAAGACGATAGGGGCGACGATGCGCATCGGGCGCGGATTGAAGCCGCCGCCGCGAAACGGCACGGCACGGGTGACGGGATCAGCCATCGACAAGCTCCTGGTCTGCGGCTTTCGCCTCTTCGCGCATCAGTTCCCACAACTCGGTCTGCTTGGCCTCAAGCCGGGGATCGCCAAGGTGACGTTCGTTCAGCGGCACGTCGATCTGAACCTCCTTGTGGATGCGGCCGGGACGGCGGGACAAAACGACGATGCGATGGCCCAGCCGCACGGCTTCGTTCAGGTTGTGGGTCACATAGACGGCGGTGAACGGCTGCCGCGTCCACAGATCGACCAGATCGTCCATCAGCAACTCACGGGTCTGGCTGTCCAGCGCCGAAAGCGGCTCGTCCATCAGCAGCACATCGGGACGGACGGCCAGCGCGCGGGCGATGGCGACGCGCTGCTTCATGCCGCCGGAAAGCTGCTTGGGCAGCGCCTTGGCGAAATCGGTCAGCCGGGTGCGGGCCAACACATCGCGGATGATCGCGTCGGTTTCGGCACGACCCAGGCGGTGATCCTCAAGCACCAGGCGGATATTGCCTTCGACCGTCCGCCAGGGCAGCAGCGCGAAGTGCTGGAAGACATAGGTCAGGGGATTCAGCGAACCTTTCGACGGCTCACCAATCTGAAGCACCTGCCCCTTGGACGGGCGTTCGAGCCCGCCGATAAAGCGCAGGAGCGTGGATTTGCCGCAGCCTGACGGCCCGACAAGGCAGACGATCTGGCCCTGCCTGATGGTCAGGGAAATGTTTCTGAGAACTTCGACAGGGCCATAGAAATGGCTGATGTCGTCAAGCTTGAGGTCCATGATCGGTTCCGCCTTGCGAGCTGCCCCAAAGGGGCGTCAGCTGGTTATCGGGTCGTGACGTAGCTGGGATCGACCAGCATCTCGACCGTGACGTCGTGCGATACGAGGTCGTTCTTCTGCAAGAATTCCAGCTGCTTGGCGACCGAAGTCACCGACAGCGCCAACCCGTCGTTCACACGCATCGAATCCTCGGTCAGCGACGGGGCGAAGGTTTCCACCGGCGTGTCGGTACCGACATACTTGTGGACCATGTCGACCAACGCATCGACCTCGGGCTTGTCCATCGTCTTGTCGACAAAGGCCGCGTTGTAATCCTTGACGCCACGCGACAGGGCACGCAGGAACGCCTCGGTCTGATCACGCTGGTCCGTGGCGATCTGGGTCGAGGTGAAGACCGCAGTGACCTGATAGTCGGGGTCATAGTCGCGGTAATCCCCGATCTTGACGGCGCCACCATCGGCCAGCAGCTTGTTGGCGATGCTGGGCTGGATCACCCAGGCGTCGATCTGGCCGGTGCTGATCGCACCCACGATCGCGCCGATCTTCTGCAGCGGCTTCAATTGAACGCCATCCAGCGGGAAACCGTCCTTTTCGGCGATTTCGGCCAGCATGTAATGGAAGGACGATCCCGCCGTGGTCGCGCCAAAGCTGTGCCCGGCAATCTTGGCCGGCTCGGTCAGGCCGGCGTCATAGGCCTTTTTCGAGGCCAGGATGACCGCACCGGGGATCTTCGGATCTTCGGACAGCGACCCGGCGATAACCTTGACGACGCCGCGTTCGGCCAGGTTGAACAGGCTGCCGGTGATCGAGGTCGTGCCATAGTTGACATCGCCGCCTGCGACCGCGACCGAAAGCGCGTTTGCGGCCTCGAAGAACTTCAGGTCGACATCCAGTCCCTCGTCCTTGAAATAGCCCTTTTCAAAGGCGATGAAGGTCGGGGCCTGGCTGGCCAGCCGCAGCGCGCCCACGTTGATTTCCGTGTCCGCGACGGCGGTACCGGCCGATGCCGCAAAGGCAAGGGCAACAAGGGGCGAAAGCGCCGCAGCGCGAAGTCTGTGAAATCTCATCGGATCTCCTCCCAGGATCTAGGGGCCAAGAATGGGTTTCGTGACATATGCACGCAATGGATAATTCTTACGTTCATCATGCCTTGAGGTTATGGATTGGGGGCCAGCAGGCCGCGCAGCTCATCCGCCAGACGGTCGAGATTGCGCGACGCGGGCCGGCCGCGGTTCCATTGCAGGAACACCTCGAAACGCGGCGGTGCCTGCAGCGGCACGGCCACGAGATCCGGGCCGATCTGGCCCCGGATCGAGAAACTGTCGATCAACGCGATGCCCATGCCCTGACTGGCCAGGGCAATCGCGGTATCGCTGAAACGCACGACCATGCGGGGATTGTCGATCTGGACCACGCCGTCAAGAAAGGCCCGGATGGCGCGCTGATGGGGGCCGTCGGACTGGAAGCAGATGATTTCGTGGCCAACCAGATCCTTGGCCGCAAGGATCGGCCGCTGCGCCAGCGGATGGTGCTGGTTCAGCAGGGCGACCAATACGCCCTCGCCCAATTTCATGCTGGCAAGGGCCGGATGCTTGTCGGGCGCGATGGTGACAAGGCAGTCCCCCGTCCCGGTCAGCAGATATTGCGCCATCTGATCGATCGACAGCACGTCAAGAAACAGGTCCAGGCCGGGATGCAGGCGTGAAAGGTTATGGATGGCCTGGGGGACCACCGCGCGCGCGACACTGGCGGTCGCGCCCAGGCGAAAGACCCCGTCGCTGCTGCTGGCGATCCGGGCGATGCGCCGGCCAAGCCCGGTCAGCTGGCCCATGATGCCATCGACCTCCTCGAAGATCTGCATCGCCTCTTTCGTGGGAACCAGCCGCTTGCCGTCCTTGGTGAACAGGCGCAGGCGCAGGACATCCTCTATCCGCTTGACGGTGCGGCTGATCGAGGGCTGAGAGACGTTCAGCAGCTTCGCCGCCGCCGTGATCGAACGGGTCGACAGCACGGTATGAAGCGTCTCGATCTGCCGCAGGCTCAATGCCGGCTGATCTGACCTTCCGACGCCACGCCGGGAAGGTTCGGATTTCTGCTCGGTCTTCATGTCGTTCGGCCTTGGTCGTTCCAATTCCCTTGCCCCAAGGGGCCAAGTGAAGCGCATCGGCCAGAGGCGGCCGGGGCGCGGCCCTTCATGCACCCTGCCCCGGCCCGGCGGCAAGTCCATAACCGTCGCCTAAGGGCAGGAATTCGCCCGTCCGGCCGTGATCGACGGATTACGCTGCGACGCAGGCCTTGGTTGCGGCCCTCAGGTCGAAGTCATGGGCCTGAAGATCGGCAAGCGGCATCCCGATCAGCTTGCGCGCCGCCATGTGAACGCCCGGTGCGTTGACCGTCTCGACCGCCTGCAAGCGCCCCCGCCCGAACAACAGGACAGCGGGTCCGCCCGGCTCTGCCCGCGTGATCGCGTGATCGGCCCCGTGACCCAACCCCGCGATCTGCAGCTTGAACTTGCCCTGATCGGACCAGAACCACGGCACCGCAGCATAGGGCGTGGAGTCGCCCCCAACCAATCTGCGCGCAATGTGGCGGGCGTGATCGACGGCTGCCTGAACGGATTCCAGACGCACAGGCGCGCCCAGCGGCCCCGGAAAGACCGCTACGTCGCCAAGCGCCGAGATAGCGGGGTCCGAGGTCGCAAGCCCGCCATCCACGACGATGCCATTGTCGCAGGTCAGCCCGGCTTCGGCCGCAAGCTCGACATTGGGGCGCACCCCGGTCGCAATCAGAACCAGATCGCCCGCGATCTGCCGCCCGTCCGCCAGCGCCACGCCCGCAGCGCGCCCCTGCGCATCGGCCAGAACCCCCGCCGCCATCGCATCCAGCAGAACATGGGTACCCATCTGGTGATGCAGGTCCAGGAAATGCCCCGACATCTGCGGCGAAAGGGCACGGGCCATCAGGCGGGGCGCGGCTTCGACGACCGTGACCTCGACATCCGCGGCCCGCGCCATCGCGGCGAATTCAAGACCGATGAAGCCGCCCCCAACCACCACGGCATGTCGGGTGGTCGCAAGACGCTGGCGGATCGCCTCGGCATCGGCAAGGGTGCGCAGTTCGGCCGTGCCCGGCGCGTCGATACCCGGCACGGGGGGTCGGAAATTCCGCGCGCCCGTCGCCAGCACCAGATGATCATAGGAATGCCGCGTCCCGCCCTGCGTCACCACCTGTCGCGCCGGGCGGTCGATGCGGACCACGCGGGTCGCGTCGTGCAACGCGATCCCGGACCGTTCATAGAAACTGGAGGGTTTCAGGGTCAGGGCCGCAGCATCACCGTTTGCCATATAGGCCTTGGACAACGGCGGCCGCTGATAAGGCAGGCCCGGCTCGTCCCCGATCATCAGGATCTCGCCCGAAAAGCCCTCCTGGCGCAGGCTGGCCGCCATCTGCTGCCCGCCCTGCCCCGTGCCGATGATGACGATGCGCTGCATCGGCGCCTCCTTACAACTGGGCTTCCGGCAGGTGGATGGTCAGGCCGTCCAACTCGGGCCGCATCTTGATCTGGCAGGACAGCCGGCTGGTCAGCCTGACTTCCGAGGCAGCGCAATCCAGCAGGTCGCTTTCGCCATCCTCCTGCGGGCCGACCGCATCGGCCCAGGCATCGTCGACATAGCAATGGCAGGTCGCGCACATCATCGAGCCGCCGCATTCGCCGATGATCCCGTCCACGTCGTTCTGGACGGCGGCGCGCATGATGCTTTCGCCCGCAGCGACCTCGACTCGGGTTTCGGTGCCGTCGGCGGCGATGAAGGTGATGTTCATGTCAGTCTCTCCTTGCGAATTGCTGGGTCAGCCCAGACGAACGGGCAGATTGATCGGCCCGCGGAAACCGAAACCGCGCCACAGCACGGCTTCGGGGTCGGGCAGGGTCATGTTCGGAAAGCGCTCGAACAGCGCCTCCAGCATGACCGCGCCAACGGTGCGGCGGGCGATATGGGCACCGCCGCAGTGATGAGGACCAGACCCGAAAGCCTGATGCGGGTTCTTGGCGCGGAAGACGTCGAAGCGCTCGGGGTGGTCGAACAGCTCTTCGTCGTGATTGGCCGAAGCCTGGATCGTCATCACCGTGTCGCCCTTGGGAATGTGGAAGCCGCGGATCTCGACATCCTCCATCACCAGCCGGGACGAGGCCTGGATCGGCGCGACCCAGCGGACGCCCTCTTCGAAGGCGGGGCCCCATTTGGCGGTGCGGCGCACCTCCTCAAGCTGCTCCGGCTCGGTCAGGAAGCCGAAGACGATGGTCGACAGCGCATCGCGCGGTTCATTGATGCCCCCACCGATTGCGATCTTGATATTGGCGATCATCTGGCTTTCGGGGATCGGATTTTCAGCATTGACCATGACCGACAGCGCCGAGCGGTCGGGCTCCGCCCGCACCCGCGCGATGGCCTTGGCCAGCATCAGGTCCATTTCCGCATTGGCCCGGTCCGACACCTCGAACGGCCCCGGCAGCCAGCCGAAATTCCCGGCCCCGTCGATCAGGGCCTGCGACCAGAAGATCATCTGCTCGTCCGTCGCCTCGGGGATGCCAAGGATATGGGCAAGAATGCGCGCGGCGATCGGGGCGGACAGGTCGCGATGCAGGTCCACGACCTCGCCCGTGGGCAGGCGGTCCAGGTATTCATCAGCGAACTGGCGATAAAGCGGGGTCCAGACCTCCTGGATGGTCTTGGGCATCAGGGCCGGGGCCATCGACATGCGCTCGGCAAGGTGCTCCTTGCCGTCCTTGCGCATCAGCGTATGGGCCAGGAACGCGCGCTTCATCGGCGTGTTCGGATCGTCCGAGGAAAAGATCTCGGGCGTGTCCTTGACCCATTTGCAGTCCGACGCCTTGGTCAGGAAGGTGCGTCCCACCGATTTCACCCGCATCGCCGGCGCTTCGGCCCGCAGCCGGCGATAGATCGGATAGGGGGCGACCGTCAGCTGGTCGATGGTGATCGCCTCGTCCAGCGGTGCAAGCTGATGATCCAGCATCGTGGAGTTCCTTACGAGATGCGCAGCGGCAGGGCCTTCAGCCCGCGCAGCGTGTTGTTATAGGCGCGGACCGGCTGGCCCGTGATCTCGATCGAGGTGGCATGGCGGGCCAGCGCCTCAAGCAGCACCTCGCCCTCAAGCCGGGCGACAAGCTGGCCTACGCACATGTGGATGCCCGAGCCGAAGCCGACATGCCCGCTGGTCTTACGGGTAATGTCATAGGCATCGGGCCGGTCCCAGCGCCGCGGGTCGCGATTAGCCGAGGCCAGGAACATCAGCACCTTCGCCCCTTCGGGGATGATGGTGCCCGAAAGTTCAACCTCGCGCGTGGTGGTGCGGAAGAAGGTCTGGACCGGGCTTTCAAAGCGCACCGCCTCCTCAAACGCATTGCGGGCCAGCTTCGGGTCGGCCCGCAGTGCCTGAAACTGGTCGGGAAAACGGGCAAGGCAGTAAAGCGCCGCGCCGATGCCATTCACCGTCGTGTCGATCCCCGCGGTCAGCAGCGACCGGACCAGCAGCGTCGCTTCGTCCGGGGTGATCTCACCGGTATCCGCGGCGGCATGGATCCGCGCCCCCAGACTGTCGGGCGCAAGGTTCTCGCGTCGGCACTGTTCCGTCACCCATGCAACATGGGGCATGGCGCGGTCCATCGCCTCGCGCCGCAGCGTGTTGTCCGGGCCGAAGGCGTTGAAGGCCAGACCCCCATAGGGCAGCAGGTGCTCGCGCCCGTCCTGACGCAGGCCGATGCGATCGGGAAAGACCGACAGGGGAAAGGCCTCGGCCAGATCGGCGATGCCGTCGATGTCGCGATTGATGACGCGGCGCACCAGCGCGTCGGCAGCCTCGGCAAAGCCGTCGCGCAGTTCGCGCATGGCGACGGGTGACAGGACACGCGCAAGCACCTTGCGCGCGCGGTCATGTTCGGGCGGATCGGTCTCCAGCACCAGGCTGGGCTGGCGCCAGGGCTTTTCGCGGCTGAAATCCTGCAAGCCCACGCCGCGCGAGGAACAGAAGGTGGCCCAGTCGTTCAGAACCTGATGCACCTCGGCATATCGGGCGACGCCATAGATGCCATAGCGTTCCAGCCAGACCACCGGCCCGGCCTCGCGCAGCCTTTCGTGTTCGGGAAAGGGATCGTCGAAAAAGGCGGTGCTGAACGGGTCCAGATCAGACTGCGGAAGGGTCAGGGTATCAAGGCTCATGCGGCGGCTCCTTTCGCGATCACGCCCAGATGCTGTTCCAGCGGTCCGGGGTCTGCCAGCAGATCGGCGCTTGGCGCCTGGTGGACGATTTCACCGCGATCCAGGATCACGGCGCGGTCGGTGACTTTCAGGATCTTGCGGGCGTGCTGCTCGACAATGATCGTCGCCATCCCCTCGTCGCGGATGATCCGGCGGATCGAGGTCAGCAACTGCTCGACAATGATCGGGGCCAGCCCCTCGGTCGGTTCATCCAGAAGCAGCAGGCGTGGGTTCAGCATCATTGCGCGGCCGACGGCCAGCATCTGCTGTTCGCCGCCCGACAGTTGGCCACCCATGTTGCCGCGCCGCTCCTGCAAACGGGGGAACATCTCATAGACGCGGGCCAGCGACCATTTGCCCGGCAGCGCGGTCGCGGTCAGGTTTTCCTCGACCGTCAGCGAGCGGAAGATGTTGCGCTCCTGCGGGACCCAACCGATGCCCGCGCGCGCCCGCGCTTCGGGCGGTAGTGCGCTGATGTCGCGCCCCGCCAGCGACACCTGACCACCAAAGCGGCGCGTGACGCCGATGATGCTGTCCAGAAGCGTGGTCTTGCCGACGCCGTTCCGGCCCAGGACCGCCAGCGCCTCGCCCTCGGCCAGGGTCAGGCTGAGGCCGGGGATGACGACGGCGTCGCCATGGCCGGCGCGAAGGTCGCGGATGCTCAGAAGTTCAGGCATGTTCACTGCTCCCCAGATAGACGGCCTGCACGCGGGGATCGGCCATGATCTCGGCCACCGATCCGCTGGCGAAAAGCGCGCCGTTCACCAGCACGGTGATGCGTTCGGCAAAGGCAAAGACCAGATCCATGTCGTGCTCGATCAGCAGGATCGACACGTCGCGCGGCAATTCGGCCAAGGTCTCAAGCAGTTCTCCGCGCTCGGCCTCGGGGACACCGGCCGCGGGTTCGTCCAGCAGCAGCACCCTTGGCTTCGAGGCCAGCGCCAGCGCGATCTCCAGCAGGCGCTGCTTGCCATAGGGCAGAAGCCGCGTCGGATGGTCCATCACATCGGTCAGGCGGAACCGTTCGATCAGGCCGGTGATCTCGGCCATGATGTCGGCGCGGGTACCGATCCGGCGCCAGAAATCGGCCCCGGCCCCCCTGCGCTCGGACACGGCAAGGCCAAGAGATTCAACCGGAGTCATAGCTCCGAACAACTGGTTGATCTGGAAGGTCCGGCCCATGCCCAGACGGGCGCGCTGGATCTGGTTCTTGCCGGTGACATCCTGTCCGCCCAGCAGGATCTTGCCGCCATTGGCAGGCAGAACCCCGGTCAGAAGGTTGACGAAGGTGGTCTTGCCCGCGCCGTTGGGTCCGATCAGCGCATGGCGCGCGCCCTGCTCCAGCGTCAGCGAGACCTTGTCGGTCGCGACCAGCCCGCCGAAACGCTTCTCAAGTCCGATGGTTTCCAGTGCGGCGGTCATGCCCGACCCTCCCCACGGATGCGGCGCAGAAGGGCGCGGGGGGCGTTGTCGATCCGGTCGCGGCCAATCAGCACCACGATCAGCAGCACGAGTCCCATCCAGAACATCCAGTACTCGGGCGTGATCGCCGAAAACCAGTCCTGCAGCAGCTTGAAGACGATGGCGCCGACCAGCCCGCCGTAAAGATAGCCGACCCCGCCAAGGACCAGCACCAGCAGCACATCCGCCGAACGGTGAAAGGCAAGCACATCCAGTGATACGAACATGGTGGTCTGCGTCAAAAGCCCGCCCGCAAGCCCGGCGATCATCGCCGAAAAGGCATAGATCCCCAGAATGCGCGACCCGACCGGAATGCCCATGCTGCGCGCGCGCAGCGCATTGTCCCGGATCGCCCGCAAGGACAACCCATAGGGGGAACTGACCACCCGGCGCGCGACCAGGAAGGTGACGAAGGTCACGACCAGGCAATAGGCATAGGCGGTGGTGCCAAACAGGTCGAACTCAAACCGCCCGAAAAGCGGATCGATCATCACGCCTTGCAGACCGTCCGCGCCGCCGGTCAGCCAGGCCGCGCGGTTCGCTGCCTCAAGCAGCAGCATGGCGATGCCCAGCGTGACCATCAGCCGCGTCAGGTCCGACGCCCGCAGCAACAGAAGCGGTCCGGTCAGAAGCCCCAGCAGTCCCGCAGCCAGCCCGGCAATCGCAAGCCCGGTCAAAGGCTCGCCCGTCAGATGAACCGAGGTCAGCCCCGCGGCATAGGCCCCCAGCCCGAAAAAGGCGCCATGGCCTAGCGAAACGACGCCCGCATAGCCGATGATCAGGTCCAGAGACAGCGCGAAAAGACCAAGGATCACGATCTCGGACAGCAGCAGATGGCGGTCAGGCAGCAGGAAGAAGCTTGCCGCTGCCACCAGCCAGAACAGGATCTCGGCCGGTTTCCAGCGTACGCGGCGCATCAGGTCGCGGCTGGCCCGCCGCTCGGTTTCGGGCGGCGCCGCGCTGCCGGCAGGGATAAGGGTGGTGGTATAGGTCATCGGCATCTCCTCAGCGGGCGGGAGCGATCAGACCCTGCGGACGCAGGACCAGAAGCACGATCATCAACAGATAGATCAGGAAGGCCCCAAGCTCTGGGACGTAGTATTTCCCGGCGACATCGGCGGTCCCGATGATCAGCGCGGCCAGGAAGGGACCGGTCAGGGTCGCCGTGCCGCCGATGGTGACGACGATCAGCACATAGACCATGATCTTCAGCGGGAATGTCGGGTCGAGGCCCATGATCTCGATCCCCAGCGCCCCGCCCAGACCGGCAAGGCCCGAGCCGACAGCAAAGGTCGCCGCGAAGATGCCGCCGACATTGATCCCCAGCCCGCGTGCGGCGCGTTGGTCATCGACCGCGGCGCGCAGCCTTGCACCAAAGGCGGTGCGCGTCAGCACCAGTTGCAGCCCGATGACCAGCGCCGCGCAGACCACGATCAGGAAGGCGCGGTAGCGCCCGATGTCGACACCCGCGACCTGAAACCGGCCCTGCAACCAGCTTGGCAAGGTGATCAGCATCTGGCTGGAACCCAAGCTCCAATCCGCCGCCGCCACGGCCATGAAGACCAGTGCGATGGAAAACAGCACCTGGTCCAGATGGCTGCGCCGGTAAAGGCGGGCGTAAAGCGTGCGCTCGGCCAGAACGCCAACAAGGGCAGAGATGGCGAAGGCAAGTGGCAGCGTCAGGATGAAGGGCACCCCCAGCCGGTTCATGGCCAGCGCCGTGACATAGCCGCCGATCATGGCGAAGGCACCGTGGGCGAGGTTCACGAAATTCATCAGCCCCAGCGTCACGGCCAGCCCCGAGGCCATGACGAAAAGCAGCATTCCATAGGCGATGCCGTCGATCAGGATGGTCAGCATGGGTGCATTCCCTGGCATGCAGGCCCCCGGTCCCGCGCAGCATGGCCGCGCGGGTCGGGATCCCTGCGATTGGCTTGGGGATCAGGAACCGGACTTGCCGGGGTCCCTCACCACTTCGAAGGTTTCGAACTCGACGTTCCAAAGCTGGTCGTCCTTGCGCTCGACACGGCGCAAATAGACGTTCTGGACGATGTCGCGGGTTTCAGGATCAAGGCTGACCGGGCCGCGCGGGCTTTCCCAAGCCAAGCCCTTCATCGCTTCGATCAGCTTGTCGCCATCGCCGTCGCCGCCTGTCTTTTCCAGCGCGGCATAGATCGCGTGCATGCCGTCATAACCACCCACGGCCATGAAGTTCGGACGCATCCCGGGATTGGCCTTCTGGAACGCCTCGACAAAGGCGCGGTTCGTGTCGCTGTCATGCGCGGCCGAGTAGTGGAAGCCCGTGATCGCCGCCAGCGCCGGGTCGCCCATGCCGTTCAGGATGTCGTCGTCGGTGATGCCGCCATCAGCCAGCAGTTTGACGCCCGACTTGTCCAGGCCCCGCTCGACAAACTGCTTCATGAACTGCGCACCCACGCCCGAAGGGACGAAGACGAAGATCGCATCAGGCTTGGCATCCACGACCTTCTGCAAGAAGGGCGAAAAGTCGGGGTTCTGCAGCGGCACGCGCAGGGTCTGCGGCACCTCTCCGCCCGCCGCGCCGAAGCTGGCGACAAAGGTCTTTTCTGCGTCGATGCCGGGGCCATAGTCGGAAACCACGGTGATCGCGCGCTTGATCCCCTGCTGCGCCGCCCATTCCGCGATCTTCGAGGTGACCTGCGGCGTCGTATAGCTGGTGCGCACGACATAGGGCGAGGCCTCGGTGATCGACGAGGTCGCGGCCGCCATCACCACGGCCGGCACCTTGGCGCGCGTGGCCAGCGGCGCGGTCGCCATCGCCAGCGGAGTCAGGCCGAAACCGGCGATGACGCCGACCTTTTCACGCACGATCAGTTCCTGCGCCACGCGTTTCGTGGTGTCTGCAACCCCGGCATCGTCCTTGACGACCAGCTCGACCTTGCGGCCCGCGACCTCATCGCCATGTTCGGCGATGTAAAGCTTAGCGGCCGCCTCGATCTGCCGCCCGGTCGAGGCGAAGGCCCCGGTCATCGGCAGGATCAGGCCGACCTTGAAGGGCTCGCCTCCGGTGGCAAGCGCTGGCATTCCGGCAAGCGCGGTCGAGGCCGCCAGGACTGCGCCCAGCAGCAGGCTTCGTCTTTGCATCGGTAAATTCCTCCCTATGGTTGCGGCAGCCCCCTCTGCTGCCGTTGACTTGGTGGGTCGGTCAGCCGGCTTGGTCCCCCGGCTGACGGATCAGGCTTGCGCCGCGGATCTGGTCCAGCAGGCGGCTGGATTCGACGGCGCGCGTCAGATTGCGCAGCGACAGCCGCGCATGTTCCCGCATGATCGCCTCGGCCCGCGCGCCCTGGCGCGCGGCGATGGCTTCGACCACGGTGCGGTGATGGTCCTGGCCGATGCGCAAATGCTGGCGCGCGGCGCGGTCGCTTTCATACATCCCAACCAGCGCGCTGGCCGAGGCAAAGGGCCGGTTGTTCGCCCGTTCGATTTCCTGGATCATCAGCGCCGAGCCGGTGCCTTCGACCAGGCTGCGGTGAAAGCGGGCGTTCAGTCTTTCGTAATTCGGCAGATTGCCACGGTCGAAACTTTCGTCGTTCAGCAGCGCGTCCAGTTCCGCCAATATCTTGCGAAGCTGGTCCAGCACATCGGGCGCGGCGCCACGTTCAGCCAGAAGGCGGGCGCAAAGCCCCTCCAGCGTGCCGCGAAGCTCGATGGTCTCGGCGATCTCGACCGGGGAAAGCTGGCGGATCAGATATCCCCCGGTGGCCTGCTGGGTCAGCAGCCCCTCATCGGTCATGCGCTGAAGCGCGGCGCGGATCGGGGTGCGCGACATCGACAGCATCTCGGCCAGTTGCGTTTCGGTATAACGCTGGTCGGGTTGCAGCTTGCCGCCGATAATCATGTCGCGCAGCGTCATGGCCGCGCGCACGGTCTGGTTCTGCCCCGCCCTGATCTGCTCTGCACGATCCATCGGCAATCCTCTCCCTTGGGCTCGTCTGTATACAGCGATACGGATCCAAAGAAGCAAAACCGCCATATTGTGCGACCTAAGTAGTATCTATGCCGAAATATGAACATCGCGTGTATACAAGCGATTGATTGATGGCGGAACAACCTGCGGGAGAGCGGAACAGAAAAGGCCCCGCCGGAGCGGGGCCTTGATGCTTGAATCGACGGGCGTTTGTCCGTGCGGCCTACTTCTGGGCCGCTTTCTCGACGAAGGCGTTAGTATAGGTCTTGGTCACGTCGACATTCGCCGCCGCGATCTCGGGCGAATTGAAGTTCATGACCTTCAGCACCGCCTCGGCCGCTGCCGGGTCCATCTTGCCGTCTTCCGAAATCATCTCGAGGCTGTTTTTCAGCGACTCGGCATAGATCACGGGATCGCCGATCAGATCCTGCGGCATCTTTGCGGCGATCTCTTCCGGGGACGACTCGTGGATGTAATGCAGCGTGTCGACGATGGCCGCGGCCAGCGCCTGCGTCTGTTCGGGGTGGCTGTCGATCCACTCCTGGCGCGTATACAGCGCGCCGCCGGAATAATCGGCACCGAACAGCTTCACGGCATCCGCCTCTTTGCGGGTATCTACCAGCAGCTTCAGGTCGTCATGGCGCTGCTTCAGCTGCGAGATCGCCGGATCCAGCGTGACCACCGCGTCGATCTGGCCCTGCTCAAGCGCGGCGACCGCCGTGGCGCCCACGCCCACGCCGACAACCGAGGCGGCGTTCGGATCAAGCCCTTCGCGCGACAGCATGTATTTCAGGAAGAAATCGGTCGACGAACCCGGCGCGGTGACCCCGACCGTCTTGCCGGCGAGATCCGCGATGGTGTTGATCTTGTCGTTCTCGTCCGGGGCGACGACCAGCGCGATACCCGGAAGGCGATCCATGACCACGAAGGATGCCAGCTGCTGCTTCTTGGCGGCCAGGCTGATCGTGTGTTCATAATAGCCCGAAACGACATCGGCGCTGCCCCCGACCACGGCCTTCAGCGCGGCCGAGCCGCCCTTGAAGTCGATCAACTCGACATCGACGCCGTGCTTTTCGTAATTGCCCAGCTGCTCGGCCAGAACGGTCGGCAGATAGCAGATGCAGCTGGACCCGCCGATGGCGATCTTGATGGTTTCGGCCGCGGCGGGAAGGACGCTTGCCGATGCGATCAGCCCGGCAATAATCGTGGTGCGAAGTTTCATGTTTCCTCCCTGGGACATGTCAGTGTTGCTGGTCGCTGTCGGGACGCCAGACCAGAAGCCTGCGCTCGGCCAACGTCACCAGCCAGTCGATGATGAGAACGAATGCCGACAGCACGAACATCCCGGCAAAGACGCCCGCGATGTCGAACATGCCTTCGGCCTGCGCGATCAGATAACCAAGCCCCGCCGAGGCACCCAGGTATTCTCCGACCACCGCGCCGACCACCGCAAAGCCGATCGAAATGTGCAGCGACGAGAACACCCAACTGAGCGCCGATGGCAGATAGACGTGGCGCAGCAGTTGCCTTTCGTTCATCCCCAGCATCCGCGCGTTCTGCAACACGGTGCGGTTCACCTCTTTCACGCCCTGATAGACGTTGAAGAAGACGATGAAGAAGACCAGCGTGAACCCCAGCGCGACCTTGGACCAGATGCCAAGCCCGAACCACAGCGTGAAGATCGGGGCCAGGACGACCCTCGGCAACGCGTTCGCGGCCTTGATATAGGGGTCGAACACCGCCGCCAGCTTGGGACGGCGCGCCAGCCAGAAGCCCAGCACCAGGGCCGCGACCGAACCGATGACAAAGGCCAGCGCGGCCTCGATCAGGGTGATCCACAAGTGGTACCAGATCTGCCCGGTCGAGAACCAGACGATGACCTGTTTCACCACATCCATCGGGGTCGAGAAGAAGAACTGGATCCGCGACGGATCACCGAACAGCGGAGTCTGGGTCAGCACCCACCAGAAGCCAACGGCCACGACCGCAACCAAAGCCTGCAGGCTAAGAAGAACGAGTTTGGACATCACGCTTTCATCCCCGTGCCGTGGCCATATGCTTTCAGGACCTGTTCCTTCAGGATGTGCCAGATATCGCGATGCAGGCTTTGGAATTCCGGCGTCAGCTTGATTTCCGAGACATCACGCGGACGGTCCAGCGTGATCGGGAAGTCGCCGATGATGCGCGCATCCGGTCCCGTCGACAGGATCACCACCCGGTCCGACAACGAGATCGCCTCCTCAAGGTCATGGGTGACGAACATCACCGCCTTGCGGTCCTGCTGCCACAGGTCCAGCAGCAGGTCGCCCATGATCAGCCGCGTCTGCGCGTCCAGCGGACCGAAAGGTTCGTCCATCAGCAGGATCGCCGGGTCGCGGATCAGCACCTGCGCCATCGCGACGCGCTTGCGCTGGCCGCCCGACAGCATATGCGGATAACGATCGCCGAAACCGCGCAGGCCCACGCGAGTTAGCCACTGATCGGCCCGCGCCAACGCCTCGCGCCGGGGCGTTCCGGCGATTTCCAGCGGGATCGCGACATTGTCACGCGACGTCTTCCACGGCATCAGCGCATCGGCCTGAAACAGGTATCCGGCATCGCGGTTCAGCCCCTCAAGCGGCTTCCCGTGGATTTCGACCGTCCCGCCCGAAGGCTTCAGAAGCCCGGCGGCAGCGTTGAGCAGGGTGGACTTTCCCGAACCGGTCGGGCCGACAATGGCGACGAATTCGCCCTTTTCAACGCGCAGATCCGCACCTGCGACCGCGCGAAAGGGCGCCTTTCCGCTGACATTGAAGCTGATGTCCACAGCCTTTAACGAAATGGCTGACTCCATGCAGCTCCCCCTTAAAAATTCCCGCATTCGACTTCCGCCTTGCGACCCAACCCCGCCGCGAAACGCGCGGCGCACCTTAACGCGCGAGTAGAAGGCGCTTCAAGGTCAGTCGCGCAACTTCGCCGAAGCCCGGCGGATGCCCCAGGGAAAGCCCGAAGGTCAAGGGGAAGGCGGCATGACGAAACGTGAAATGGTGATGAATGCCGCTTTGATTTCAAGCCGTCAGCGCGGGAACCTCGGCACGAACTTCCGACCAACTCACATACGGCGCCCCGGCGCGGCCGCGACCGGGTCGGGCGAACGCGAGAGGGAACGCTAACGCCCGCTCAGCTCGCGCAGGAAAGCCGCGCGATCAAGATCGTTGCCTTCAGCCGCGAAGATCGACGCATCAAGCCGTCGCAGCGACGCGGGATCGACAGCGCGCCCGAAGCGCTTTTCATGCCCAGCATATTCCAGCGCCACGCGGCGCAACTCCAGCAGATCACCTTCCGCGGCGGCTTTGCGCAGCGCGCCGGAATGCGGGTTCGGCAACCAGCGGCGCCAGTCCGGTACCCGCAATCCCTGTCCGCGCAGCGCCAGCCCTAGCGCCAGCGCCGCCCCTGCTGCGACCACGCCAATCAGCGACCAGCGCGATACCGCACCCGTGCTGCCCCCAATATTCGCGCCAAGCTGGCCGTAACCGAAGATGACCGGCTGCGTGATGGAGCCCCGCATCTCGCGCTTGGCAAGGTCGAACCACGAAAACCGGATCGGAGGCAGCGTTCCCTGTTCACCGGTGATCGGTCGCAGGCTCCATTCCCATTCCACGAAGGCCAGTGGTCCCTTTTCGGTCAGCCGCGTCTCGCGCTTTTCGGGGGAAGTGAAGCTGATCAGCCATTTCTCGCGCAGGTCGGGGCGCGGGGGCAGCAGGTGCGCCATGGTGTTTTCGGCGGTGATGGTGATGCGACGATGAATGGTCTGATCGTCGCGGATGTGGGCAGGGTCATCCGACAGCTCGTCCGTGACCTTCAGGTTGCGCGCCACCAGTGGCAAACCCGGCGCGGGATAGGGGCCGATCGCGATCGTGACCGGCGGCGCCTCGACCACGATTTCGCGCCGCGTCGCGCCCTCGGCCTTGGTCAGGTGATGCGAGACTGGCCCGATCACCAGATTGCCCGGCTTGCGCGGGAAAATGGCGATCTGGCGTTCGAACACGCGGCGCTGGACGCCGTTCACGCGCTCATCCCGCCAATCGTCGGGCAGAAGCTGCATCCAGTCATAGGCGGCCGAGTCGGGAAAGGTCATGTCCTCCAGCGCGATGAAGCCGTCATATTCGCCGCGAACAGTCAGGCGGATCATCTCGCCCACCACGGGCCGCCCTTCGGGCAGGACAAGGCGCAGGCTGTCCTCGGCCCGCGCAGGCGCGGCCAGCAGCAGAAGCAGGATCAGCAACCGGATCACCACGGCTCCCCCTCGGCCGGGCGGATCAGGCCAAGGGCGGCGCGCCGTTCATATTCCGCGCGCAGCCGAAGGCGCAGGAATTCGCCGGGATCATCGGACAGCGTCTCAAGCCATTCGTCGCTGGCGGACAGCCCCCGCGCCTCGACATCGCGCTTCCAGTGGATCATCAGGACGCCCGAAGTCGCATTCTGGGTCGTGTCCGCTGGTCCCAGCCCCCCGGCTGCGGCAATCCGTCCCGGCACGGTGCTGTCCCCCTGCTCGGGCGGGATCATGGCGTTGACCAGTTCGCGGTTGGCACGCGCCTCGGCATCGGCGGGGTTGGCAAACAGCACGGCATCGAAATAGGCCCGCGACAGGGAATACTGCCCGGTCCCGGCCAAGCTGAGGCCGCGATTATAGGTCTGGGTCCGCCCCGCCTCGGCGAAAGCGGCGTCGGCCCCGGCATAGTTGCCCGCGCGATACAGTGCCACGCCCCGCTCGGACGGGTCTGGCAAAAGATGAGATGCGAGCGCGGGCTGCCCCGCCCACAACGCGACCCGCCCCAGCGCCTGCCGCCCCGAGATGGCCAGCGCCAGCACGGCAAGGACCAGCAGATACCTCATGCCTGTCTCCGGAATTGCCAGAGCAGAGGGATCAGCGCCAACAGGGCAAACAGGGGGCCAAGATCCTGATACTGCAGCGCCACCATGGCCGGATCGCGTTCGACGGTCGAACGGGACAGGGCCGCGACAACCGGTCCCGGCTGGGTCGCGGGCACCACCCGTTCGGCGATGCGCGCGAGTGCGGTGGCATCGGCGACGGGATTGCCCGTGACGCTGAGCGCCTGGACCCGGACCCCGGCTTCACGCAGGCGCTGTGCCTCGGCCTCGGCGGCGGCGTCGATGCCGCCCCCGTCCGAAATGACGACCAGATCGGCATGGGCAAGCCCGGCCAGCATCTTGCCCGCCAAGGCCAGCGCTGCAGAGGGGCTGCTGCTTTTGTCGGGCATCGTTTCCGCATCAAGGACCGAGAGCAGGCTTTCCAGCACCCGCGGATCGGCGGTGGGGGCACTGGCGCCATAGGCCTCGCCCGCGTAAAGGATCAGCCCCACGGGACGACCGGGCAGGCTGGCCATGATCTGGGCAGCGCCCGCCTGCGCATCCGCAAGCCCCCCGCGCGTGACCGATCCAGACATGTCCAGCGCGATGACCACCGCATCGCTTTGCGCAAAGACCGGCGCATCGCCGCGTGGCAGGGCTGGACCGGACAGGCCCACCGCCAGCGCCGCCGCGCCCAGAAAGGGCAGCAGTCTCAGCCAGCCGGGCGCGGCGCGGACCTGACCCAAGGCCGCCAGGCCGGCCAGCATCTGCGGCGACAGGACCGACTGCCAGCCCCCGGCATCCGGGCCACGCCGCCACATCACCCAGGCCGCCAAACCCAGCAGAGGAACGGCAAGCAGCCACCAGGGACGCAGCAGGATCATCCGCGCCTCCATCCCGCCAGCAGCAGCAGGACCAGCGCAAGCGCCCCCGGCCATGCCCACAGCGACTGCCAGAAGCGAAGCGGCGGGCGTTCGCCGGGGTTTGGCTCCAGCTCGTCCAGCGTGGCGGCCATCGCCTCAAGATCGGCCATGCCGCGCACGCGGAACGTGGTTCCCCCAGAGGCCTCGGCCACGTCGCGCAAGGTCTTTGCGTCGACGGCATCGCGGGACTTCGGCTGTGTCTCCAGGTCGTCGGGGCCAAGCGCAATGGTATGGACGCGGATGCCGTGTTCGGCAGCCAGCCGGGCCGCGTCGACGGAACCGACCTTACCTGACGTATCGACCCCGTCCGACAGCAAGACCACGACCCGGGTCGGTGCGTCGCTGACCGCGAGCCGCCGCATGGCCAGTCCCAACCCATCCGAAATCGCGGTCGCCCTCCCGGAGATGCCGATCTGCACCTCGTCGATGGCGCGCGCCACGGCGGCGACGTCAAAGGTCACGGGCTGTGCAAAATAGGCTCGGTCGCCGAAGACCACCAGCCCGATCCGGTCGCCCTTGCGCGCCGCGACAAAGGCCGAAGCCACCCGTTTCACCGCGTCGAGGCGCGAGATTGGCTGCCCATCCAAGGCAAAATCCTGTTTCTCCATGCTGCCGGACAGGTCCAGAGCCAGCACGATGTCCCGTCCAGACGCGGGCAGCAGCGACGATTGCCTGTCCATCTGCGGCCCGGCCAGCGCCACGATCAGCAGCACCCAGGCCAGCGCCGACAGCCACCAACCACCACGCCGTGCATTGTCAACCAGCCCGCCAAAGACCTGCGGGGGCACGATCAGCCCGCCCCGCGCGGCACCCGCGGGCAAAAGCCGTACAAGAAACGGCAGGGGCAGCAGAAGAAAGGCAAGCGGAAAGGCAAATCCCATCAGCGCGCGCGCCTTGCAATCCGCTCGATCTCGGGCGGGGGCGGTGGCGGCGCGGCGCCATAAGCGGCGGGGCGCAGGGCTTCGGGCAAGCGTCCAAGGATGCGCGCAATCGCCAGAAGCCGCTCTTGCGGCGGCAAGTCGCGGGTCCCGCGGATGCGCTCGGCGCGCGAAACGCGGCGGCGCAGCAGCGGCGACAGGGCCGCCGCCAGCAGCACGCCCGCCAGCAGACCCAGCCCGAACAGCGCCAGAAATTCCGGCCAACCCGCCCCCTGCATCGTCGGCGGCAGGCGCGAAGGCGCAAGCTGGGCCATCAGGTCATCGCCCGTCATCGGCACCCACCAGATCGGGATGCGCACCAAGCCGGCGCAGATGGGCCAGCAAGGGCTGCGGATCAAAGGGCGACAGCCGACCATGCCTGCTATGCGCACCGTCGCTGACCGCCAGCGTCGCGGCCGGGGGGGCAGCCTCTGCCGGGTCAAGGATCACATGCACCTCGAACCGGCGTCCCTGCGCCAGGCGCGTCAAGGCAGCATCGGCGTCGGCCAACCCCTCTGGCCCGGTCGCCAGGTGGACACGTCCGCCGGGCGGGACCATGCGCATGGCGCGCGCCAGCGCCGGGACAAGCGTCACCGCCCCTGCCCGACGCGTCAGCGCCGCATCATGCCCCCGCGCAAGTGCGGACGCGATCTCCTGCATATGCGAGACCCCGGCAGCGGGGTTCACGACCAGCGGCGCGTCCTCACCCACGACCAGCAACCCGACCGAGCCGCCACGCCCGACCGCGCGCCAGCCCAGCATGGCAAGATGCCGTGCCGCGCGAACCGAACGCAGCGCTGTCCCCGTGCCCCAAAGCATGGGATGGCGGAAATCGGCGACCAGCAGGGTGCTGTCGTCGCGGTCCTCGTGAAAGCTGCGGACATGAAGCTGGCCGGTCCGGGCGGTCGCGGCGGGGTCGATCCGGCGCAGGTCGTCGCCATCGGCAAAGGCCCGGATCTCGCGCAGGTCCATTCCCTGCCCGGCGACGCGGGCAGGGATCGCCCCCGCGCGGCGGCTGGCGGGGCGCTGGCGCTGCATGCGGTCGGGTGGACGCAGGCTCATCAACTCGGCCATGGTCAGGCGCAGGCCGGGATGATCCAGCGCTGCCGGAATTGTCACCACGGGCGCACCTCGCGCAGGGCCTGCGCGATCAGGCTGCGGCCGGTCCGCCCTTCGCCCTGTGCTTGCCAGCTTGGGATCAGACGATGGGCCAGCGCATCCTCGGCCAGTTCCTCGACATCCTCGGGGATGCCATAGTCGCGCCCGGCCATCCAGGCCCGCGCCCGGGCCGCCGCGGCAAGCGCCAGCGTGCCGCGGGGCGAGACGGGATGCTCGACCCATTCATGCACCGCGCCGCCTTGGCGCGTCGCCATGACCAGCCGGACGATGAAATCCTTCAACGCCGGGGCCAGGTGCACGGCCGCGACCTGGTGCTTAGCGGCATGGATCTGGGCCTCGGAGATCAGGCCGGCCACTGCGGTCGGCGGGGCCAGCGTCTCGGCCTCGACAAGGTCAAGGATGCCGCGCTCGGCCTCGGCATCCGGCAGGTCCAGGCTGAGATGCAGCAGGAACCGGTCCATCTGCGCTTCGGGCAGGGGGAAGGTGCCCTCATGCTCGATCGGGTTCTGGGTCGCGACGACCATGAAGGGGTCGGGCAGTGCCCGGGTGGTGCCGCCGGTGGTCACCTGGTTCTCGGCCATCGCCTCCAGCAGAGCCGACTGCACCTTGGGTGGCGCCCGGTTGATTTCGTCGACCAGCACCAGCGAATGGAAGATCGGCCCCGGCACGAAGTCGAAACCACCGCTTTCGGCGCGAAAGACCTGCGTCCCGGTCAGATCCGAGGGCAGCAGGTCCGGCGTCGACTGAATGCGCGCGTGGCTGCCCGACAGGCTGGCGGCAAGGCGCTTGACGGCACGGGTCTTGGCGATGCCGGGGGGGCCCTCCAGCAGGACGTGACCGCCCACCAGCAATGCGATCACCAGCCGTTCGGCAAGCCGTTCATGACCGATCAGACCATTGGCGACGCCTTCGGCCAGACGCGCGACAGCCTGCGCGTCAACATGTTCCAGATGCGACATTTTCCTTCTCCCTGGCCCGACGCTGGCCCGAGATGGCGAATTCGCCAAGCCGAATAGCCGCTTCTACGACGAAGGGCTGAGGGGTCCGCCACGGGCAAGCGCGTCCAGGATCATGTCCGCGCGATGCAGAAATTCATCCCGCCCCGGGGGCAGGTCAAGCTCTCCGATACGCTGCTGCCAATCGGTCGTGGCGCTGGCAAGGCCATTTGGCAGGCCAAGCTCGGCCAGCGTCACCGCCACTTCGCGCATCTCGGCGGCGCGACGGCGGCCATGGACCAACATCCGCTCAAGATTATAAGCCGCCTGCCGTGACCATTCTATGGCAGGATTGGATGCCTTGAGCGAGGCCAGAACCTGTTCCTCGACCCCCGCGCGGCGTGCGGCCAGCAGGCATTCCGCTGTCAGTGCCTCCATGCCCTTGACCATGACCGAGCGGATCATCTTGATCGAGGACGCATCGCCGACCGCCGGTCCCGCGATCTCGGCCTGCATCCCCAACCCTGAGAGCGGCAGCCTGGCCGAGTTCACATGGGGACCGGCGATCAGCAGCGGCGTAAGGTGCAGACGCGGATGAACCGGCGCCATGATCGCGACATCGACATAGCGGGCCCCCACCCCTTCGACGATCTCTGCCGCCTTTCGCTTTGCCCCCGGTGAACAGCTGTTTCCGTCCAGCCAGAAGGCGCCGGGCGCAAGATACGCCGCCGATTGCGCGGCCGCCTCGACCGCGCGATCGGCGGTGACAAGGCAAAAGACCGCCTGTGCGCCCGTCAGCGCCGACGCCCGGTCGGGGGAAAGCAGCACACCGCAGCGCGCGGCCCGCGCCCGGGGCAACTCTGCCAAGGCGGGATCTTCGGATTTCAGGTCATAGGCCCGCACCCGCCGGGCAGCCTCCGCGCCCCAACCGGTCGCAAAGGCCTCGGCCGCCTCGCCAAAGCCGATGAATGCAAGTCGGGGGGCGTCGTCTTGGGTCATCCCAATCCTCCATCTCCCGACAGGACTAGCGGCGTCGGGGCGCAGGACAAGGGATCATAGCGCCAGCTTATGGACCCGCACACGCTTCGGAATGTCCGCGCATCGTGACAGCACAATGCCGGCATCCTTGCGGACACCGGCATGAAAGTTGACTGAGGATGGGGCTAGTGGCTTTCCTGCCCGACCGCGCCGCGATGGCGCAGGCGCGCGACCAGTTGCAGCAACTTCGGCACGACCAGCAAAGCCAGCCCGATCGCCATGATTGCACTGCACAGCGCGGTTTCGAAGAACACCGACAGCGAACCGTCCGACAGCACCATGGACTGGAAGAAGGCGTTCTCGGCCTTGTGACCCAGCACCATCGCAAGGACCAGCGGCGCCAACGGATAATCCAGTCGTGTCAGCAAATATCCGACCAGTCCGAAGACCAGAACCACCCACAGGTCAAAGGTCGCGCTGGACACCGTGTAGCCGCCGACAAAGCAGATCGCGACGATCATCGGCCCGATGATCGAGAACGGCACCCGCAGCAGCGCCGCGAACATCGGCACGGTCAGCAGGACCAGAATGACCCCCACGATGTTCGAGACATACATGCTGGCGATCAGGCCCCAGACGAAGTCGGGCTTGGTGGCGAACAGCATCGGTCCGGGGGTCAGGCCCCAGATCATCAGACCGCCCATCATCACCGCCGCCGTGGCCGAGGACGGCACGCCAAGCGCCAGCATCGGCAGCATGGCGCAGGTGCCCGCGCTGTGATCTGCGGTTTCGGGGGCGACGATGCCCTCGGGGCGGCCCGTCCCGAAGGCCGCGCCCTTGCGCGAGGCCTGGCGGGCAATGCCATAGCTCATGAACGAGGCGGCAGTGGGTCCACCCGGCGTAATGCCCATCCAGATCCCGACCAGTCCCGAGCGGACCGTCGTCGCCCAGTAGCGCGGCAGTTCGGCGATGGTGCGCAGCATGTCGCGCAGGTCGATGCGGGACGAAACGCCGCGGAAATGCAGCCCCTCCTGCACGGTGGCCAGCAGCTCGCCGATCCCGAACAGGCCGATGACTACCACAAGGAAGCTGATGCCCCCCAGAAGGTCAGAGAAGCCGAAGGTCAGGCGAACCTCGCCGGTGACATTGTCCATGCCGACCGAAGCCAGCAGCAGGCCCGCCGTCAGCGACACCACCGTCTTGGTCGCAGAGGCGCTGCCCATCCCGATGAAGGCCGCGAAGGCCAGGAAATAGACCGCGAAATATTCCGGCGCACCAAAGCGCAGCGCGAAGCGCGAAGCCCAGCCCGCCAGCAACGTGATGACGATGACGCCGATCAGCGCGCCGATGCCCGCCGACATGAAGGCCAGCGTCAGTGCCCGCGTCGACTGGCCCGAACGGGCCATCGGATAGCCGTCAAAGGTCGTCGCGACCGAGCTTGGCTCTCCGGGGATGTTGAACAGGATCGAGGTGGTCGAGCCGCCAAACAGCGCGCCCCAATACATCGAGGACAGCAGGATGATCGCGGCCGTCGGATCCAGCGAAAACGTCAGCGGGATCAGCAGCGACACCCCGTTTGGCGCGCCCAGTCCGGGCAGGACGCCGACCACAAGGCCCAGCAGCACGCCCGCCACCATCAGCAGAAGATGCAGGGGCGTGATGGCGACGCCGAAGCCGTGCATCAGAAGGTCAAGATTTTCCATTGCGCGAGCTTTCTCAGTAGATGCCCAGAAGCGGCTCGATCGGGCCCTTCAGCAGTGGGACGAGGAAGGCGATCTCGAAGATCACGTAAAGCGCAAGCGAGAAGCCCAACCCGAATGCCAGCGCGACCCAAAGGCGATAGCCTCCGGTCCGCCACGCGCTCCAGGCGATATAGGCCGCCGCGCCGACATAGATCCCCATCACCAGCGTCAGGATCACAAAGGCGATCATGGTGCCACCAAAGCGGGCCAGCCGCCCCAGCCGTTCGCCGTCCAGGAAGGGTTCCTCGATCTCGCCCTGTCCTTCGCGGACAAGCGCGGCCCTGTGCGCGACAAAGGCGGTGCCAAGGTTCCACAGGCTTGCAAGGATCAGGATCACGCCGACATAGAACGGGAAATACCCGGATTCCGGGCCGGATTCCGACCAGCCGTGGCCCAGTTGCATCGCGCCGACCACTCCGGCCACGCCCAGTGCGCCGGTTCCGATGGCGGTCACTGCCTCGGCATGAAAACGTCTGACGGTCATTGCTTCCCCCCTGTCTCCGTCGATCCGAAAAGGGCTCGCGACCGACCGGCCGCGAGCCCTCGGGTCCGCCTTACTCGGTGGACCAGCCCTGCTCCTTGAAGACCGCGACGGTCTTGGTCTCGCTGTCGTTGACGAAGGACTTCAGGTCATCCCCGGTCAGGAAGGTGCCGGTCTGAGAGGTCTTGGTCAGGTAATCCTGCCATTCCGGAGAGTCGAAGACCGCCTTCAGCGCCTGTTGATAGAACGCGACGGCCTCGGGCGGGGTCTCGGCGGGCATCCAGACCGTGCGCGGCATCTGGTAGCTGTCGATGTTCAGGCCCTGTTCCTTGCAGGTCGGGATGTCCTGCCAGCCCATCTCGCCCTGGATCGGTTCGCTTTTCGCCATGCGCTGGGTCGAAACGACGCAAAGCGGGCGGATGGCACCCGCTTGCCATTGGCCGATATTCTCGTTCGGGTTGTTCGTATTCGCAGTGATGTGACCGCCTGCCAGCTGGACGCTGGCCTCGCCGCCGCCATTGAAGGGAACATATTTGAAGTCGACGCCTGCAGCATCTTCGATCAGCGCGACAAGAGTTTCGTCCACATCCTTGGACTGGCTGCCCCCGAAGACGATCTTGCCCGGTTCGGCCTTGGCCGCATCGGTCAGGTCGGTGATGGTCTTGTAGGGTGCGTCCGCCTTGACCCAGACGATGAACTCATCCATCGCCAGCGCCGCCACCGGTTGCAGATCGCTGACCGAATAGGCCAGTTTGGCCACATGGGGCAGCAGATAGGCGTTGTTGGTCGCGAAGATCAGCTTGCTGGGATCGGCCTTGTTCTGCTTGCCGTAAAGGAAGGCCTCGGCCCCCGATCCGCCGCCCTTGTTCAGCACGACGATCGGCTTGTCGATCAGCTTGTTGCGGGTCAGTACCGACTGAATGGTGCGGGCAAAGTTGTCCGAACCGCCGCCGGCGCCGGACGCCACCACGAACTCCACGGGACGGTCCGGGCTCCATTCGGCCCAGGCCGGGACGGACAGCAGCATCAGCGACGCGACAGACGCGCCAATTGCCTTTTTCATCATCGTTCTCTCCTCCACTGAATTGGACCGCGCCCTCCACGCGATCTGTCAGCCGGGCCCTGATGCAGGCCCGGCCGCCTTATTCCCCGACCGAGGCCGTAGCCCAGTCAGCCGCAAGCGCGGCGTGACCGTTGCTGCGGGGATTCAAGCTGGCCAGGCTGACGCCCAGGCGGGCAGCGGCGCGGGTCGCGCCCAGATCCGCCTTGCCCTTGCCAGCGATGTCATAGGCCGTGCCATGCGCCGGGGTGACGATCGGGAAGTCATAGCCGGCGATCAGGGTCACGCCCCGATCGAAGCCCAACAGCTTGATCGCGATCTGGCCCTGGTCGTGATACATGGTCACCACGGCGTCGAATTCGCCGCGGATCGCGCGGACGAACACCGTATCCGACGGGATCGGCCCCTTGACGTCGAACCCTTCTGCCGCCGCCATCTCGACCGCGGGGGCGATGATGTCCTCGTCCTCGTCACCGAAATTGCGGCCGTCGCCCGCATGGGGGTTCAGCGCCGCGACACCCATACGGGCACCGGGCTTGCCTGCGGCAGCCATGACTTCCGAGGTCAGGCGGATGCTGGACACGATCCGTTCGACGCTGAGACGGTCCGCAACCGCGCGCAGCGGGACATGCGACGTGACGCGCGCGTTCCAGACCTCATCAAGCACGTTGAACTCGCGGCCGCTGCGTTCGGCGCCCAGAACCGCATCGATGAAGCCGATCTCGTCGACATAGGCCGGACGCGCCAGGCGCATCGAGTGTTTGTTGAACGGGGTGAACATCACCGCATCGACCAGACCCGCCTTTCCCAACCGCAGGGCGGCGGCGAAGTTCTGCAGCGATGCCTCGCCCGCAGCCGGGTTCGACTGGCCAAGCGTGATTTCGTCCGACGCGCAATTCGCCAGGTCGACCAGCACATGCCGCGCGGGCAGCGTCTGGCCCAGCTCATCCTGGCCGATCACCTTCACGTCCAGTTCGACCCCGGCATGTTCGACGCCCATGCGCAGGACATTCTCGGCGCCGATGACGATCACTTCGTGGTCGCGCAGCTCTGGATCGGCCATCAGCTTGGCCGCCAGTTCGGGGCCAACGCCGCCTGCATCCCCCAGTGCCAGTGCAATCCGCATGTCGACGATTCCTCTTCCTCATCCCCAATAAAAAATTCTGTATACAATATTTCGTATCGCGTCCACTTCAAATTTGCGCTAGGATCGGAGCTGCCTTTGGAGTGCGACATGGATCTGCTGAACCAAACGATGGGCGCGCTGCGCGTCGACAAGGCCACGCTGCACGATCAGGTCGTGGCGCGGATACGTGACCTGATCGTCGAGGGGGCGCTGACACCCGGCTCGCGGATCGACGAATCCGCCCTGATCGAACAGCTTGGCGTATCCCGCACCCCCTTCCGCGAGGCGCTGCGCACGCTTGCCGCCGAGGGGCTGGTCGAAATCCGCCCGACCCGCGGCAGCGTCGTGCGCAAGCTGACGCCGGACGAGGTGTTCTCGATGCTGGAGGTGCTGGCGCAACTGGAGCGGCTGGCCGCCGAACTGGCCTGCAAACGCGCCACCGAAGACCAGATCGCAAGCCTGCTGGCGATGCATGACGAGATGCTGGTGTATTATGAAAAGCGTGAGCGGATGCCCTATTTCAAGCTCAATCAGGAGTTTCACCGCGGCATCGTCGGCCTGTCCGGAAACCCGGTTCTGGTGGAAATCCACGGAAACCTTCACGCGCGGCTGAAGCGCATCCGCTTCGTCGGCAATCGCGGCCCGGATTTCTGGGCCGACGCCGTGGCCGAACACGAGGAAATGGCCTTGGCCCTGCGGGCGCGCGACGGCGCGCAACTGGGCGAAATCGCGTCCCGGCACATGGTGAACACCTGGACACGGGTCCGCGACGCCGTCAGCTGAACGCCGCGCGATCAAGACAATTCCGGCTTTGCAGGGCCAGTCCTGTCTGACCCCAAAGCCCGGCCGCCGCTGGCCGCCCGCGTCGCCATAAGTCGCGAGGCGGCCAGCGCGTTGGCCCGGCCGCTGCCGTCTTGACAGGCGGGCGCAAACTGGTCCTGATTCACCTATGGGGAAAAGCGATCTCCCCACGAGGCGGCAGCCGAAGATCGCGTTCCGATCCTGTTCAACCCGAACCCGAGGAGGGAACGCAGATGCCTGCGCCAGACGCCATCGCCTGCGACCAGCTTGCAAAGCTTGTGGGGACGCCACGCGCGCCCACGATTCTGGATATCCGACCCGCGGCCTCCCGCGCCAGCGATCCCCGGCTGATCGCATCAGCCCGGCCCTTGCCCGAGAAGTCGCTGTCCGTCGCCGATATCCGCACCCTCTCCGTCGACCTTTCCGGTCCTGTGGTCGTGGCCTGCGACGCCGGACATGGCCGCAGTCAGGGCCTTGCCGCCCTTTTGAGACACCAAGGGCTGCGCGCCGAATACCTGGAAGGCGGCCATGCCGCCTGGGTCCAGGCCGGGCTGCCCACCTGCAACCCCGCCCCGATCACCCGGCTGGACGCGTCGGGCCGCAGCGTGTGGGTCACGCGCTCGCGCCCCAAGATCGACCGCATCGCCTGCCCCTGGCTGATCCGCCGCTTTGTCGATCCGCGCGCGGTTTTCCTGTATGTGCTGCCATCCGAGGTCTCATCGGTCGCTGATCTGGTGGGTGCCATGCCCTATGACATCGGAGACGTGTTCTGGAGCCACCGGGGCGAGGAATGCACCTTCGACACCATGATCCGGGAATTCGGCCTGCGGATTCCCGCACTTGATCGGCTGGCCATGATCGTGCGCGGGGCGGATACCGACCGGCTGGACCTGGCACCAGAATGCGCGGGGCTGCTGGCCGCTTCGCTGGGACTGTCCCGGATGCACAGTGACGATCTTGCCCAGCTTGAGGCGGGGATGGGACTTTACGACGCCTTCTATCGCTGGTGCCGCGACGCCACCGGAGAACGGCACAACTGGGAAAATCACGCGGGCCCGGCCAGATGAGCAGGGATCCTGGCTTTCCATCGCTGTGGCAGGCCACCAAAGTCTGGGCGCGCATCGCCGCCCTGTCCTTTGGCGGGCCTGCCGGGCAGATCGCGATCATGCACCGCACCCTGGTCGAAGAGCGCAAGTGGCTGGGCGACAACCGCTTTCTGCACGCCCTCAACTTCTGCATGTTGCTTCCCGGCCCCGAGGCGCAGCAACTGGCCACCTATATCGGCTGGCTGATGCACGGGGTCAGGGGCGCGGTCATCGCGGGCGGGCTGTTCGTCCTGCCGGGCGTCGTCAGCATCATGGCGCTCAGCTGGATCTATGCGATCTGGGGCGAGGTTGGCCTCGTCTCGGGCCTGTTCTTCGGGTTGAAGGCCGCGGTGCTGGCAATCGTCCTGCAAGCCGTGGTGCGCGTCGGCAGCCGCGCCCTGCGGAACGGGATGATGCGGCTTGTCGCGGGCCTGTCCTTCCTGCTGATCTTTCTGTTCGACATGCCGTTTCCGCTGATCGTTGCGGGCGCGGCACTGATCGGTTGGGCCGGGGCCAAGGCCGGTCTTGCGGCTTTCAGGGGCGCTGGCGGCCACGGATCTGGCGCAGGTGCGCATGTCCACGACGCCGAAACCCTGCTTGGCGAGGAGACCGACTTTTCCGCCGCGGATCAAAGGGGTGCGATCCGCGCCGGGTTCTGGGCCATCGCATTGTGGCTGGTGCCCGTCATCCTGCTGTTGCAACTGGCCCCCGGATCGGTCTTCCAAGAGATCGCAAGCTATTTCTCGAAGCTGGCCATGCTGTCTTTCGGCGGAGCCTACGCAGTTCTCGCATGGGTCGCGCAAGAAGCGGTCGGCACCTATGGCTGGCTTCGCCCGGGCGAGATGCTGGACGGCCTCGGCATGGCCGAAACGACGCCCGGCCCCCTGATCATGGTGCTGCAGTTTGTGGGCTTCATGGGCGCGTTCCGCGATGCCGGATGGGCCCTGCCGCTGGCCGCGGGCACCCTTGGCGGGCTTCTGGCAACCTGGGTCACCTTTGCCCCCTGCTTCGCCTGGATCTTTCTGGGCGCCCCCTTCATGGAGCGGTTGCGCGCCAATCCCGCGCTGGCCGGTGCCTTGTCGACGGTCACGGCGGCGGTGGTGGGCGTGATCCTGAACCTTGCGGTCTGGTTCGCCTTTCATGTCGTCTGGTCAGAGGTGGAAAAACTGGAGCGTGGCCCGCTGTCGGTCGAATTGCCGGTCCTGCACTCGATCGACTGGACCGCTGCGGCACTGTCGGCGCTGGCGCTGTTTGTGGTGTTCCGGCTGAAACCGGGCATGATGACCGTGCTTGGCTCGGCCGCCGCGCTGGGGGTCGCGCTGCATCTGGTCGGGCTGGCCTGATCGCGGAACGGGGGGCCGCCTCGCTGCCCCCCTTCGATCCGGCTTGCTTTACTGAAGCTCGGGCAGGCTGACCGGCTCTTCGAAGGTGCGGTAAAGCTGACCCCAGCCCGGCTCATGCAGGTGGCGTTCCAGCCCCGCGCGAGTGACCAGTGCACGGGCTTCGCGGTTCCCTTCGGCAATGGCTTCGACCTCGTCCACCTGAGTGATCCTGCGATCCTGCATGATGATCCGGCCATCGACCATCACCGTCTCGACATCCGAACCGACGCCCTGCGCGATCAGGCGATGGACCGGTTGCCAGTCAGGCGTCATGTGGGGCGCGCGCATGTCGATCACGGCAAGATCGGCCTTCTTTCCCGCCTCCAGCGAGCCGATCTGATGCTCCATTCCCAGCGCGCGGGCGGCGTCGATGGTGATCATTTCCAGCACCTTGCCCGGCGGGAAGTAGTAGCGGTCGTGGCCGCGCAGGACATGCTGAACGGACTGGAACAGCCGCGCGGTCTGCAAAAGATCGAAGAAGCGGTTCGGTGCGGTTCCGTCCGTGGTGACCGCCACGTTGATGCCCCGCGCCATCATCTCGATCACCGGCGTATTGCGGCCCGGGGGCGCGTGCGTGACCGAGGTGCCGGTCTGGGCAAGGATGTCGATTTCCGCCGGAGAGATCCCCCAGCAATGTTGCAGGTGAATGTCAGGCCCCAGCAGGGCGTTTTCCTTGTCCTGAAAAGCCAGCCGGATATGGCCCGCAAAGGCGTCGGAATGCAGGCGGATCCCGTATTTCCGGGCAAGCTCGCGCACCGCGCGGGCATGGTCGCGGTCATCCTGGGTCAGCCGCACGGCCTGGTCCGGGGTCGAGATGTTCGACGGATCGATGGATGGCACGATGGTGAACGGCGTCAGATAGACCTTGATCCGCCCGTTGCCGCTGCCGTCCAGCGTCTGGATCGCGGCCTCGGCCCCCTCCATCATCTCGGCAAAGGTAATGCTGCGCCGAACCGGCGTCCCCGTTTCCCAGCGCGTGACGTCGCGGGGCCAGGGCAGGCCAGCCGGGCCGGTGCAGATGATCTCGCGCAGACCAAGCTGGTCATAGGCGCGCGCATGCCCCACCGCGAATTCCGGGTCGTCGCTGCGCGGCATAGACGAGATGATGCTGACGCCGGTGGTGACGCCCGCACGCAACCGCTCCAGCCCTGAAACCATGCCTTCAGCCTGCCAGAACTCGCGCGTGGTGTGATGCCAATAGGTCGGGGTGACGATCTTCATCCACAACGGGCTAGTATCGGCCGCGATGCCCCGGATCAGGCAATGCCCGGCGTGGCCATGCGCGTCGATCAGGCCCGGGATCACCAGCTTGCCCCGGCAATCAATCACCCGGTCGCCGGGTTCGGGACGCATCTCGGCGCTGGCGCCCACGGCAGCGATGCGGTCATCGACCACGCGAACCGCACCATCCTCGATGATCCGGCGGGCGGGGTCCATGGTGATGACCGTGGCATTAAGGAAAATCGTGGCGGGCATCGGGCCTCCTGCAGCGGTTGTCGGATCAGAGAATCGGAAAGGCGGGCCGGAAAAGCTGGTCCACCGGCGGGTGCTTCCAGCTGCGATCCGGGTATTTTGCGACCAGCCCCTCGAACTGGGCCTGTGCCTGAGCGCGGGCGGCGGCCATGTCCATCCCGGCAACCTGACCCCGGCGCATCGACAGGCGACCGTCGACGAAGACCGCCTCGGTCACCTTGCCATTGCCTCCAAGGACAAGCGTGGTGATCGGATCGACGGTCGGCACCATATGCGGATCGTCCAGCCGGAAGACCGCAATATCGGCCTTGGCTCCGGCCTGAAGCCGTCCAAGGTCGGGCCGGTTCAGCGCGCGCGCACCGCCAAGCGTCGCGGCCTCGAAGAACTGGGCCGAAAAGGCGGCATCCGGCCGCCCTTCGGCGATGCGGCACGCGATCAGGCCCGACAGCATGTTCATCCACATGTCGGGCGGCGCGGTATCCGTCGCCATGCCGATATTCACGCCGCGCGCTCGGATCGAGGCAAAGGATTTCAGCACCGACCCCATCCGCGCCGAAACCAGCGGCGAATGGGCCAGCGTCACCCCATGGGTGGCGTAAAGGTCAAGATCGGTTTCCGTGGCATGGGTGCCGTGGGGCGCAATCAGTCGGCGATTGAAGGCACCCAGTCCCACCAGCCACTCAGCCGCGGTGCAGCCGTGCAAGCGCGCCATGGTGTCGGTTTCCAGCTTGCCCTGCGCCATGTGCAGGCGGACCGGCACGTCCAGCTCTCCGGCCAGATCCATCGTGGCGCGCATCAGCGCGGCGGTATTTGTCTCGACCCGGTCGGGGGCCAGGAGGCCGTTGATCAGGCCCCCTGCATCGCCCGCGCGACGGCGGATGAAATCGGCCGCCCCTGCCAGCCCAGCAAATCCCCGCGCCTCGTCGAAGCGCATGTGAAACTGGCCAACATCGTCGACCACCGTTCCCCCCGACCGATAGGCCGGGCCAAGAAAGACCCGCAGGCCAAGCTGGGCGGCCGCATCGGCGGCGGCATCGAATTCGGCAACCGTCTCAGCCCATTCCCGGTAATACAGGGACGCGATGGGCAGCGCCGTCGTGATCCCGTTCAGCAGAAGCGTGGCAAAGGAAAACTTCTTCTGGAAGGCAAGTTCCTCGGGCGAATACATCTCGTATGGCCCGCGCGCCGCATAGGTGTCTGGCCAGATCCGGCCCCGCTGCCAGCCGGGCTGGTTGTCCAGGACCAGCGAATAGGTATCCAGGTCCGACAGCGCGTCCAGGTCGATCAGCCCGGGGCTGACAAGGGCCGCGCCGAAATCTATGCGTCGATCGACCTCTCCCGGAAATCGCGGTCCCGCATACAGGATATCGCGCCCCTCGATCACCAGCTCTCCGCGCTTGTGAAAGACATGGCCGCCGTCCTGATGGGCAAGCAGCCAATCCGCAGTCAGAAGTGTCCGACCCCTGGGGCGCTCGCCCAGTGGAAGTGCATCTAGTCCGTCAGGCATATCCGTCCCGTCCGTCAGGGATGCGCCGCCCCACAGGGGACGGCGCGTTGTGTCGGTTACTTGCCGACCACGGTGAACCAGTGGCGTGCCTTGTTGTCGGCGCGCAGGTCCATGCTTTCGATCTTCGAGCTGGTCGCCCAGGCGATGGGCTGCTGGTGCAGCGGGATCGCCAGAACCTCGTCCTTGGCGACTTTCAGCGCGGCGGCTTCCAGCTTCAGCCGTTCGTCAGGGTCGGTGGCCTGCGCCGCCTGCTTGACCAGATCGTCCAGCGCCGGAACCGACCAGCCGCCATAGTTTGAGACGCCATAGGTGCCTTCCTTGGTGGACAGGACCTGCGACAGGATCGAGAAGGCATCAAGCGTCGGTTCGTTCGCCCAGCTCAGGTTGAATACCTCGGTATCACCTTTCGAACGCTTGGGCGACTGGACCGCGCGCGGAGCCATGTCGATGGTCGGCGCAAAGCCGGCCCGGCTCAGCATGTTGGCGACGCCCTGGCACCAGTCTTCCTCGTTGATGCTCTCGTCGTTCATGCAGGTATAGTTGAAGGCCAGCCCTTCCTTGCCTGCTTCCTTCAGCAAAGCCTTGGCCTTTTCCGGGTCTGCGGGCTGATAGGTGTCCAGCTCGGCAGAATAGCCCGCGATATCCGGGGCAATCAGCGAACCCGAGGGACGCGCAAGACCGCGCATGATGCGCTTGTTGATCAGGTCGCGATCGATCGCCAGTTCGAAGGCCTGGCGAACCTTCAGGTCGTTGAAGGGGTTCTCGGCACCGCTCGGCAGCTTTTCGCGGCGGTTGAACGCGACGAAGACAGTGCGAAGTTCGGTCAGGGCCGTGACCTTGATGTTCGGATCGGCCTTCAGACGCTCAAGATCCTGGATCGGGGCGCTGTCGATCACGTCGACCTCGCCCGACAACAGCGCCGCGATGCGCGTCGCAGCCGACGAGATCGGGATATACTCGAGCCGGTCGATATTGTGCTTCTTCTCGTCCCACCAGCCGTCATTGACCAGCAGAACGGTCATCGCGTCGGGCTTGCGGCTTTCCAGCTTGAAGGGACCGGTGCCGTTGGTGTGGGTGGTGGCGTAGCCTTCGATCCCCTCGTCATAGCGGGTCGGCTGCTCGGTGTTGTTGGCCTTGAGCCAGCCGGCATCGAAGATGAAGATGTTGGTGATGTCGTTCAGGAACAGCGACGATGGCGAGGTGACGTCGATTTCGACCGTCATGTCGTCGATCTTCCGGACATCCTTGAACAGCGGCATGTTGCCCTTGAGCGGCGAGGACGGATCGGCCGCGCGCTTGAACGAGGCCACCACGTCATCGGCGGTGAAATCCGCACCGTCATGGAACTTGACGCCTTCGCGCAGCTTGAAGCGCCAGAACTTGCCATCGACCAGTTCCCACGAGGTTGCCAGCGCCGGCTCAAGCTTGAACTGCTTGTCGTAGCGAACCAGCCCTTCATAGATGTGGTTCAGGAACGCGAGGTTCGAGGTCGAGGGGATCGAGTTCGGGTCAAGCGAATAGATATCCGCGCGCGAAGCCCATTTGACGGTTTCGGCATGCGCGGCGATGGCGCTGACCGACAGCGCAAGCGCGGCGGCAAGTTTCGTGACGATGGACATGTTCTCTCCTGCTGGGGTCGGACTTGTTGCCGGCGCGTGCCGGGTGGTTCCCCGGGGGCCGGGCCCCCGGTGGGATTTCAGGCGAAATGGCAGGCGACGCGGGCGCCGTCGGCCTTGGCAAGCAGTTCGGGGCGGTCGGACTTGCAACGTTCGGTTGCAAGCTGGCACCGGGTGTGGAAGGCGCATCCCGGCGGCGGCGCCAGCGGGCTTGGAACCTCGCCCGCCGTCACCTCGCGGTCGCGCTGCGGATGCTCGATATTCGGGATCGTCTGCAAAAGCAGGCGCGTATAGGGGTGCTTCGGGTCGGCGAACAGCGTTTCGGTATCCGCTTCCTCGACAATGCGGCCCAGATACATGACCGCAATCCGGTCGGACATGTGGCGCACGACCGAAAGGTCATGGCTGATGAACAGATAGGTCAGGCCCAGTTCATCCTGCAGGCGTCGCATCAGGTTCAGGATCTGCGCCTGAACCGACACGTCCAGTGCCGAAGTCGGCTCGTCGCAGACCAGGAACTCCGGCTCGGACGCCAGGGCGCGCGCGATCGAGATGCGCTGGCGCTGACCGCCCGAGAATTCATGCGGGAATTTGTCGCCATCGGCCGCGTTCAGGCCGACGATCTCCAGAAGCTCGGCGACGCGGGATTCGACCTCGGCAGGGGTCTCGCGCAGTTTCAGTTCGCGCAGCGGCTCGGCGATGATATTCTTGACCCGCCAGCGCGGGTTTAGCGAGGCATAAGGATCCTGAAAGATCATCTGCGCCGAAAGCGGCGCGCCGGACTTGCCGGGTGCAAATCGGATCTCGCCCGACGAGGGCGGATAGATCCCGGTCACCAGCCGCGCCACCGTCGACTTGCCGCAACCGGATTCTCCGACAAGGCTAAGGCAGCCGCCGCGCGGAACGCTGAACGTCACATCGTTGACCGCGTGCAGGCTTTTGCGTTTCTGGCGATAGATGAGGCGGTTGAGAAAGGGCGGCGAAACGTCGAAGGACCGGTCGAGACGGTTTACCTCCAGCGCGGCGCTTGGGTCGGCGGTCATGCGACACCTCCATCGTGAAGCCAGCAGGCAGCGGCCCCTGCCCCGGTCGGAACCAGCGCCGGCTGGTCGCGGCGACAGCGCGGCCCGGCGGTGGTGCAACGCGGGTTGAAGGCGCAGCCGGGGGGGATGGCGTTCAGCCGCGGCATTGCGCCGTCGATCTGGTGCAGATGCGCGACCCGCGCCCCGAGTGCCGGGATCGAGGCCATCAGCCCCTTGGTATAGGGATGGGCCGGATTGCGAAGCACCGTCTCGACCGAGCCGATCTCGATCAGGCGACCGGCATACATGACCGCGACGCGGTCGGCGGTTTCGGCAATGACGCCCATGTCATGGGTCACAAGCATGACGGCCGTGCCATGTTCCTTGCAAAGCCGGCGCAGAAGGCCGGTGATCTGTGCCTGGATCGAGACATCCAGCGCGGTCGTCGGCTCGTCCGCGATGATCAGGCGCGGCTTTGCCGCCAGCGCCAGCGCGATCACGACCCTTTGTCGCATCCCGCCCGAAAACTGGTGGGGATAGTGGTCGACACGTTCCGCCGGGCCGGGGATGCCAACCTCCTTCAGCAATCCGATGGCCCTTTCGCGTGCGGCTGAGCGCCTCATCTCGGGCATGTGCTGGCGGATGGTCTCGGTCAGCTGGTTGCCCACGGTGAACAGCGGGTTCAGCGAGGTCAGGGGGTCCTGGAAGATCGCGCCGATTTCGCGGCCGCGGACCTTTTCCATGTCGCGGTCGGTCAGGTTGTCGATCCTGCGCCCGGCCAGCCAGACCTCGCCCGATGCGATGTGGCCCGGACGCTCCAGCAAGCCCTGGATGGCAAGGCCGGTCATGGACTTGCCCGCGCCCGACTCTCCGACCATGCCCAGGATTTCGCCGGGGCGGATCTCCAGCGAGATATCGTTCAGCGCGCGCAGCGTTCCGTGACGGTTCGGAAACTCGACAACGAGGTTCTTGACCTCAAGGCAGGTCTGTCGGGCATCATCCATGCGGTGCCTCCCGGGCGGGGTAGCTGGGGGGGAAGATTTCCTCGACCGGGGGATGATCCCAGGTCCGGGCGGGGTATTGCGCGATCAGGCGATCGAATTGCGCCTGCGCCTGTTCGCGCGCTTGGGCCATGTCGATCCCTGCGACCTCGCCAAAGCGCATCGAAAGCCGGCCATCGACGAAGACGGCGCGCGTGACCTTGCCCGAGCCGCCCGTCACCAGCGTGGTGATCGGGTCGATGGACGGGGCCATGAACACGTCATCAAGACCAAAGACCGCGATATCGGCACGGGATCCGGGCGCAAGGCGACCCAGATCGTCGCGACCCAACGCGACCGCCCCGCCAAGCGTGGCGGCATCGAAGAAGTCGCGGCAAGACACCTTGTCGGCGGTGCCGTCATTCATGCGGCAGGTGACAAGCCCGACCAGCAGGTTCATCAGCATGTCGGGCGGCGTGGTATCCGTCCCCATGGCGATGTTGACACCCATACCCTTCAGCTTCGAGAACGAGTCAAGGCTGCTGCCGCCCCGGCCGGACACCAGCGGGCAATGAACGATCGAGACGCCGTGGCGGGCGTAAAGCGCCAGATCCTCGTCTGTGGCATTCGTCGCGTGGGGCGCGATCAGGCGATCGCTCAACAGGCCGTTGCGCGCAAGCCAAACCGGCGCGGTATCGCCGTGAAGCGCACGGACGGTGTTCACTTCCATCGAGCCCTGGGCCATGTGCAGGCGCACCTTGACGCCAAGCTCTTCGGCTTTCGTGACGCTTGCCTGCAGCAGGCCAAGGGTCGCGGTCTCGACCCGGTCGGGGGCCAGAAGCCCCTGCACCAGCCCGTCGAAACGGCCCGCCTGTCGCGCGATATAGGTTGCCGCATCCTCAAGCCCCTGAAGGCCCCGGGCCTCGTCGAAATGGGCGCGCATGTCGCCCGGCCCGTGCAGCACCATCCCGCCCGAACGATAGGCCGGGGACAGGAAGACGCGCAGTCCCAGATCGCCCGCCGCATCCGCTGCGGCATCGAACTCGGCAACCGTCTCGCCCCATTCGCGATAGAACAGCGAGGCGATCGGCGCAGCGGTGGTAATGCCGTTCAGAAGCAACTGGCCAAAGGCAAAGCGCTTCTGAAACGCCAGTTCCTCGGGCGTATACATCTCGTAGGGGCCGCGCTCGACATAGGACAGCGGCCAGACGCGGCCCTTTTTCCATGGCGGGAAATGGTCGATGCCAAGGATCGTGGTGTCCAGATCCGACAGCGCGTCAAGGTCGATCAGGCCGGGAGAGATCAGCGCAGGCCCAAAATCGATGCGGCGCGCAACCTCTCCGGGAAAGTCGTGGCCGGTGAAGACGACAGCGCCACCTTCGATCACCACCTGGCCCTTACGCAGCAGCACGTGGCCCTGTCCTTCATGGGCCAGAACCCAGTCGGCGGTCAGCAGCGTGCGGCCATCGGGACGAGCGCCAAGCGTCAGGTCGTCCAGCGCCTGTTTGGCGGAAAGGCTGGTCGTCATGGCATGTCCACGATGCAGATGCCCTCACGGGCGATGACCTTGCCGCCCTTGACGACAAGCGGGGGCGTCGCGGGCTGGACCACCGCGTGACCGATGGTCTGGCCCTGCAGCAGCACGAAATCGGCGTGGCAGCCGGGCGCAAGTCCATAGTCCTTCAACGCCATGATGTCGGCGCCGCCCTGGCTGACGATCTCCAGTATCGCGCGCAGATCGATATCCGAGCGGACGCCGTTCTTCATGCCGATGATCCGCGCGCGGTCCATCATGTCTGGCAGCCCCCACGGACCCCAGGTGTCGCGGATGCCGTCGCAGCCCGCCCCGACACGGACCCCCGCCTCGCGCAGGCGCTTGACCGAGGGCACACTGGCCGAGGGCGCGCCGGTCGTGGCGATGCCGATATCCAGTTCCGCGATCTCATCGATCAGCTTGCCGACACGCAGATAGTCGTTCATGCCAAGCGCAAAGGCATGGCTGATGACGAACTTGCCCTGCATCCCGTTCGCGCGGACCCGTTCGAAGATCAGCTCCATGGTAAAGGCGCCAAGCTCTCCGACCTCGTGCAGGTGGATGTCGATCGGCACGCCGTGCTTGACCGCCAGCTTGAACAGCGCGTCAAGCTGACCCTTGGGGTCGCGGTCTATGCCGCAGGGATCGATGCCGCCCAGAACCTCGCAACCATTGGCCAGCGCGGTATCAAGCAGTTCCAGCGTCCCCGGCATGACCATCAGCCCGGATTGCGGGAAGGCCACGATCTCGATGTCGATGATGCCCTTCAGCTTTTCGCGGGTCTGCTGCACGCCCTCGACCAGGCGCAGACCGTGGGTCGTGTCGATATCGACATGGCTGCGGATATGGCTTGCGCCATGCGCGGCAAGCCCGATGGCATGGCGCATCGATTGACGATGCGGGTCAAGGCCCAGTTCCAACCGCTGTTCGCGTTCGAAATCGATCCGCCCGCGCAGGATGGCGGCGCGATTGTTCACGTGCCAGTCCATGCCCCATGTGGTCTTGTCCAGGTGGGTATGGGCATCGATCAGGCCGGGCCACAGGATCGCGCCCTTGCCGTCCTCGGCCGGGATGCCCGGATGATCGGCGATGGCGCCCAGTTCGACGATCCTGCCGTCGCGGATCAGGATATCGGTCGCCTCGGCCCCAAAGGGACGAACGTTCCGAAGGATCAGGTTGCTCATGGCCTTACCTCAGTTTTGGATTGAGTGCGTCGCGCAGCCAGTCGCCCAGCAGGTTCACCGAGATGACCAGCAGCGAAAGTTGCACCACGGGAAAGATCACCATCCACCAGAGCCCCGAGAACAGGTACTGGTTGCCGATGCGGATCAGCGTCCCCAGCGAGGGCTGACCGGGCGGCATGCCGATGCCCAGGAATGACAGCGTTGCCTCGGTCAGGATGGCCATGCCGAAGGACAGCGTCGCCGCGACCAGGACAGGGGTCAGCGTGTTCGGCAGGATGTGATGGAACATGATCCGGCGTTTCGGCACGTTCAGCAGCTTGGCCGCCATGACGTATTCCTTGCCACGCTCGATGATCGTCTGGGCGCGGACAGTCCGGGCATACTGCACCCAGCCGGACAGCGTGATCGCCAGGACCAGCACCGCCGAGGCGCCGATCTCGCGCAGGCCCACCGGCAGCATCTGCCGCACCACGGCCGAGACAAGGATCGCGATCAGGATCGTCGGGATCGACAGCACCACATCGCCCACGCGCATCAGCACGTTATCCGCGATGCCGCCGAAATATCCCGCGATCAGGCCCAGCGACAGGCCGATGACCAGCGACAGGACGACCGAGGCGAAGCCGATCATGACAGAGATCCGGGTGCCGTAAAGCAGCACGGACAACATGTCGCGGCCCTGCGTGTCGGTCCCCAGGACATAGGGCCATTCCCCCCCCGACTGCCAGATCGGCGGCAGTTCGGATTTCCACATGTCCAGCTGGGCCGCGTCATAGGGATTCTGCGGCGCGATCAGCGGCGCGAAAAAGGCGCTCCCGATCAGCAGGATCAGCAGGACCGCGGCAATGCGTGCGGACCAGGAGTGTGTAAAGGACCACCACAGGTCGCTTTTGCGGATGCGGGCGATCAGCGAGGGATGGGTTGCGGTCGGGGTCGTCGTCATTGTCCCTGCTCCTGGTTACTTGGCGGTGCGCAGGCGCGGGTCGATCAGGGCATAGGTGATGTCGACCACCGTGTTCAGGAACACGAAGATGAACGCAACGATGCACAGATAGGCCGCCATCACCGGGATATCGATAAAGGTCACCGCCTGGATGAACAGCATGCCCATGCCCGGCCACTGGAAGACCGTCTCGGTGATCAGGGCAAATGCAATCAGCGTGCCGATATTCATCGCCGTCAGCGTGACCACCGGCATCAGGCAGTTCCGCAGCGCATGGCGGAAATAGATCTTGTAGCGGCTGATGCCGCGGGCACGGGCAAATTTCACATAGTCCGAACGCATCACCTCAAGCATCTCGGCCCGGACAAGCCGCATGATCAGCGTCACCTGATACAGCGACAGCGAGATCGAGGGCAGGACCAGCGCCAGCAGCCCGGATTTCGTCAGGAAGCCCGTCGACCACCAGCCAAGATCCACGACATCGCCGCGACCAAACGCCGGGAACATGCCAAGCGTCACCGAAAACACCAGGATCAGAAGGATGCCGACGACGAAGCTTGGCAGCGAAACGCCGATGATCGATCCGAACTGCAATAGCTCGGAATAGGCTCGCCCCCGCTTGATCGCTGTTAGCACCCCCAATGGCAAGCCGATCACCAGCGACAGCAGGGTGGCGACGATCACCAGCTCCATGGTCGCGGGGAAACGCTCGGCGATCAGGCCAAGAACGTCCTGACCGTTGCGATAGGAAATGCCGAACTCGCCCTGGGCCGCATTGCCCACGAAGCGCCCGTATTGCACCAGGAAGCTGTCGTTCAGGCCCAGCTTTTCGCGCAGCAGCTCGCGATCGGCTTCGGTCGTCTGTTCGGTGGACATCATGTCCACGGGATCGCCCGCCAGGCGGAAGATCAGGAAAGCCAGAAAGGCCACCGCCAGCATGACGAAGGCGGCATTGGCCAGTTTCTTGATGATGAAGACCAGCATGACCCTATCCCCTGCGGTCAGGTCCGGGTCGGCGCTCCGGTCGGCACGACATGCAGATCACTCCCCCCTGACGCCGTTTCATTCTTGCCGGAGACTGCCCGGCTTATGTTCAGCGACACTATTCATGTCGCCGCTTCTGTCAACTTCAATGTCGACAATCTTGCCCACAAAAAACTTGAAGAAGCGTAATTGGCAGGCAGGAACGAGCCGATTGAACATGATTCAGGCTGTTACGATTTCACCCGCGGAAAGGCATAGGCATTGGCCTTGGAGGTCTTCAGTCCGCTTCCAACCAAAGCTTCCGCGAATTTCACCGCAACCGTGACCCCGTCGATGACGACGACCCCGGTTGCACGGCTCAGCTCCTCGGTCAGATTGGCCATGCCAGCACAACCCAGCACCACCGCTTCTGCCCCGTCGTCATCCCGAGCCCGCTCGATCTCGGCCACCAGAAGACTGAAGGCGTGTTGAGACTCGCTTTCCAGCGACAGCACCGGCAGGTTGATGCAGCGCACGCGACGGCAATGGTGGCCCGCGCCGTAACGCTGGACCAGGTCTTCGATCGCCGGGACCGAGCGCGACAACGTCGTGATGATCGAGAACCGCTTCGAAATCACCATCGCCGCCTGAATCCCGGCCTGGCAAATGCCGATCACGGGGCCGGTCGCGACCTCTCGCGCCGCATCAAGGCCGGGGTCGTCGAAGCACGCGATCACCGTCGCCACTGATCCTTCGGCCTCGGCCACCCTGATCTGGGCCAGCAGGGTTGGAACCGACATCGCCTCATCCGCGCAACCTTCGATACTTGCAGGAGAACCGATCCCCGTAGCGCCCCGGATGCTGGTGCCACGGGCCGCAACGCGGCGCGCGCAATCGACCGCAGTCTCGGTCATTGATGCCGAGGAATTCGGGTTGATAACAAAGATTTCCACCTCAGCTCTCTCCCTTCGTGACGGATTCAAGGGGTGGAGCCTTCAAGACGAACTGCCGATCGGACACGATGTAATTGTCAGCGTGAAGCCGCGCGATGGGATGATAGACATCCGGATTCACATATCGTCCCTGCTCATCCAGGCAATCTGGACGGACATGCATGTGCACGACTTCACCAAGGACAAGCAGCCGGCGCGGATATTCGATCAGCCTTTCGACACGGCACTCCATCGCGCAAGGGCTGGCAGGCAGCCAGCCGCTTTCGACCTGCGCACCGGGCGACACCGCCTCTCCGGCCAGTTCCAGTTCATCCGTATCTGGTTCGACCGACAGGCCGCAGACCAGCATGGTCCGCGACAGCGCCATGTCGACCATGTTCACGGTGAACTGGCCGCTGCGCCGGATATTCGCCACGGTATCCTTTTCGCGCCCGTCCTGACGGGGCTGGATACCCAGCACGACGATTGCCGGATCGTGGGAAAAGACGTTGAAGAAACTCATCGGTGCGCCGTTGTTGCCGCCCGCGGGCGAGCGCGTCGTGACAAGGGCAATGGGTCGCGGTCCGACGAAATTGGTCAGCAACCGGTAACGATCCGCCGGCTCCATCTGCATGAAGTCAAATTCCATGGCGCGCATCCTTTGAAGGGTCTGTGTCGAGGCATGTGTCTACATGATTGTCGACACTTATGGCACCATTCTCGCTGGACCAAAAGATGAAAGACGATTAATCTTGGGTCAAAATCATACTCGGGGCATGATGGATTCGTTAACAGCCGAACAGATTGCAGAACGGATCTGGCTTTCCATAGCCGAACGGCGGTTGCGCCCTGGGGTCAGGCTGAAGGAAACCGAACTGGCCGAGGTTTTCGGCGTCAGTCGCGCCCGTGTCCGGCAGGTTCTGGCGATCCTTGCGCGCGAGGGGTTGATCACCAGCGAGGTCAACAAGGGCGCCTTCGTCGCCGAGCCAGGGGTCGAGGATGCGCGCGACATCTTCCACGTCCGCCGCACTGTCGAACAAAGGGTGCTGGAGCGGTTGATCGACCGGCTGGATGACGAAAAGGTCGCGACCATCCGCGACCACGTCGAGCAGGAACGAGTGGCCAATACACAGAACGACCAGCGCGCGATCATCAAGCTGTCAGGCGGGTTTCACCAGATGCTGGCCGACATGTCCGATGCCGAATTCCTGTCGCGCCTGATGCGCGACCTGATCAGCCGCAGCTCTTTGATCACCGCGGCCTTCCGCAATTCCGACCAGTACAATTGCGGCCCGGACGAGCATGACGAGATCCTGCTGCACCTGCAGAACGGCGACCTGAAGCAGGCCAAGAAGGCCATGGCCCATCACCTGGATCACGTCGAAAAAGAACTGCGCCTGTCAGGTGAACGCGACAGCATCCGCAGCCTCAAGGACGTGCTGCTGCCGCAGGGCTGACAGCCCCGCGGCCTGCGCTGTCCAGAATCATGCCGCCCGGTGCTGCCAGACCGCATGGCGGATGCGCGCCTGCTTGTAGGCGTCGAAAACCGCCATGGCCCAGACGAAGAAGCCCCCGGCGTTTCGCCCGATGAAGGACGCCTCGGGCGGGGCTGTCAGAATCGTGAAGCCACCCAGCAGGCAAGCGAAGAACAGGAAGGTCAGGCCGCGCAGGGGCACACCGTTCCAGACCTGCCCCGAGCCGGGCAACAGGATGGCCGAGACCAGCACCAGATGTGGATTGGGCGGCGTTTTCATGCGGCAACCTTCATGATGTCCTGACGCAGCGCGGCAAGCGCGGCGACCAGCGGGTCAAGCGCCGAGGGGTCCAGCGCCTTGCGCCCCATCTCGGCCTCGCGGAACAGCAGGTAACGGCCTCGGTCAGCCTCTTCCGCAAGCCAGGTGATGCGCAGGCCCTGTGGCGACAGTACCAGCTCCTTGACACGGGGGTCGTCGAACAGCGCCAGATGCCGTGCAAGCAGCGTCGCCTCGGCCTCGGTCAGGGGCTGCTCGCTGCGCAGCACCGCACCTTCGGGAAAGCCCATGGCCAGTATGGTCTGGTGCGGCAGCCCGGCGAAGGTCGAGAAGGACTCGCCCCCTGTCGGGCGCATCATCAGGTTGATCCGCTGCCGCAGAGGCAGCGGCTCGGGTAGCGTCACCAGCAGCCAAAGGGTCGGCAGCTTGCGGATGGTCAGCGTATCGGGCACGGCTTGAAGGTCCAGCGCAAGCCCCGCCCGGCGACCGGAGGCGCGGGCAAAGCCCGTCGCCGCCAGCGCCGAACGCCGGTCCTGCAGCGTGACCCTGTCCAGCCAGCCCGCGCGCGCCGCGCGGCGCTGCCTGGCATCGGCAACCAGCCGCAGGCTCAGCCAGGCAAGCAGGACGCCAAGGACAAGGACGGGCAGCATCTTAGTAACCGCGCGGCTTGGGCCAGGGCATGGTGAACTGCGCCCCCCGGTTCACAAAGCGATAGCGCCAGAAGTGGAACCACAGCGACACGATGATATAGAAGGCGATCATCGCGACAAGCTGCGTGCCATAGCCCAGGAACACCGCGAAGAAAGTCAGCCCGCACAGCCCCAGCAGCACATAGGCCGGCAGCGGATGGAACGGATGCTCATACCCCCGCTTGATCGAGTCGAGCGGCCATTTGCGGCGGAACAGGATGATGTTCAGCGGCATGAAGGTATATTCCAGCAGCCCCGACAGGATCGAGAAGGTCACCACCTGGTCCAGCGGCGCGCCAAGCGCAAAGATCAGCGCGATCGGGACAAGGAAGATGATCGAGCGATATGGCGTGCGGTATTTCGGATGCACCGCCCCGAACCAGCCGGGAAGATAGCGGTCGCGCCCCATCGCGAACCACGCGCGGCTGGCATCGTTGATGCAACCATTCGCCGAGGCCAGCGTGGCGAAAAGCGTCCCGATCCCCAGGAACACCATCAGCCCATAGGATCCGGTCATCCGCGCTGCATCGAACAGCGGCACCCCCGACTGGCCAAGGTATTCCCAAGGCATCAGCCCGGTGCAGACATACCAGGTCAGCGTGGCCGCGATCGCCAGCGTCATGACGCCTGCCAGCGTCCCGAAGGGTAAGGCGCGCGACGGGCTGCGGACCTCTTCGGCCGCCTGGGTCGTGCCTTCGATCCCCAGATAGAACCACAGGCCGAAATGCATGGCGGCGAGAACACCAACCCAGCCATAGGGCAACGCCGCCGGACCCGACAGAAGGTCGGCATGGCGCAGCGGGCTTTCACCGATCAACCCCGAGGTGCTGAGGAACAGCACGATGACCGCGGTAAAGGCGATGGCAGTGATGACAAGGTTGAAGGTCAGCGTCGCCAGCACCCCGCGATAGTTCAACCAGGCAAGGAAGGCGATCGACAGGATGATGAAGGGCCGCTGGTCGACGCCGCCCTGATGTCCGCTCATCGTGGCGACGGTGTCGACAAGAAAGCCCACCGTGATCGCGTTCGCGGCCTCAAGCATGGTATAGGCAAAGACAAGGTAAAGCCCGACGTTGAAGGCCATCAGGGGCCCGACGATGTGCTTGGCCTGTGTGTATTGCCCCCCGGCTGCGGCGACGGTCGACGTCACCTCGGAATCGATCATCGCGACGCATGTGTAAAGGATGCCCGCGAACCAGCAGGCGATCAGCGCGGCATATGCCCCGCCCTTGCCCACGGCAAAGTTCCAGCCCATGTATTCGCCGACAAGGACGATGCCGACCCCCAGCGCCCAGACATGCGCCGGGCCCAGCACGCGGGCCAGCCCGACATGCTCGATCTTCTCAGCTTGTGACATGTTATCCCCGATGCTGCTCTTCGGTCAGGGCTTCCAGCTCCCCCTCGCGCGAGGAGGTCAGGAATTCCTCGCTATAGGTGCTGTCGGTCCGGATCCAGTCGATGACGATGAACAGGCCGAACAGTGCCGAGGCCGCCCATGCTGCGAATTCCAGATAGTTCCAAAGGTCCATGGTGCCCTCACTCGCCGAATTTCTCGGCGATCACCTCGCGATATTCCTTTTCGGAAAACCGCAGCAGGATCGCGTAATACCCAACGATGACGACGACCATGGCGATCATCGCACCGATCGAGAAGCTGTAGTCGAAGCGCGCCGTGATCAAATCGCTGGCCGAGGCGGGGTCCGCAAAGCCCAGCTTCTGCCACTGCTCGACCATGACGGGGTTCTGGCCCAGCCCTTCCCAGCTTGGATCCGTGATGGCCTCGGGCACCTTCGAGGAGCCGGCCATGCCCAGCCAAAGCGGGATGTAAAGCGCGCCAATCGCCATGATCAGCAGAACGATCACGTCGACGACCTGCCCGATCTTGCCCTGTACCGGGGCACGATAACGCGTCATGTGCGGCCTGCCCGTTTCAGGGCGCGGGCGGCGTCCAGAAACTCGATGTCGAGGCCATACATGAAGTCACGATCCTCGCGGTAATGGCGCAGCATCGCCATGATCGCGGCAGTGTTGAACAGCAGGACCACGCCGCCACCGAACAGCAGCATGATGCGCGCGGTACCGCTGGGCGCAAGCGACCAGGTCCCCCATGCGACGAAGATGATTGAGAACCAAAGCCCCAGGACAAAGGCCCAGGCAACCGCGACATCTCGACGGTGCATAGCCTTGATTCGACTCGGCAGATCCGACACGTTGCTTCCTCCCCTTGAGGCCCGTTTCCTGATTGTCGGATCCGCGCCGGGCCAAGCGTCGATTTTCTTATCCGACAACTTATTTTCCTCTAGGAAAACGAGGCGCCGGGATTCTGTCAAGAAATTTGTCGGAGGCTGGTAAAGCTCGGCGAGTTTCCACAAGCAGGCCCACCGGCAGCAAGGCCGGTCAGGGCGACGGGACCCCGCCTTCCGTCCCCAGGGCCGGGCGGATGACACTTTCGTCCTTGAGCGCGACACCGGTCGCGCCGATGCGTCGGGCCTCTTGCACCAGCCATGCAAGGCGGTCGGCCGCAGCCGCATGCGACAAGCCGCCGTACAGATGGATGTTCGAAACACAGTTCCGCGCGCTGTCACGCAGACCGGGCCGCGGATTCAGCGTCAGATACGCGCCCAGGCTGTCCGCGACGGACAGGCCCGGCCGCTCTCCGATCAGGACCAGCACCATCTGCGCACCAAGCGCCGCCCCGATCTGATCGCCGATTGCCACACGGCCGCCCCTGACCAGCACAACGGGCTGATCCGCCAATGGCGGCAGCCGTGCCGAAAGCGCGTCAAGGACGCCCGGCGCATGGGCCATCACCGCAGGGGCTGAAAGCCCGTCGCACAGGACCACCGCCAGCGCGCAGCCCAGTCGCGGCAGATCTGCCCCTTCGGCAAGCTGCCGCCCCAGATCCGGACGGCGCAGATAGGTCGCTCGATCGGTCGCGCGGCTGTCCACGCACAGGCAGGGTCGCGGCGCCAGCGCCCGCTCCAGCGCATCCACGTCAAGCGGCGCGTGAATGGCATCGCGGGCAGCCGCATGATCTTCTTGAAAGGCCAGCAGCGAGGTCAGGGGAAGGGGTCGCGCCGCCGCATCCAGCCGCACGCGGGCGGGTGTCAATCGCCGCAACTGCCCCAGCTGGTCAGGCGCGCTCATGCCGAAATTCCCATCCGCCGCGCCAGCGCGGCAGCGTCGGGCAAGGCCCGCGCGCCCTGCCCCGCCAGCCCGAACCCGGCCAGCCAGCGCGCAAATTCCGGGGCCGGGCGCAGGCCCGTCACCTCGCGCAGATAGGCAATATCCTCAAACGCCAGGCTCTGATAACCCAGCATGACGTCATCGGCGCCCGGTACCGTGATGACGAAGCTGACCCCCGCCTGCGCCAGCAGCGTTGCCAGCGTGTCCATGTCGTCCTGATCGGCCTCGACATGGTTGGTATAGCAGACATCGACCCCCATCGGCAGGCCAAGCAACTTGCCGCAGAAATGATCCTCAAGGCCCGCACGCGTGATCTGCTTGCCGTCGTAAAGATATTCCGGCCCGATGAAGCCCACGACGGTGTTGACCAGCAGCGGATGAAAGGCGCGCGCAACCCCATAGGCCCGCGCCTCCAGCGTCTGCTGGTCGACGCCGTGATGGGCATCCGCTGACAGAGCCGCCCCCTGACCGGTTTCGAAATACATGCAGTTCCGGCCGACCGTGCCGCGTCCCGCTGCCAGCCCCGCCTCATGCGCCTCGGCCAGAATCGACAGCGAGATGCCGAAGCCTTCGTTCGCGGCCTGCGTTCCGGCCACAGATTGAAAGATCAGATCAACCGGTGCCCCGCGTTCCAGCAGCGCCAGCGAATTGGTGACATGGGTCAGGACGCAGCTTTGCGTGGGAATGGCGAAGGCCTGCCGGATCTCGTCCAGCGCCACCAGCAGCGCGTGACAATTCGCGATATTGTCCGACGCGGGATTGATCCCGATCACCGCATCCCCCGCACCCTGCAACAGCCCATCAAGGACCGAGACCGCAATTCCGCGCGGATCATCGGCGGGATGGTTCGGCTGCAGGCGGGTCGCAAGCGTGCCGCGTCCGCCGATGGTGTTGCGGAAGGCGGTCACGACCTCGACCTTTCGGGCCACCCGGATCAGGTCCTGATTGCGCATCAGCTTGCTGACCGCGGCAACCATCTCGGGCGTCAGGCCCGGTGCAAGCGCTTTCAGCGATATGCTGTCGGCGGCCGGCGAAAGAAGCCAGTCCCGCAATTCACCAACCGTCATCGCGGCAACAGGGGCGAAGGCTGTCGCGTCATGGCTGTCGATAATCAGCCGCGTGACCTCGTCCGCCTCATAGGGCACCAAGGCGTCTGACAGGAAATGCGACAGGGGCAGATCCAGCAGCACCCGACGCGCGGCGACCCGCTGCAACGCCGAGGCGGCGGCGATCCCCGCCAGGTGATCGCCCGAACGCTCGGGCGAGGCCGAAGCCATCACCGTCGCCAGATCGTCGAAGCGGAAGCTTTCACCCCGCGCCGTCGCGCGAAATCCCATCGCTGCGTCCCCATCCGTTTCGCCCGATCATGCTGGCGAAATCCGGTCCCGTCCAGCGCGCTGCGTCCCGTTTCCGCTGCCGGACGTGAGCTGCCTTTCAGCGCGTCAGCCTGGCCACGATCTCGCGCACCTCGTCACGAGAAATCAGGTTCTCGCTGTTCGTATTGTGGATCGTCACGCCTTCCAGAAAGGCGTCAAGGACGCGGGCGGTGGCTGGCGGGAAATGCCGTTGCAGGGCCGCGCGACTTTCGGCCATCCAGTCCACCAGCACCTCGCGCAGTCGCGGATTGCGCGCGGCATAGGTGTAAAGCTCCAAGCTCAGCAGCATGTTGCGCTGGGTGGCCCAAAGCCCGCCGCTGATCAGGTCGACGACTGCCTCGCGCGCTTCGTCGGGCGTGGTGGCGGCCTCCAGACGCGCGCGATACAGCGCCGCGGCGGACATGGAAAAGCGGCGGAAGGTCTCGACCAGCAGGTCGTCAATGCCCGCGAAATGATAGGTCATGGAGCCGAGGGGCACGTTCGCCGCCTCGGCCACCCGGCGGTGCGTGGTGCCCGCGACACCGCGCGCGGCGATCACATCCAGCGCGGCGTCGATGATGCGATCCCGCCTGTCCGGGTCGTAGCGGCGTTTTCGGGTCTCGGTCATGGTCGTTCTTGACTCTGCGGCCATTGTGGACATATGTCCATAACGCGTTGTGGACGTTTGTCCATAACAATGTCGCACAAGGGACCGCGCCCATGGATCGTGATCTTCGCCGCAGGACGCGCGCATTGTTCGTCTATTTCTTCATTCCCGGCCTTGCGCTGGCGTCATGGGTCACGCGCACTCCCGAAATCCGGGACGCGATCGGCGCATCGGTTGCGCAGATGGGGCTGGTCCTGTTCGGCATGTCGATCGGCTCGATGTGCGGCATCCTGCTTGCGGGCCGCATCGTCGCGGCGCTTGATACACGCACCACCGCACTTATGGGCCTATGCCTGATCCTGTCTTCGATGGTGACGGTCGCGGTGGGCGTGATCCTGGGTTCTCAGATCATGGCCGCCTGCGGGCTGGCCCTTTTCGGATTGGGCATGGGTGGGGCAGAGATCGCGGTCAACCTGGAAGGCGCGGGTGTCGAGGCCCTGCGCAAAAAGCCGGTTCTGCATACCCTGCACGGCTGCTTCAGCCTTGGCACGCTTTGCGGCGCGTTGATCGGACTGGCGCTGGTGTCGCTGGGCGTGCCGGTGGCGCTGCACCTGGCGGCGATCGCAGTTCTGGTTGCTGGCCTGATCATCGCCTTCCGAAATGACATTCCGTCCGGGAACGGGCTGTCGTCGGGCGGCAACCATGCGACCATCGCCGATGCCCGCATCTGGGGTGACCCCCGCGTCTTGCTGATCGGGCTGATCGTCTTCGCGATGGCGCTGGCCGAAGGCGCGGCGAATGACTGGTTGCCGATCCTGATGGTCGACGAACACGGATTTTCGGTCGCCTCGGGTTCGCTGATCTTCCTGGCCTTCACGGCCGCGATGACGGCGGGCCGCTTCGGTGGCGGCATCTTCATCCAGCGGTTCGGCGCGGCGCGGGTGATCCGGGGCTGCGCCATCCTGGCGGGGCTGGGGGTTGCCTATGTCGTCTTCGGCACCAACCCCTGGCTGGCTGGCGTCGCAGTCCTGATGTGGGGGCTTGGGACCTCGCTTGGCTTCCCGCTGGCCTTGTCGGCGGCGGGCGCGGGCGGAGGCGCGGATTCCGCGGCCAGGGTGCAGGCAGTCGCCATCGTCGGCTACCTGGCCATGCTGGTCGGACCGCCCAGCCTTGGCTTCATCGGCGAACACTATGGATTGCGCAACGCGCTTCTGGTGGTGACGGCGCTGATCGTGGGGGCATCGATCGCAGCGCCGGCGGTCAGGCCACGCGCCGCCTGACGGCTTCCCTGTCGCATAAATAGCAGGCAGGCCCGCGGCGATTGCTGCGGGCCTGTCTGTTTTGCGTTGACCCCCGCGCCGTTCGCTTGCTAACAGCCGGATGATTAATCGTGTAACCATCAGCGGATTCGGGGATGGACAAGCCGGCCGGTCATGCCGCCGCATCGATGCAGGACATTGCCGACGCGCTGGGAATCTCGCGCGCGACGGTTTCGAACGCATTGCGCGGCAAGGGCCGCCTGTCCGAAGAAACCCGCCGCCAGGTCCATGAAAAAGCGGCCGAACTGCGCTTTTCTCCATCAGGCTTGGGACGCGCATTGCGAACCGGTCGCACGCAATCCTTCGCCATCATCCTGCCTGATTTCCGCATGCCACTTTTCGCGGAATTCGCGCGTGCCTTCGCGATGGCGGCGCGCAAGCGCGACCTGGCAATGACGGTCGCGGATTCGCTTGGCAGTCTTGAAATGCAGACCGAACATCTGCGCGACATGGCGGCGCGCGGCATGGATGCGCTGGTGCTTGTGCCGATGCGCGGATCGCGGCTTGAAGGTTTGGCCCTGTCGCGTCCGCTGATGGTCGTCGACGCCGCCAGCAACCCGCTGAACGCGGTCTCGTCCGACCACAGGCAGGGCGGGGCGCTGGTCGCGCGCCACCTGATCGGGCTGGGTCATCGCGACGTCCTGCTGCTGGGCGCAAGCGGACAGGATTCGCGCGTGAACGCCCTGCGCCTGCAAGGCATGCGCGAGGTGTTCGACGCACAGGGCATCACCACCCGGCACATGGCCCTGCCGCCCACGCACGAAGCGGCGCGGGATGGGCTGGCCGGATGGAATCCCGGGCCGGTGACGGCGATCGCCGCGGCCTATGACGCCCTTGCGGTCGGCGCGGTCATGGCCTTGACCGCACGCGGCCTGAGCGTCCCTCAGGATATTTCGGTCGCAGGCTTCGACGATACGGTCTGGGGCCGGATCGTCGCACCCGCGCTGACGACGATCCGCCAGGACCTGCAAACGGTCGCGGAGCTGGCGCTTGCCCATGCCATGGGCGAACGAACCGCCCCCGACCTGGTTCCCGTCACCCTTGTTCCCCGCTGCTCGACCGCCGCAGCCCCTTCCGCCCGCAAAGGATAACCCCATGAGACTTCTGCTTTCCGCAAGCCTTCTTGGCCTTGTCGCAACCTCTGCCGCCGCCGCGGACAAGACGCTGACCATCTCGGTCTACGGCATTTCGCAAGATGCCTACAAAGAGGCGCTTTATACCCCGTTCGAGGCGAAGTGCGGCTGCAAGCTGGTGGTCGAGATGGGCAACTCCTCGGAACGGCTGGCCAAGCTTGAGGCGAACAAGGCCAAGCCGGTGGTCGACGTGATCGCGTATTCGGACGCCAATGCGCTGGAGGCGGCAGGCAAGGACCTGATCCAGCCGGTCGACCCGGCCAAGCTGCCGAACCTTGCCGATGCCTATGAATTCGCCCGCGATCCGGTCGGCGGCAACATGGCGGTGGGCTATACCTTCTACGGCACCTCGATCGTCTATGATTCCGACGTCATCGACGGGGTGGGCAGCTGGCTGGACCTGTTCGGCGACAAGCTGAAGGGCCAGGTGGCGCTGCCCAACGTCTCGACCACGCAGGGCCCGCTGGCGCTCCAGATGATCGAGACGGCGCTGGGATCGGACGATCCGAAATTCGCAAAAGCCATTGATCTGGTGGCCGATCATCGCGACGACATCGTGACCTTCTATGAAAAGGGCGGCCAGATCCCGCAACTGATGCAGCAGGGCGAGATCGCGGCCTCGGTCATCGGTCGCTTCGGCTGGGCGAACCTTCTCAAGACCGTCCCGAGCGCCCGCTGGGCCACCCCGAAGGAGGGCCAGTCGGGCGGCATGAACGTGCTGTCCATCGTCAAGGGCGCCCATGATCCGGATCTGGCGCACCAGTTCATCGACTATTGGCTGTCGGCCGAGGTCCAGCAGAAGCTGGCCGAGGGTCAGGTGGACAGCCCCGTGAACCAGAAGGTCACCGTCTCGGACGAAATCGCCGAGGGGCTGACCTATGGCCCCGAGATGGCCACCGCCATCAAGTTCCTGCCCGCGAAGTCGATGCTTGAGAACCGCGACGCCTGGCTTGAGGCCTGGAACGCCAAGGTCGCGCAGTAAGACGCGGAAAACCCAACCGGCCACGGCGCGCTGCCGTGGCCCCTCGACACGGGGGAATGTCGCGATGTTTCAGGACCGCAGGCTTGGCCTGGCGCTTCTGGCGCCGGCCACGCTGTTCATCATTCTGGGCTTTCTGCTGCCGGTGGCGATCCTGCTGTCCGGCGCATTCCAGACGCCCACAGGCTGGGGCATTTCAAGCTTCACCGAATTTTTCGCCAAGCCGCTGCATCGCGAGGTCTTCTGGCGCACATTCCGCCTTGGACTTTACGTCACCGCCATATCCGCCGTGATCGGCTATGCGGTGGCGCTGTCGATCGTCGACGCCTCGGACAAGGGCAAGGGGCGGCTGATCGCCACGCTGGTGCTGCCGCTGATGATCTCGCCCGTGGCGCGGACCTATGCATGGGTCGTGATCCTGGGCAAGACGGGCATCGTAAACCAGTTCCTGACCGGGGCAGGCATCCTTGATACCCCCGCGCGCATCCTGTTTTCCGAAACCGCGATCTTCATCGGCCTGATCCAGCTTTTCTTTCCGCTGATGGTGCTGCCGCTGATCTCGGCACTGGAAAACCTGCCCCGCGACGTCGTCCCTGCCGCGCGGATGCTGGGCGCGAACTGGTTGCAGGTCTTCTGGAAAGTCATCCTGCCTCTGACCCGCGAAGGGCTGGTGGTGGGCGGAACGCTGGTCTTCGTCGGCTCGCTGACCGCCTATGTCACCCCGGCGATCCTTGGCGGTTCCAAGGTGCTGATGCTGGAAACGCTGCTGTATCAGCGCGTGTCCGTCGCAAACGACTTCGCGGCGGCAGGCGTGATCGCCATCATCCTGATCGCCATGTCGATCATCACCAATTTCGTGTTGAAGCGTCTCGCCACGGCGCGGAAAGGGGGCAAGTGATGCGCATTGCCGGACAGACGATCCTGTTTCTGGTCCTTGCCTTCCTGATCGGACCGTTCATCCTGATCTGCGTCGCCGGGCTTTCCGGGGGCGAGACGCTGGCGTTCCCGCCCGACGGGTTGTCACTGCGCTGGGTCGCCCGCGTGTTCGAGGTGGACAGCTTCCGCGCAACGTTCACTGTATCGATCACGCTGGGGATCGGGGCCACGCTGCTGGCGCTGCTGATCGGCGTGCCCGCAGCCTATGGGCTGGAACGCTACAACCCGCCGGGCGCCAACGCGATCCGCAATATCCTGAGTTCGCCGATCATCGTGCCGGGGATCATCGTGGGCCTCGCGCTCTTGCGCCATCTGGTGATCCCGATGGGGGTCGGCATTCTGCCCGCGCTGTTCATCGGGCATACGGCGCTGCTGATCCCCTATGCCGTCCGCATCGTCTCGGGTTCGCTGATGAACCTGCGCGTCGATATAGAAGAGGCGGCGGTGCTGCTTGGCGCCACGCGGCTGCAAAGCTTCATCAAGGTCGTGCTGCCGAATATCCGCAACGGCATCATGGCCGCCTTCATCATCGGCTTCATCACCTCGTTCAATCAGGTGCCGGTTTCGCTGTTCCTGACCGGTCCGGGGGTCTCGACCCTGCCGATCGACATGATGGCCTATATGGAATTCAACTATGACCCCTCGATCGCCGCGCTGTCGGGCCTGCTGGCGCTGATGTCGCTGCTGATCGTGATGGTGGCCGAGAAACTTCTGGGACTTTCGCGCTATGTCTGATGCCTTCCTTTCCCTGCAAGACCTGACCCTTGGATATGGCGACTCGGTCGCGGTCGAGGCACTGAACCTGGAACTTCGCCGGGGTGAACTGGTCGCGCTGCTTGGCCCTTCGGGCTGCGGCAAGACCACCACCATGCGCGCCATCGCCGGCCTGATGAAGCCGATGTCCGGGCGCATCACGCTGGACGGGCGCGACATCACCCGCGTCGCACCGAACAAGCGCGGTATCGGGCTGGTCTTTCAGTCCTATGCCCTGTTCCCCCACCTGACCGTGTTCGAGAACGTGGCCTTCGGCCTGCGCTTGCAGGGCGTCGCCAAGGACGAGATCACGCGCCGTGTGAATGCCGCGCTTGCCTCGGTCGGGCTGGGCAGCTTTGCCGATCGCCAGCCGAAAGCGCTGTCCGGCGGCCAACAGCAGCGCGTCGCGCTGGCGCGTTCGATCGTGGTCGAGCCGAAGCTGCTGCTGCTGGACGAACCGCTGTCGAACCTTGACGCACGCCTGCGGCTGGAGATGCGCTCGGAACTGGCGCGACTTCAGAAAGAGCTGGGTATCACCATGATCTACGTCACCCACGACCAGTCCGAGGCGCTTGCGCTGGCGGACCGTATCGTGGTCATGCGTCAGGGCCGGATCGAACAGATCGACACCCCCGCCAACATCTATGAACGCCCCGTCTCGGGCTTCGTGGCCGAGTTTATCGGCTTCGAAAACACCTTCGCGCTAAAGGATGGCGCGCTGACGACGGCCAAGGGCCGTCTGCCGCTTGATACCGCGCCCAAGGCGCACGGACTGGCATGGCGGCCCCGTGCCGTCCTTTTGGGCCAAGGGGCGCACGAGGGCCGCGTGATCGGCGCATCCTATCTGGGCGAGACGGTGGAATACCTGATCGACAGCGCCGCCGGCCCGATCAAGGCGGAGACCCCGGCCAATGCACCCCGGCACGCGATGGGCGAAAGCCTGCGGTTCGACCTGCCGGTCGAGTCTGCCGCCGTCCTCAGCAGGGCCTGACATGTCCCCCCTGTGGATCGACACCGACATGGGCTTTGACGACCTCGCAGCCATCGGGCTTTGCCTGTCGGGCGGCGCGAAGATTGCGGGGCTGTCGGTCGTCGCGGGGAATGTCCCCTTGCCCCGCGCTGTCGAAAACGCCTGCGCGGCGGCCGAAGTCTTTGGCTGGGACATGCCCATTCTCGCCGGCGCGGCGAAGCCGTTGGCCGGGGCGTTGCAGACTGCCGCCTATGTGCTGGGCGATGACGGCATGCCCTCGGTGGGGGCACATCTTCCGCCGGCGACGCGCATGCCTGATCCGGGCGACGCGGTCGAGGCGATGGCGGATTATCTTCGCGAGGGCGGGCGGCGCGTTCTGGCACTCGGTCCGTTGACGAACCTCGCGCATCTGGCCGCACGCCATCCCGGTCTCGCGGCACAAGCGGATCTGGTCTGGATGGGGGGCGCCTTTGCCCGTGGCAACCATACGGCCGTCGCCGAGTTCAACGCCGCCGTCGATCCCGAGGCCGTGGACGCCGTTCTTGGCGCGGGCATCCGCATGGTCATGGTCGGGCTGGAATGCTGCCGCGAGGTGCAGGTCTCGCTTGCCGACATTACGCCGCTGCGCGCGCTACGCGGAGAACGCGCGGCGCTGCTTGCCGACCTTTACGAAGGCTATGTCCGCATTGCCGCAAACGGCGCACGCCCGATGGCGCTTTACGACCCGGTCGCCGCTGCGCTGGCGCTTGAACCGGGGCTCGCCCGATATGCCGACGTCCATATCGCCGCCGAGCTTGACGGGCGGCTGACGCGGGGCATGACCGTCATCGAATGGCGCGGCCACAAGGCCCAACCGAATGCGCGCGTGGCCCTTGGCCCCGACGTCCAGGAAATCCGGCGCCGCTTTCACGCGGCGCTGACCAGCATGTGCAGGGATACCGATGACCGAACCGTCTGAACCGCAGGATCTGAACGCAGGCGATCTGCGGGACCGCGCCGTGCGCGCTGCCTTGGGGCAGGCGCCCTTCGATATCCTGCTGACCGGAGGGCAACTGGTCAACGTCGCGACATCCGAGATCCATGCCGCCGACATCGGCATCGTGGGCGCGCTGGTCGCCTCGGTCCATGCGCCGGGCAGCCGCTCGGATGCCGCCCAGATGATCGACTGCACCGGCCGGTTCATCGCGCCGGGGCTGATCGACACGCATATGCATATCGAAAGCTCGATGGTGACGCCCCGGCGCTATGCCGAGACGGTCGTGCCGCAGGGCACCACCACCGTGGTCTGGGATCCGCACGAAGTCGGCAATGTCGCCGGGCTGAACGGCGTCAGATGGGCTTGCGAGGCGTCGTCGGGTCTGGACCTGCGGGTTCTGGTGCTTGCACCGTCCTGCGTGCCCTCGGCTCCGGGGATCGAGCGCGCGGGGGCCGAGTTCAACCCGCCCGAAATGCGCGAGATGCTGGCCTGGCCGAAGATTCACGGCGTGGCCGAGGTCATGGATATGCGCGGCGTCCTGAATCGGTCCCTCAAGATGACCGGGATCGTCGGTGCCGGGCTTGCCTCTGGCAAGCTGGTCTGCGGCCATGCCCGCGGGCTGAATGGGGCCGAGGTGCAGGGCTTTGCCGCGGCCGGCATTGGCTCGGACCACGAGATCTCGGCGGCCGAGGATTTCATGGACAAGCTGCGCGCGGGGTTCACGATCGAACTTCGCGGGTCGCATGACTATGTCCTGCCCGGCGTGGTCGCCGCGTTGAACGACCTGCCGCACCTGCCTCAGACGCTGACCGTCTGCACCGACGACGTCTTTCCCGATGATCTTGACCGGGTCGGCGGCATGGCCGACGTGCTGCGCCGCCTTGTCGGCCACGGCATGACGCCCGTCGACGCCCTGCGCGCGGCGACGCTGAATGCCGCCATGCGGATCGGGCGCGCGGATCTGGGAATGGTCGCGCCGGGTCGCCGCGCCGATATCGCGGTCTTTGCCGATCTGGACAATTTCCTGGCCCGACTGGTGCTGGCATCGGGCCGGATCGTGGCGCGAGATGGGATCTGCCTGAACCCGACCCATGCCCCCGCCGCGGCCCCGTTCACCGACACGATGAAGCTGCAGCCGCTTGAGGCTGCGGATTTCGAAATTCTCGCCTCCGGTCCGACCGCGCGCGTGAACACCGTGTCGAAGCCCCGCTTCACAGAATGGGGCAACGCAGAGCTTGCCGTCCGGGACGGCAAGGTGCAGGTCCCCGCGGACATGCTGCGGATGGCGGTGATCCATCGTCACGGCAAGGCCGATCCACACCCCGTGGTGGGGCTGCTCCAGGAATGGGGCAACTGGTCGGGGGCCATCGCCACCACCATCGCCCATGACAGCCACAACCTGAACGTCTTCGGCAGCGATCCCGCCGACATGGCGGTCGCCGCAAATGCGCTGATCGGCTGCGGGGGCGGCATGGCCGTCGCCAAAGACGGCAAGCTGCTGGCGCTGCTGGAACTGCCGGTTTGCGGCCTGCTGTCCGATCGTCCCACGGACGAGGTCGGCCGCGCGCTTGACCACCTGCGCGAAGCTGCAGCGACTGTCGCGGACTGGTTGCCACCGCTGCGCAGCTTCAAGGCGCTGGTCGGAGCCTCGCTGGCCTGCAATCCCGGCCCGCATGTGACCGATATCGGCATCTGCGACGGAGCAACGGGCGAGATCCGGCAGACCGTGGCGGACTGACGCCCGCCGCGTGGCGCCTGCGGCCGGTTAGCGGTCCAGCTTCAGGCGCGACCGCATCCTGCGCCCCGGCGACAGGTGGGTCTGCCGGAACGCGTTGAGGTAATTCTCGCGCGTGCGGTGGATATGGCCTTCCAGCAGGCCCGCCAGCTCATCCCGGCGCGGCCCTTCGGCATCAAGGATGCCCAACGCCAGTTCGCGGTGATCGCGGAACGACCGGCGCGGCTCTCCTTCGGCCTTCAGGGCCAAATGGGTGCGCAGCGACGCCACGCGGCCAAGGATCATGCGATAGGCCTCGACCAGGTGACGGTTCCCGGCAGTCTGCACGATCTCAAGGTGAAAGTCGGTATCCGCCCGGCCATAGTCGCGCATGTCCCCTTCGGCCATTGCACGTTCCATGCGGGCACAAGCCGCCTGAAGGCGTGCGGACAGGCCCGGCAGCGCATCGCGCGGCAACAGGCGCAGCGCGCTGGTTTCCAGCACGCCGCGAAAAGTCACAAGATCCGAAATCCCCTCTTCCGAGGGGGAATAGACGAAAGTGCCGGATTTCGGGACGATGATGACCAGCCCTTCGACCTGCAGCAGGTTCAGGGCCTCGCGGACCGGGGTGCGGGAGACGTCGAAAGCCTGCGCGAGGATTTCCTCGGACAGGCTTTCGCCGAACTCGAAATCCGCATCGACGATCGCCTGCCGGATCCGGTCGGCGATCTGTTGCGAGAGCAATTGCTTGGCACTGGGCTGGCTGCTTTTGCGGGCTGTCACGGTCATTTCTCGGGTTCGGATGGCGCGCGCCCGCCTTGGGCGCGCGCGGGGGTCAGTCGCGCTTCGCCTTCAGCGTCATGCAGAGCAGCGATCCTAGGACGGGGAAGATGGCAAGGGCAAGCAACGACAGCTGGAAGCTGTCCGTCGCCGACTTGACGTAACCCACGATGTAAGGCCCGGTGAAGCCGCCAATCTGGGCAAAGCCGTTGATCGCCGCGATCCCGCCCGCCGCAGCCGCGCCTTGCAGGAATTGCGGAGGCAGCGTCCAGAACACGCCCATATAGGACCACAGGAAGAAGGCGCAGATGCACAGCAGCACCAGCCCCATCAGCGGCGATCCCGCCATGGCCGAGGCGGCCAGGAAGATGCCTCCGACAAGTCCGCCCATCGCGGTGTGGAACTTGCGCTCTCCGGTCCGGTCCGAACTGCGCGAGACAAGAACAAGACCAGCCCCCGCGAAGATGAACGGAATGGCCGAGACGAAGCCGGTTTGCAGCGTGGTCAGGTTGCCAAGCGACTTCACGATCTGCGGCAGCCACATGATGACGCCGTAAACTGCAATGCCGTTGAACATGTAAACGATGGTCAGCAGCCAGACGCGCCAGTCGCGGAAGATCTCGGCCAGGTCATGGCGGGTGTCCTGCGGCGCGGCGCGGCGTTCGGCCTCAAGCTGGGCGATCAGCCACTTGCGTTCGTCCGGAGCCAGCCAGTGGCGGTCCTTTTCCGGGCTGTCCACCAGATAGAAGAAGGCGACGATCCCCAGGATCGCGGCGGGTACGCCTTCCAGGATGAACATCGCCTGCCAGCCGCGCAGGCCCCAAAGCCCCTCGCCCGCGTCGATCAGCCAGCTGGACAGCGGCGCGCCGAAGACGATCGACAGCACCGTCGCGGTCATGAAGGTCGCAGTGGCCCGACCACGTTCGCGCGCGGGGAACCAATAGGTCAGGTAAAGCAGGATGCCCGGTGCAAAGCCCGCCTCGGCCACGCCCAGCAGGAAGCGCATGATATAGAACGAGGTCGGCCCCTGAACGAAGGCCATCCCGCAGGAAACGAGCCCCCAGGTCACCATGATCCGCGCGATCCAGACGCGCGGGCCGAAACGGTGCAGCATCATGTTCGACGGGATCTCGAAGGCCAGGTAGCCGACGAAGAAGATGCCCGCGCCGATTCCAAAGATATAGGGCGTCAGGCCAATATCTTCGTTCATGTGCAGCGCGGCGAAGCCGATGTTCACCCGGTCGAGATAGTTCACGATGAAGCAGATGAAAGCGAAAAGCACGATCCGCCGGTTCAGCTTGCTGATCGTGCGGTCGCGCAGGTTTGTGTCCAGCGTCATGGACGCGGGGCCGGATAGTGCCATTCCTGAATTCTCCTCCTGCTGCCGGACGCGGGGCCCGGCCATTGCGGGCGCATCCTTAGCGGCTTTCACGGTTTTGACAACTACCATTTTAATCTAGTGCCCTAGTTGACGGGCATCCGCGACCCATGCTTTATCCCCCCGTCATTCTTGCCCGGAGGAGATGCATGAACACCTATCCCTGCTTTGAAAACCGCACTGCCCTGATTACCGGGGGCGCGTCGGGCATCGGCCGCGCCGTCGCGGGCAAGCTGCTTGATCTGGGTGCGAACCTGGTGGTGTGGGACATCAATGCGGCACGGCTGGAGGAACTGCGGGTGCTGGCGCCCGACCGGATCGAAACGGCGGTAGTCGACGTCTCGGACAGCAGCGCCGTTCGCGCCGCGGCCGAGGTCGCACGCGCACGTTTCGGGGGTTTCGACTATCTTCTGAACAACGCGGGCATCATCGGGCGGCACATGTCCGTCACCGAGCTTGACGAGGCAGAGCTGGACCGCGTGCTGGCAGTGAACCTGAAAAGCGTGTTCGTCGTCTCGAACGTCTTTCTGTCGGCCCCCTCGGGCCGCGAGGGTCGCGCGATCGTCAACCTGTCCTCGATCGCGCAGCGGACGGGCGGCATGGTCGGCTCGATCGCCTATGCCACGACCAAGGGCGCGGTCCATTCCTTCACCACCGCGCTTGCCAAGGAATTGGCCCCGCATGTGCGCGTGAATGCGATGGCCCCCGGCGTCATCGATACCGAGATCCAGAAGGACGTGTTCACCGATCCCTCGAAAATCGCTGCGATGGCGGACGTGATCCCGCTGAAGCGACTGGGCACCGCCGACGAAGTCGCGGATTGCGCGGTGTGGCTGTTCTCGGACGCCTCGGCCTATGTCACCGGGATTTCCATCGACGTATCGGGGGGGCGCTGAAATGGCGGACCAGGCAAGCGCGCTGCGTCGCGCCATCCGGCAGGGGCTGGTCATGGCCCCCGGCGCAGCCGATCCGCTGACCGCGCGGATGGTCCAGCGCGCGGGTTTCGGGGCCGTCTACATGACCGGCTTCGGCGCCACGGCGGCGCGATTGGGAATGCCCGATATCGGGCTGATGAGCCAGACCGAGATGACCGATCATGCCCGGAACATGGTGCGGGCGACCACGATCCCGGTGATCGCGGATGCCGATACCGGCTATGGAGGGCTTGCCAACCTTGCCCGCACGGTCGAGGAATATGCTGCATCGGGCGTCGCCGCGATCCATCTTGAAGACCAGCAGATGCCTAAGCGCTGCGGCCAGCGCGCCGGCATCCGAGTCATCGACGCCGAGGAAAACGCGCGCCGCCTGCAGGCCGCCGTCAAGACACGCGGTACGCATGAGATGATGCTGATCGCCCGCACCGACGCCCTGCCCGCCCTTGGCATCGACGAGGCCGTGGCCCGCGCCAGACGCTATCAGGATGCGGGCGTCGATCTGGTTTTCGTCGACGGCATCAAGAAGATCGCCGAGGTCGAGGCCGTCGCCCGCGCCGTGCCGGGCCCCAAGGTCGTCAGCATCGTCGACGGGAACGAAACGGTGGCGCTGAAAGCCTCGGACTTGCAGGACATGGGGTTCTCGGTCGCCTTCTATGCGCTTTCCGCGCTGTTCACCGCGGTCCGGGCCGTGTCGCAGACTCTGGAGACGTTGAAGGCCGATGGAACACCCGTCCGCCGCGCCGACGCGATGTGCAGCTATGGCGAATTCGCCGATCTGGTGGATCTCGAGCGTTTCGACGGGCTGGACCATGATTTCGGTTGGCCGGTGACTTCCTGACCGGCCCGTCGCCGCCGCCCGCGCGTCAGGCCCAGCCTTCGCGGGTGGCGGCGACCCGAACTTCCTGTCCCGCAAGCTCTGCCTGCAGCGCGTCGATGCAGCCCGCATCCGGACCGATCGCGACAACCCGATCCATCGGCAGCTCGCCCGCCCCTTCGACCGGTACCAGCGTCACGACCCCGCCGGCCAGCTGCAAAAGCTGGGGGAGCGCGTCTTCCGACAGGCGCAGATAGCCCTTCAACCGATGGATTCCGCGCTGGTGGCGACTGATGGCTGCCAGCAAGTGTTGGCGATCGACCGGGCCGGCCAGCCGCAACGTCCGACTGGCGAACAGGTTGCGGTGGTCGCCGTCGCGGTCGTCGGCCGGGTGCAGGGCAGACAAGGCATTGAAGTCATGGGACTGCCGAAGCGCCTGATCCAATACGCCATCCGGGGCGAGGTGCTGGCTGGCCAGAGGGTTCATACCGGCCAGCAATCGCGCCGCCCGCCGCAGCGCCACCCGCCCGGAGATATCCGCCCGTGACAGAAAAAGCGCATCCGCGCCAAGGATCTGTCTTCGTGCGACCTGACCCGTTCGGGGATCGGCCAGACGCTCGGCAATACACAGCGGGTCGACCACCGCCAGCACCGCCTGGCAGTCAAGGTCGCGTTCCGCCAGCGCAAAGCTTGCCAGCCGGCGTGGCTCGGCGACGCCGCTGGCTTCGATCACCAGCCGATCCACCTTGCCGCGCAGGTTCAGCGCCTTGTCGAAGGCATCGAACAGTCCCCCGCCCATCGAGCAGCAGATGCAACCGTTGCTGAGCTGGATCGTGTCGGTCGTCTGCCGCGCGATCAGCGAGGCATCGACCGGCACGTCGCCGAAATCGTTGACCATGACCAGCACCCGCTCGGTCGCGCGGGTCAGCAGGTGGTTCAGCAAGGTGGTCTTGCCCGCACCAAGATAGCCGCACAGGATATTGACAGGCAGCGGCCCCGCCATCGTCAGAACGACCCTGCCGGAACCGCCTGGCCGCCGAAGACTGTGCCCCAGACGCGGACTTCGCGCAGACGCTCGGCCCCCAGAGCGTGGGGGTCATCCTCAAGCACCGCGAAATCGGCGCGCTTGCCAACCTCGACCGAACCGATTTCGCTGTCCAGCTTCAGCGTATAGGCCGCACCCAGCGTGATCGCATGCAGGGCGGCGTCCAGGCCGATCCGCTCGGATGTGCCAAGCTGGCGACCGCTGTCGGTGCGACGGTTGACCGCGCACCAGGCGGTGACAAGGGGGGCAAGCGGCGTGATCGGCGCATCCGAGTGAATGGCCAGCGGGATCCCCATTTCCAAGGCGCTGGCGCAAGGGTTCATGCGGCTGGCACGTTCCGGGCCGATCGTGACCTCATAATGCTTGTCGCCAAAGTAATACAGATGGTTCGCGAACAGGTTCACGCAGCATTGCAGGGCCGCGATCCGGCGAAGCTGGGCGCGATCCGCCATCTGGCAGTGCTGGAGCACGTGGCGATGGTCGGGGCGGAAATGCCCGGCCAAGGCCGCCTCCAGTGCCTCGATGGCGGCAAGGCTGGCGCCGTCGCCGTTCACGTGTATATGCATCTGGATGCCCTGCCGGTTCAGGTCATCGGTCATGGTGCGCAGCGCCTCGGGTGCGATGTTCCAGCTGCGGTTGTCGGTGCCCCGGTAATAGCCCGGCTCCAGCAACTGCGCGGTAAAGCCCTGGATCGAGCCATCGGTGACGATCTTGACCCCGCCAAGCCGCAGGCGGTCGGTGGAACGTGCCTGCAGAGCCGTCGCGCGCGGCCCGATCTCTTGCGGCGGCAGGGCCATTGCCGACAGCATGGGCACCAGCCGCAAGGGATAGTCTGCCTTGCCCGTCGTCTCCTCCAGATTGGCCAGCATGTCATCGCCAAGATCGTTCAGCAGGTCGGTCGAGGTCGTTACCCCCGCCCGGCAGGCCGAGCGGGCGAAGTTCCAGATCGCCTCGGCATCGCCGCCCATGCTGCGAAAGCTGGCCCCCACGCGGCGCATGACCGGGAACATCGCCCCCATCTCGTGCAGCTCGCCGTGCAGAATGCCGTCCTTGCCGCGCAGGACACCCGGCACATCGGTCGCGTCATCGTATCCGGCCAGTTCCAGCGCGGCGCTGTTGGCGGTCAGAAGATGCATGTTGGAATGCAGGACGACCACCGGCCGCGTGGTCGAGACCTGATCCAGATCCAGCCGTGACAGTCGCTCGCCGGGGACGAACAGCGGATCGAAACCCCAGCCGATGATCGGGCCATCGCCCAGTTCGGCGGCACGTTCGCGCAGGCGTGCGACCAGTTCCCCGGCGCTGGCGATGCCCGGCCAGACGCGGCCATCAGGGGCGGTGCGTTCGTAATGTCCAAGATAGGTAAAGCGCCAGATCGAGCCCTCCATCATGTGGGCGTGACCCTCGACGAAACCCGGCATCAGCACCTTGTCTGCGAAGCGGTCATCGTGGCGCACCTCGCCCCAGTCGCCCATGTCACCGGGGCTGCCGACGGCAAGGATGCGCCCTTCGGGCGAGACCGCCACATGCGTCGCCTCGGGCCGCGAAGGGTCCATGGTGATGATGCGCTTGGCAGAAAACACGGTAGGGATCATGCGACGTCTCCGACGAACCGATTGTTTTCGCCAGATTAGCCGTGACATCCTTCCTGCGGGAAATGCATAATTCAGCGGTAATTCCTCTGATATGCTGAGGGTAGAATGCACTACACCCTGAAACACCTGCGCTATATCGAGGCGGCCGAGCGGCACCAATCGATCACCGCCGCTGCGGAAACACTGCTGGTCTCGCCATCGTCGATCGCCGCCGCCATCGACCATATCGAGGCGCAGGCGGGTCAGCCGGTCTTTGCCCGTGTCCCGTCGCGCGGGATTGCCGCCACCCATTTCGGGCGCAAGTTCCTGGACGAGATCCGGCTTCTTCTGGCAGCGCAGGCGCGTTTCGACGACAAGATCATGAACCTTGGCCAGATGATCGACGGTACCGCGCGCATCGCCTGCTTTACCCCGCTGGCCCCGATCCTTCTGCCCACCATCCTGTCGGACGTGCGCGAACGCTATCCTCAGCTTCGCATCGATGTCATGGAAAGCACCTCGGAAGAGATCGGGGGCGCATTGGAAAGCGGAGAGGCGGATTTCGCCCTGTGCTATGGCCCCGTCCACGAGCTGATCTATCGCTTCTTGCCGCTGTTCGTAGGCTATCCCCACGCGGCGCTGCCCGTTTCGCATCCCTTGGCCAGCGGGCGCTTCGTCACGCTGGAGCAGCTTGCGCCAGAACCTCTGGTCGTTCTGGACCTGGAAATGTCGCGCCGCTATCTGATGGACCTGTTCACAGGCCGCGGGTTGAAGCCGAACGTAGTCTATTCGGCGCGCTCGACCGACATGATGCGGGCGCTGATCGCCGCCGGCATGTGCTACGGCATCTTCAACATCCGCCCGATGATCGAGCAGACCTATGCCAAGGGCGATCTGGTGCGCCTGCCGCTGGCCGGCGAACTGGACGCACCGCGCGTCGGCGTTCTGACCCGCCGGGACACCAAGTTGACACCCGTTTGCGAAGCGATTGTCGCGGCTTGCGAGATGCAGGCGATGCAGGGGGCCTTCGACCGGGCATTCATCCGTCCCTACATTCCCCAGGAATTCTGAGGAAGTGGGGCGCAAAAATGCATTTGCCGCATAGCTGACCATACGGATTCATTGATGTGACAGCGCCATTGCAGAACCCGGCGCGCGCCCCCAACAGGAGACATCGATGCGTCCGATCGCAGTCCTTACCCGTCGCGCCCTGCTCGCCGGGGCCGCGGCCCTGACCGCCCTTACCCTTGCGCCGGCGGTCCACGCCGAAGAACCGCAGCGAGGCGGCACACTGGTCATCGCATCGGTCCAGAAGCCGCGCCATCTGAACGCGGCGGTCCAATCCGGCATCGCGACCGGCGTGCCCGCGGCGCAGATCTTCGCGACGCTCCTGCGCTATGGCGAGGATTTCCAGCCCCAGCCCTATCTGGCCGAAAGCTGGGAATTCAGCCCCGATAACAAGGTTCTGACGTTGAAACTGGTGCAGGGCGCGACCTTCCACGACGGCAAGCCCATCACTTCCGAAGACGTGGCATGGTCGCTTGACGTGGCGAAGAAGAACCACCCCTTCTCGACCATGCTGGCGCCTGTCGAGGCTTTTGAGGCCCCCGATCCGCAAACCGTCGTGATCCGCATGAGCGCGCCGCATCCGCCGATCCTGCTGGTCCTGTCCTCGGCACTGACGCCGATCCTGCCGAAACATGTCCTCGACGACGGGCAGGACATCAAGTCGAACCCCAAGAACAACCTTCCCATCGGCTCCGGCCCCTTCAAGGTCACGGCATTCGAGCCGGGGCAGCACATCATTCTGGAACGCTATGACGGCTTTTTCCTGAAGGGGCGTCCCTATCTGGACCGGATCGTGATCCGGCAATACCAGGATTCCAATTCCGGCGTACTGGCCCTGGAATCGGGCGAGGCGCAGATGTTCCCCCTGCTCGATTCGACGCGGCTGATCCGGCGGCTTGAGAAGTCGGGCAAGATGTCCGTGACCGACAAGGGCTATGCCGCGATCGGCCCGATCAACTGGCTTGCCTTCAACACCAAACAGCCGGACCTGGCCGATGTCCGCGTGCGCCAGGCGATCGCCCATGCCATCGACCGGAATTTCGTGACCAAGGCCCTGCATGCCGGGCTGTCGAAGCCCGCGGTCGAGCCGGTGGTGCAGGAAAGCCCCTTCTTCTCCGAGGATGTGGCGCGCTATGACTTCGACCTCGACAAAGCCAAGGCCCTGCTGACCGCAGCCGGCTATGGCGAGGGGGGAAAGAAGCTGTCGCTGCGGATCGACTATCTTCCCGATGCCGACGAACAGCAGCGCGCCGTCGCCGAATATGTCAAGGCGGCGCTGGCCAAGGCCGGGGTCGAGATCAGCGTCCGCGCCTCGCCCGATTTTCCGACCTGGGCGCAGCGGATCTCGTCCTATGACTTCGACCTGACCATGGATCAGGTCTTCAACTGGGGCGACCCGGTGATCGGGGTGAACCGAACCTATCTTTGCTCGAACATCCGGCAGGGGATCATCTGGTCGAATACCCAGCAATATTGCAACGAGGGGGTCGACAAGTTGATGACCGAGGCCGCGACCGAGCCTGATCAGGCAAAGCGCAAGGATCTTTACGGTCAGGCCTTCAAGCAGATCACCGCGGACATCCCCATCCATTTCATCAACGAGGTTCCCTATCACACGGTCTATACGCAGGCCGTGCAGAACCCGCCCGTCTCGATCTGGGGACCGATGGGTCCGATGGATGACGTCTGGCTGAAGCAATAGGCGCGGAGGCCCTGCAATGATGCGTCGTATCCTGCGGCAGCTGCTTTACGCGGTCGGCCTGATCCTTGCCGTGCTGGTGCTGAACTTCCTGCTGATCCAGCTTGCGCCCGGCGACCCGGCACAGGTGATCGCGGGCGAAATGGGCGGTGCCAGCCCCGAGGTCATGGCCGCGATCCGCCAGCAATACGGGTTGGACAAGCCGGTGCTGACCCAGCTTGCGCTGTATCTGGGCCGTGCGCTTCAGGGCGATCTGGGCATGTCCTATTTCTACAACCGCCCGGTGGTCGAGCTGATCCTGTCCCGGCTTGGCCCGACGCTGCTGCTGGTGGCCGCGGCGCTGGCCTTTGCGGTGCTGGCCGGCACGCGGCTGGGGCTGATGGCGGCGAAGAACCCGCGTGGCATCGCCTCGGGGGTGGTCACGGTCTTGTCGCTGGTGGGCTATTCCGCACCGGTCTTCTGGACGGGGCTGATGCTGGTCATCCTGTTCGGAGCCAAGATCCCGCTGTTCCCGATCGCCGGGATGATCGATGTCGTCAAGGTCGGCGGACCGCTGACGCGGGCGCTGGACATCGCCCATCACCTTGTCCTGCCCGCGCTGACGCTGGGGCTGGTCTATCTGGCGCAATATAGCAGGCTGACCCGCGCCTCGATGCTGGAGGTGCTGGGCGCCGACTATATCCGTACCGCCCGCGCCAAGGGCGTCAGCGAAAGACAGGTTCTGGGCCGCCACGCGTTCCGCAATGCGTTGCTGCCGGTCGTCACCGTCGCCGGGATGCAGTTCGGGGCCATCATCTCGGGCGCGGTTCTGGTCGAGACCGTGTTCAGCTGGCCCGGCCTTGGCACGCTGGCATTTCAGGCCATCCTCGCACGCGATTACCCGACGGTGCTGGGCATCCTGTTCTTCTCGACCCTGATCGTGATCATCGCGAACCTGCTGACCGATTTCGTGTCGCGTCTGCTGGATCCGCGCCTTGCCGGAGGACGTTGACATGACCGCCGAAGCCAGAACCTCGGTTCCAGCCGCCCGCGGGCCCCTGAGCGAAGCTTGGGAGATCTTCCGCCGCAGCCCCTCGGCCATGCTGGGGCTGCTGGTGATGACGCTTGTCGTGCTGATGACCTTTGCCGGGCCGCTGCTTTACCATGTAGACCCGTTCGAGATCGTCTGGGCACCGCTTTCGCCGCCCGGTGATGATCCGACGATTCCGCTGGGCACCGACAATCTGGGACGCGACATCCTGGCCGGTCTGATCGCGGGCGGACGTGCGACGCTGGCCGTGGGCTTCGCGGCCGCGCTGATCACCATGGTCATCGGCGTCGTGATCGGGGCCTATGCGGGCTTCTATGGCGGCCTTGTGGATGACATGCTGACGCGTGTGACCGAGTTCTTCCAGGTCCTGCCCCCGCTTCTGTTCGCGATGGTGGTGGTCACGCTGTTCCAACCCACGCTGGTCAACGTGGCGCTGGCCATCGGCATCGTCAGTTGGCCCCAGACCGCGCGCCTGACCCGGGCCGAGTTCCGCCGCATCCGCACACTGGAATATGTCAGCGCGATGCGGGCCGTCGGCGCGGGCGACGGCCATATCATCTGGCGCGTGATCCTGCCCAATGCGCTGCCACCGCTGATCGTCTCGGGGACGCTGACCATCGGCATGGCCATCCTGTTCGAGGCCGGACTGAGCTTCCTGGGCCTGTCCGATCCCAACATCATGTCCTGGGGGCTGATGATCGGATCGGGTCGCGAATACCTGCTGGATGCGTGGTGGGTCGTGACGCTGCCCGGCGCGATGATCTTCCTGACCGTCCTGGGCGTCAGCCTGGTCGGCGACGGCCTGAACGACGCCTTCAACCCCCGGCTAAGGGAGCGCTGAGCCATGACCGATCCCGTCCTGGAGATCCGCAACCTGAAAGTCGACTTCGCCACCCGGCGCGGGCTGGCCCATGTGCTGGACGACGTGTCCTTCAGCGTGGATCAGGGCGAACTGCTGGCGATCGTCGGCGAATCCGGCTGCGGCAAAAGCATGACCGCCCTGTCGATCCTGGGGCTCATCCCCTCGCCCCCCGGCAGGATCGTGGGGGGCAGCATCAGCTTCATGGGCCGCGACCTGACCAGCCTTTCGCCCGCTGAGATCCGAAAGATCCGGGGCGGCGACATCGCCATGATCTTTCAGGAACCGATGACCTCGCTGAACCCGGTCTTCACCTGCGGCGAGCAGATCGCCGAAGCGGTGCGCCTGCACCAGAAGGTCAGTCCTAAGGCGGCGCAGGCCCGGGCGGTCGAGATGCTGCGCGCCGTTGGCATCCCCGAACCCGAACTGCGCGCAAAGGCCTATCCGCACCAGCTTTCGGGCGGGATGCGCCAGCGGGTGATGATCGCGATGGCGCTGTCCTGCGAACCCCGGCTGCTGATCGCGGACGAGCCGACGACCGCGCTGGACGTGACCGTTCAGGCCCAGATCTTCGGGCTTCTGGACGAACTGCGCCAGCAGACCGGCACCGCGATCGTCCTGATTACCCATGACATGGGCGCAGTCGCGGAAATGGCCGACAAGGTCGCGGTGATGTATGCCGGCCGCGTGATCGAACGCGGCCCGGCGGATGCCGTGCTTGACCGTCCCGGCCATCCCTATACCCGCGGCCTTCTGGCCAGCATTCCGCGCCTCGACGCCGATCCCGACGCCGACCTGCCCGAGATCCCCGGCATCGTCCCCGCCCTGACGGATCTTGGCCGGGGATGCGCATTCCAGCCGCGCTGTCCGGTTGCAACTCCCGCATGCCGCGATGGGCAGCCCGGCCATGTCGCGCTGTCGCCGGGCCAGTCCGCGGCCTGTTTCCACCTGACTGCAAGCGAGGCATTCGCATGACCCGGCTGCTTTCCGTCCGCGACCTCAAGGTTCACTTCCCGGCCCCGAACGGGCGCAGGGTCCATGCCGTCGATGGGGTCAGCTTCGACATCCCACGCGGCCAGACCCTTGGCATCGTCGGGGAATCCGGATCGGGCAAGACCACCACGGCGCTTGCCGTCATGCGGCTTGCCCCTATCACCGGCGGTGAGGTCGAGCTTGACGACACCCCGATCAGCCGGATCGAGGGCGAGGCCCTGCGCCGCGCCCGTCCCCGCTTCCAGATGGTGTTTCAAGACCCCTTTTCCTCGCTGAACCCGCGCGAGCGGGTGGGGCGCATCATCCGCCAGCCGATGGACCTACTGGGCTATGGCGACCCCGCCGGACGCGATGCGCGGGTCGAGGAATTGCTGACCCAGGTGGGGCTGCGCCCCGAACTGAAGTCACTTTACCCCCACCAGTTCTCGGGCGGGCAAAGACAGCGGATCGGATTGGCGCGTGCGCTTGCGACCCGGCCCGACCTGATCGTCTTCGACGAGCCCGTCTCGGCGCTGGATGTCGCGGTGCAGGCCCAGGTGCTGAACCTGATCCGCCGCCTGCAGCGCGAAACCGGGATCACCTATCTGTTCATCAGCCACGATCTTGGCGTCGTCCGCCACGTCTGCGACGAAATCGCAGTGATGTATCTGGGTCAGATCGTCGAACAGGCCCCGACCGCGCAAATCTTTGCCACACCGCGCCATCCCTATACGCAGGCGCTGATCGCGGCCGCCCCATCGCTTTCGCCGGAGCACCGGCGGCGAGGGGGAGGCGCCCGGCTTCAGGGCGATCCGCCCAGCCCGGTCAACCTGCCACAGGGCTGCCGCTTTGCGTCGCGCTGTCCGTCGGTCGTCGCGCATTGTCGCAGCACGGCGCCCGATTTGCGGATGACCGCCGCTGGACACCGCGTCGCCTGCCACCTTGCTGCGGTTTCTGTCCCCGCCTAAAGCCGCTTTCCCGTCTGGGGCGAAAACAGGTGCAGGCGTCCCTCGGCGGGCAGGACGTCGATGCGGTCCCCCCTTTGCGCGGTCGAGTTTCCGGCCAGCCGCAGCGTGAAGGGCACGTCCGATCCCTGGATCATGCCATAGCCAAAGGCATCGGCGCCCAGCCGCTCGACCGAGCGCAGCTCGACCGGGATGGCGGGCTGGCCCGGTGCGGCAATCTCCAGATCCTCGGGCCTCAACCCCAGCCGGACCTCGCCGGACGGGGGCAGTCCGGCCAGTGGCAGGCGGTGCCCGCCGGGCAGAAGCGCGCTGCCTCCCTCGGCCGTAACGGTGAAGATGTTCATCGCGGGAGAGCCGATGAAGCCCGCGACAAATTCGCTGGCCGGGGTGGCATAGACTTCAAGCGGGGTCGCGATCTGGTCGGCAACGCCGCTGTTCATGACGATCAGCCGGTCAGCCAGCGTCATCGCCTCGACCTGATCATGGGTGACGTAAAGCGTGGTCTGCCCGGTCCGCAGGTGCATCTCCTTGATCTGCAGCCGCATCTGCACCCGCAGCTTGGCGTCAAGGTTGGATAAGGGCTCGTCCAGCAGGAAGGCCGAGGGTTCGCGCACCAGCGCCCGCCCCATCGCGACCCGCTGGCGCTGCCCGCCCGACAAGGCGCGGGGCTTGCGGTCCAGATAGGGCTCAAGCTCCAGCATGCGGGCCGCGCGCAGCACCCTCGCCTCGATCTCGGCCTTGGGAAGCTTTGCGATCTTCAACCCATAGGCCATGTTTTCGCGCACGTTCATATGCGGGTAAAGCGCATAGTTCTGGAACACCATTGCGATATTTCGGTCGCGCGGCTCAAGCGTGTTGACCACCTTTCCGTCGATCTCGATCGTGCCCGCGCTGATGCCCTCAAGCCCCGCGACCATGCGCAGAAGGGTCGACTTGCCGCAGCCCGAGGGGCCGACGATCACCACGAATTCGCCGTCGGCAATGTCCATGGTGACGCCGTGGATGACCTCTTGTCCGGCATAGCTTTTGCGCAGGTCGTTCAGCAGGATATGGGCCATTCACTTCTCCGTCTCGACAAGGCCCTTCACGAACCAGCGCTGCATCAGCACGACGACCAGGATCGGCGGCAGGATCGCAAGGACCGAGGTCACCATGACAAGGTTCCAGGGGGTATCGGCATCCGCAAACGAGATCATCTTGCGCAGCGCGATGACGATGGTGTTCATTTCATTGGAGTTCGTGACCAGCAGCGGCCACAGATATTGCGTCCAGCCATAGATGAACTGGATCACGAAGATCGCCGCCACGTTGGTCAGTGACAACGGCCACAGGATGTCCCTGAAAAAGCGCCAGGGCCCCGCGCCATCGACCCGCGCCGCCTCAAGCAACTCATCCGGGATGGTCATGAAGAATTGGCGGAACAGCAGCGTCGCCGTGGCCGATGCGATCAGCGGCAGGATCAGGCCCGGATAGGTGTCGATCAGACCCAGATCCACCATGACCTTGTAGGTCGGCTGGATACGGACCTCGACCGGCAGCATCAGGGTGATGAAGATCAGCCAGAAACAGGCCATGCGCAGCGGAAAGCGAAAAAACACGATCGCATAGGCCGAGGCCATGCTGATCGCGATCTTGCCGATGGCGATGCCCAGGGCCACCAGGGTCGTATTTCCCAGAAGCCGCCACAGGCTGACGCCGCCGATCTGGCCGATGCGGCCGGAAAACGCCTCGCCGTAATTGTGCAGTCCCTCGGCCCCCGGCACCAGCGGCAGCGGCGGACGCAGGATCGTCTGGGTGGAGTGGGTCGAGGCAATGAAGACATAATAGACCGGAAAGACGACCACGATGACGCCCAGGACCATCCACAGGTGGCTGAGCATCCGCGACGGGGCGCGCGCGGCAAGCGGGCTTTCAGCCATAGTGCACCCGCCGTTCGATGAAGCGGAACTGGAAGGCGGTCAGGGCGATCACGATCAGCATCAGGATCACCGATTGCGCGGCAGAATCGCCCATGATGAGGTTCACGAAGCCGTCGTTATAGACCTTGTAGACAAGCGTCTCGGTCGCCTTGCCCGGACCGCCCCCGGTCACGGCATGGATGATGCCGAAGGTATCGAACAGCGCATAGACCGTGTTCACGACCAACAGGAAAAACGTCGTCGGCGCCAGCAACGGAAAGACAATGGTCCAGAACGCATGACGCCGGCTTGCGCCGTCGATGGCCGCAGCCTCAAGCAGCGAGGTCGGGATCGCCTGCAAGCCGGCAACGAAGAACAGGAAATTGTAGCTGATCTGCTTCCATGTCGCCGCAGCGACCACAAGGATCATGGCGTGGTTCGCGTTCAGCAGCGGGTTCCATTGGATGCCGATCTGCTTCAATGGCCAGGCCAGCGTGCCGAAGCTGGGATTGAACATGAACAACCACAGCATGCCCGCGATGGCCGGGGCGACCGCATAAGGCCAGATCATCAGCGTCCGATAGATGCCCTTGCCGCGCACGATCCGTTCCGCCTGCACCGCCAGGAACAGCGCGATTGCCATCGGCAGGATTGCGACCAGCACGGAAAAGACCGCCGTGACCTGCAGCGAGTTCAGATAGTTCGGATCGCTCAGCACCCGCCGGAAATTCGCAAGCCCGACAAAGCTGGATTTCAGGCCGAAGGGATCTTCCTTCAGCATGGATTGTCGGAACGCCTGCCCGGCGGGCCAGTAGAAAAAGATCAGCGTGATCGCCAGCTGCGGCGCCAGAAGCAGCCAGGGCAAAAGCCTGTGCGGAAAGACGGTTCTTCTCATGCGGGATCCCCTTGTCGGAACCGGGGCGCGCGCCGTCCAGGGACCGCGCGCGCCCGATTGGCGGGATCAGCCGCCTGCGGCTTCCTTGATCGCGGCATTGCCGCGGGTCACCGCGTTCTGCAGCGCCTGTTCGGCGGTCTGCTGGCCGGCCAGCATCTTTTCGTATTCCTCGTTCTGGATATCGCGCAGTTGCGGCAGGTTTGGCGCGCGCACCCCCTTGGAGTTCTCGGTCGGGGGCTTGCCCGACATCTGCAGGATCGGCACCTCGCGCGCCGGGTTCTTCTCGTAGAAGCCCGACGCCTTGGTTGCCTCATAGGCCGCCATCGTCACCGGCAAATAGCCCGACTGCTCGTGCAGGAACTGCTGCACCTCGGTCTTCGAGAGATAGTTGAAGAAAGCGGCGACGCCCTTGTAGGTGTCGTCCGACTTGCCCGCCATCACCCAAAGCGACGCTCCGCCCGGCGTGGTGTTCTGCGGCGCGCCCTGGGCCGTCTCGTCATAGGGCAGCTTGCCGATGCCGTAATTCATCCCGGATTTGACGATATCGCCCAATCCCCCCGAGCTTTCGGTCAGAATGCCGCATTCTCCCGAGGTGAAGTTCTGCTTCGCCTCGCTGGTGCGCCCGCCATAGACGAAGACCCCCTCTTTCGCCAGATCGGCCAGTTCCTGGAAATGCTTGACGAAAAGCGGGGCGTCGATCTTCAGCTCGGGTGTGCCAGCCAGGCCGTTTTCGTTGGTCCCCCACGAGACGTTGTTCCAGGCCGCGAAGTTCTCGGTATGGATCCAGGTCAGCCAGGTCGAGGTATAGCCACAGGTTGCCGCGCCGGATTCCTTGATCTTGCGCGCCGCGGCCCAGACCTCCGCCCAGGTCTGGGGCGGTGCGTCGACATCCAGCCCGGCCTTCTGGAAGATGTCCTTGTTGTAATACAGGATCGGCGAGGACGAGTTGTAGGGGAAGGACAGCATTTCGCCTTCCGGGGTCGAATAATATCCGACGATGCCGGGCAGATACTGGCTCTTGTCGAAGGTGAAGCCGCCTTCGGTCAGCACCTCGGCCACGGGCTTGATCGCACCCTGCGCGCCCATCATGACGCCAGTCCCGACATCGAAGACCTGGATGATGTCCGGGGCCTGTCCCGCGCGGAAGGCGGCGATGCCCGCGTTCAGCGTTTCGGGATAGGTGCCCTTGAACACCGGCTTCAGGACATAATCGGACTGGCTTGCGTTGAAATCACCGGCGATCTTCTCGACAACCTCGGCATTGGCGCCAGTCATCGCGTGCCACCACGAAATTTCGGTCTGGGCCTGTGCCGCGAACGGCAGGGCTGCGAATCCACAAAGCCATAGGCTGAGATTCTTCATGCGACTTACTCCTCCCTCGATCCATGCTGCTGGGTTTTGCGCGGATGTTCCCGCCGACCTCCCAATCGGGCGGGACAACCTTTTCCTCCAGGGGGGAGTTTAACTCGACGGTGAAGTGCCGAGTCAATTCGCGATGACTGCGCGAATGATTTGCAGCATGACCTTGCCGCCGAACGAAAAAGCGGCCCACCCCCTTGGGACGGGCCGCGTCGTGGTCAGGGTCGGTATTACTCGCCCGCGCCGATGGCCTTCAGTCCCGCCGCCGCGCAGGTCGCGTCGATGTCACCCGACGGCGCGCCGCCGACGCCGATGCCGCCGACCAGCGCCTTGCCGAACTTGACCGGCAGGCCGCCAGCCTGGATGACCATGCGCGGGTCCATATCGCGCAGACCTTCGTTGGCGGGTTTCGAGGCAATGAACTCGGCCAGGCCGGCCGTGTCGCGACCCATCGCGGCCGAGGTGAAGGCCTTGCCCTGCGCGCTCGATCCTGTATGCGGGCCGGCATTGTCGGCCTTCAGCAGAACCTTGGTCGAACCGTCCCGGGCGACGATCGCGACGCTGACATTGTGGCCTTCGGCGGTGCAGGCCTTCAGCGCTGCGTCCGCGGCCTTCGTCGCCAGATCAAGCGGCAGATAGGGCGCGCTCGGCAAATCCTGAGCGGCAGCGCCGAAGGGGGCGAGAAGCGCGATGGCAAGCACGAGGTTCCGGGTCATGAGGGGTATCCTTTCCGAATGATGAAAGGGAATTAGCCCGCCCCGCCCCATGCCGGTATTCGTATCCCTTGCAGCCGTCTGCGTAGTTCTACGGAGTGTCGCGTCCGGCCAGCCACAGACGCGTCATCTCGGCTTGCGAGGTTGTGCCAAGCTTGGCCCCGATGGCAGCGCGATGGCTTTCGACGGTGCGCGGCGACAGGCCCAACCCCTCGGCGATCTGGCGCGTGGTGAAACCTTCGGCGATCCGATCCAGCACCTCGGTTTCGCGGGGCGTCAGCGAAGCCAGAAGCCCCAGCGTCTCGGCCTGTTCGGCGCGACGGTCCAGCGCCCGCTCCAGCGCCTCATGCCCTTTCTGGATGGCATCGATCAGATCCTGCTCGTCGATGGGCTTCGACAGGAAGTCGACCGCGCCATTGCGAAAGGCGCGGCGGCAAGCCTCGATATCGCCGTGCCCCGAGATGACAATCACCGGCCAGTCGATGCCTTGCTCGGCCAGCCGCTCCTGTAGCTTCAGGCCGGAAATGGCGGGCATCCGGATGTCCAGGATCAGGCAACCGGGCGCGAGTTTGGGCAGCTGCGCGAGAAACCCCTGAGGATCGGCGAAGCCCGTGACCTCGATTCCCACGGTCGACATCAGCAACGCCAGCGCGCGGCGCACCGCCTCGTCATCATCCACCAGATAGACGGGCAGGTTCATTCCCGAGCCTCTGCGGATCGTCCCGGAAGCACCACCCGGAACGTCGCCCCCGACGTACCGTCGACCAGTTGGATCTCTCCTCCGGCGCGTTCGACCAGACGCTGGCTTAGCGCCAGGCCTAGCCCGGTCCCGTTGGGCCGCGTGGTGGTGAAGGGCGTGAAAAGGCGCGATCGCAACTGCGGCGCGATGCCCGGCCCGTTATCCGAAACCTCCAGCACGACGCGATCCTGCTGCGGCTTCAGCGCGACGACCACCTGCCCGGCATTGCCAAGCCCGGCAGTGGCCTCGATAGCGTTCCGGGCAAGGTTGAAGACCACCTGTTCCATCTCGACCGGGTCGGCGATGACGGGCGCGGGACCGGGACCAAGATCGAAAGCAAGCGGCACGCCCTGTGCGGCGGCCTGCGGCGCCAGAAGCGTCTGCACGTTTCGCAGCGCCTCGCGCAGGTCAAAGGGCACGCGCGGCACCGGATGCGGGCGCGACCAGTTGCGGAAGCGTTCCAGCATCGCCGAGGCCCGCCGCGCCTGCGCGACCGTATCATCTAGGATCGGCGACAGCGCAGCGGAATCCCCGCGCGCCAGCATCCGACGGCCCGCCTGCGCCTGCGCCAAAATCGCCGTCAGGGGCTGCGTCAGTTCATGGGCAAGCCCGCTTGCCATCTCGCCCAGGGCATTGACGCGAGAGGCATGGGCAAGGCGCGAATCCAGCGCGCTGAGCCGCGCCTGTTCGATCGCGCCACGCACGCGGGCCCGTTGGCGCAACGCCGACAGCGCGGCAAGATAGGCCAGCGTGACCGCCAGCAGCGCCAGCCCGGTCCGCAAGGCAGGAAGCAGGTTCGCAATGCCGATCTGCATTCCCGTTTCCAGCAACAGCGGCTGGGATGCACTTCCAAGTGCCCGCGCAAAGCGGATCGTCTCGGGAGCGGCGCCCCGATGGAACAGGGCGTGACCGTCCGGCAATGACAGGGTCAGCGCGACATCGGGCCGCGACCAGAATGTTCCCGCCTCGTCCACCAGCTTCTCTGCATCGATCCCCAGCATAAGCCCATAGCGGGCCGCATCGGTATTCGGGCTGCGCTTGACCATGATGTAATGCTGCGGCCGGTCCGGATGCGGCAGCAGCGCGATATGGCCTGTCGAGGCCTGTGCGGACGCGCGAATGGTATCCGCCAGCGCCGGGGCAAGCGGCAGCGTGCCGACCGCCTTGCCCCGCGCATCGAACGGCACAAGCTGAACCTCGTCGATGCGCGGATAGAAACGAGAGATCGTCTGGGCCACCTCAAGGAACAGGCCGTTCTGCTCGGCCTCGCCGGCGACGGCAATCGCCGACAGTGCCGTCAGGTGGGCATCGTGCTGGTCCGCGCGCTGCGAGGCCAGCCGCAGCAGGACCGAGCTTTCCTGTTCCAGTTCCACCATCAACGCGTGGCGCTGAAGGATCGCGACCGCCCCCGCGGTCGCCAGCAGCAGCAGGCAGCCGATCGCGATCAGCTTCAGCGGGCTTTCAAGGATTGGGCGGTTCTGGCCTGTCATCGGTCCATTCTTGCAGGTTTCACGCGTGGCCTAAATGCGGCTCGTCAGGTTTCTGCGCCGTGCATCAATTCCGGCCCAGCGGTTGCGAGCGCGCGGCCATCACCCCTTGCATGGCCCCAACCAGTTCCGAGACCGGGCCGGTCTTTTCCCAAGAGTAAAGCGAGACCGAAATCGGCGCCTCCATCCCAAAGGGCGCATATTGCCGCACGCGGTATCGCCCCGCCGCGCTGACCGGAAGCAGGGACAGGCCCAATCCCGCCTCGACCGCGACCAGGACGTTGTGCAGGTTGCTGCCCGCAAAGGCGACATACCAGCCAAGCCGCTCGCGCTCGGCCCGCTGGAACATCGTGTCGCGGTAAAGACCATCGGGCGGAAAGGCGACCAGCGGCAGCGGATCGGGCCATGTGGCGGGCGCCTCGGCGCTTTCATACCAGGCGACCGGCTCGGGGAAGGATGCGCGGCAATCCGGGCCAGGCCGCGCGTCCTTGACGATCACGATGTCGAAATCGCCACTGCGATAGCGCCGCGTCAGGTCGCGGCTAAGACCGGCCGTCACATCAAGACGGATCTCCCGGTGGCGACGGGCGAAGTCGCCGAATGTCTTCGCCATCGCGGCATCGACGATATCCTCGGGCAGGCCGATGCGGATCGAGGCAGAGCCCGCAGGATCGCCAAGCGCGGCCTCGGCCTCGGCCTGCAGGGCCAGAAGCCTGCGGGCATAGCCCAGAAGCCGCTCTCCACTCGCGGTGGGCCGGACGGGGCGCGCCGTCCTCTCGATCAGGGGGGAGCCGACCAGAGTTTCCAGCCGGGCAAGCTGCTGGCTGATCGTCGATTGCGTCATGTTCAGGCGTTCGGCCGCCAGCGTGAAACTGGCCGCATCGACGATGGCAGTGAAAGAACGAAGCAGGCGCGGGTCAAGCATGGCGATTGCAAAGGATGAGGCCGTCCCCATGAGTATTCATGTTTGCGATGAAAGTCATCCTGATATTTAATTTTCAAATGCCAGCCGTCCTGCCTATCTGGGCGAGAACCACTAGACCGGGGGCATTCATGCCGTCACGCCAGTCGAAGCCTTCGATCGGGAAACGCGCCATGCCACGCCGCGCTTTCCTTGTCGGAACCGCCTTCCTGTCGCTGCTTGCGGCCCCCGTCTCTGCGACAGGAAAGACCATGAACGGAACCCGACTGCATCAGGCGGCAGGACAAAACGACGCCGCGGCGATCACCCGGCTTCTGGCGGCAGGCGCCGAGATCGAGGCGCGCGACCGGAACGGTGCGACGCCGCTGCTGGTTGCGACCCATGCCAATGCCGTCGAGGCCGCACGGGTCCTTGTCCAGGCCGGGGCCGACGTCAATGCCGAGGATCTGATCCAGGACAGCCCCTATCTTTACGCCGGGGCGCGCGGGCATCTGGAGATCCTCAAGATGACGCTGGCACATGGTGCGGACCTGAAAAGCACCAACCGGTTCGGCGGCACCGCCCTGATCCCCGCCTGCGAACGCGGGCATGTGGAAACCGTGCGCACGCTGATCGAGGCCGGCGTTGATGTCGATCACGTCAACAACCTGGCCTGGACGGCCCTGCTTGAGGCGATCATCCTGGGCGATGGCGGGCCCCGTCACCAGCAGATCGTCGACCTGCTGGTCAGGGCGGGTGCCGACGTCAACCTTGCAGATGGCAACGGAGTGACCCCGCTGGGCCATGCTCGCGCCGCCGGCTATGACAAGATCCAGCGCATCCTGGTCGCCGCGGGCGCAAGATAGGCACCGATCTGCCTCTTGCATCCAAATATGCAGGTGAGTGCCTGCATATCTTGACATGCAGGTATTTACCTGCGTAAATGGTCTCGATACGGATGGAGCGGCCCATGGATGACAACAAGGTCTTCAAGGCGCTGGCCGATCCAAGCCGCAGGAAACTGCTTGACGCCCTTTGCGAACGGAACGGGCAGACGCTGGGCCAGCTTTGCGAAACGCTGGACATGCAGCGCCAGTCCGTGACCCAGCATCTTGGACTTCTGGAAGACGCGAATCTGATCAGCACCGCCCGCCGCGGGCGAGAGAAGCTGCATTTCATCAACCCCGTCCCGCTTTACGAGGTCTATGAACGGTGGATCCGAAAGTTCGAGGAAAGCCGTCTCAGCCTTCTCCACGACCTCAAGCACGAACTTGAAAGGAGCAAGCCGTGACAGACAAATCCGCCAGTTTCGTTTACGTCACCTATATCCGCACCACCCCGGAAAAGGTGTTCGAGGCGATCACCAGACCCGATCTTGCGCGCCGGTATTGGGGGCACGAAAACGTCTCGGCCGACTGGCAGACCGGCTCGGGCTGGCAGCATGTCCGCGCCGATGCCGCGCGCACCGTGGACCTTGTCGGCAAGGTCATCAGCAGCGATCCGCCCAACAAGCTGGTCATCAGCTGGGCGAATGAAAGCCAGCAGGACGATCCCGACCAATACAGCCGCGTGACCTTCGACATCGAGCCGCAGGACGACATGGTCAAGTTGACCGTCACGCATGACGACCTGCAACCCGGCAGCGGCATGTGCAACGCGGTCGGCAAAGGCTGGCCGCTGGTACTGTCCAGCATGAAATCCTTTCTGGAGACTGGGCGCGGCTTTGACCTGTGACCACAGGCCGCCCGGCACATCGGAGCAAGATCATGAGCCAGACCACCTATTGCGGCGGCTGCGCCTGTGGCGCCGTCCGCTATGAGGCGACGGGAGCGCCGGTCGCCGAGCTTCACTGCCAGTGTCGCCATTGCCAGATGCGCAGCGGCACCGGCCATTCGTCGTATCTCGTCTTCGCGGGGGTGGACGCGGTCAGGGTGGCAGGACGGTTGCAGGGCTGGAGCGTCGCCGGCGACAGCGGCAACGAAAAGACCCACGCCTTCTGCCCCACCTGCGGCACGCCCGTCCTGCTGACCTTTGTCGCCGCCCCCACAATCACGGCGATCCACCCAGCCAGCCTGGATGCGCCCGAACGGTTCCACCCGACCCTTGTCGCCTATGGCAGTCGGGCGCTTGGCTGGGACCACCATGATCCGGCGCTGACGGTGCTCGCGAAGGGCCCACCCGCCTGATTCGGCAGGCCGATGCTTCGCGCGTTGCCCGCAGGTGACGGCCGTTGCCCGACGATACACGGCGCAGTTGAGACGACCTCACCCCTGCTGTTAATCCTCGTTCTCATGACAAGAGCGTGTTCGCGCGCCAGGAGGGACCGAGATGACATTTCAAAGCCGGAAGCTGCGGTTCGCGGTATTCCTTGCCCCCGCATTGCTGATGCTGGCGGGCTGCGGGTTTCCCCGCCGCCACAGCGAACAGGAATGCATGGAGCGCGCGATGTATTTCGAATCGAACCGCTCCAGCCGCGATGGCATGATCGCGGTGGGCAGCGTCGTCATGAACCGCGTGCAGTCGGGAAAATATCCCAATACCGTCTGCGGTGTGGTCGCGCAGAAGAACCAGTTCGCGTCCGGGATCATGACGCGCAAGATGAACCCCAGGGAACTGCCGAAGGTACGCGAGGCCGCACGCTCGGTCCTACGGGGGGAGCGTCACCCGCTGATCGGAAACGCGATGTTCTTCCACCAGGCAGGCTACAGCTTTTCCTATGACAACATGCACTACGTTCTGGTGACGGGCGGCAACGCCTTCTACGAAAAACGCAAGAACTTTCTGGTGACGCAGCCGGTCCCGCCTCGACCGATCGAGGGCATCACCGGCCGCTGAACGCGGGCGGTCCCGGCTCAGCCGTAGCGGCGCAGGACGTCAAGGCGCGCCCGTGCGGCAGTCAGGATCGGCTCTGCCACGCTGGCGGGGACATCCGCCGCCACGCGTGCCGCCGCATCGTCCAGGACGGCATCTCCGGCGTTCCGGAACCGGGCAAAGGCCTGCTCGATGATCGCGGGTCCAAGCCCCGCCTCGCGCGCGGTCCGCTCGAAATGGCGGGGATGGATCTGGTCGATGCGGTAATGCCGCCTGCTGCCGGTCACGGCCATCGCCATCTGCATCTGCTGGTGGCGGATGTGACCCGCGGCGCGCGCAGGTTCGGCACTGAGGATGTCGTAAAGCGGGGTCATCCTGAACCCGCCCGGCGCGTGGAAGATCGAGAAGTTCTTGGCGTGGCCATCGGTCGCGCCGATCATCCAGAAGAAGATCTGCGCCGCCAGGAAATCCGCGCGGTCCCGCAGGCCGTCGCTGGATCCGGACAGCAGATGCAGGGCCTGGGCGATCCCCGGCCCGCCGTCTTGTTCGTATTTCCGGGCCGAGGGAATCCCCAGCGCCTGGCACAGATCCTCTTGCGGCAGGCGCAGGCGGCGGCCACGCGACAGGCTGCGGTCGAAACGCTCAACCACCAACGCGTCGATACCGTCGAAATGCTCGATCCGGGTCCGGGGCACGGAAAATCCGAAAGCCTCGGCCAGATTCAGGCACAGCAACTCATTCTCAAGGCTCGAACTCATGTCGATGCCGTTCTGAAGCTGGCCCATCCGGGTCTTGAGGATATGTGTCGTCGCCGTCATGCCCAACGGCAGGCGCCAGCCGCCGTCCCACAGCAGCGCCGTCTTTTCCTGCGCCCCCGCGACCGAGACGCGAAAGGCCTGATCCCGGTCCAGCCCCAGCGGATGACGGCCAAGATCGCGCAGCATCCGGGCGATCTGGTCCGGGGCCAGCGCCTCGCTTACGTCGGAAAAGCCCGGGCCGGGATCCTCGCCCTGAGGAAGAAACTGCATCGCACCGACGCAATCGCGCCCGATCGCCGCCAGCAGCGAATGTGGATCGTCGCCACCGGCACCCATGCGTTCCGCCAATGCGCGGCGCAGGTTCATGCTGTCGGGCAGCAAGTTGTCAAACACCGCCAGCACGGCCTGACCGCGCTGCCGCTGATCGGTCAGCGGCAGGGAAAGCGACAGGCGGAAGCGATGCTCCCACTCCAGCCAGTCGGGGTGATAGGTGAAGCTAGTCGCGCCATCCGCTTCCCGCGTCAGGGTGCCGGCGCGCCTGCCATTGACATGGACCGCCAGCGGAACCGACCTTGGCCGACGCCCCATCAGAAGATATCCTCGATCCGCGCACCCGTCGCGCGGGGCACGACCTGCCAATCCAGCTCCAGCGCGGCGAACAGCGACAGGACGGTCGCGGCCGTGGGATTGGTGACGCCATTCTCGATATTCGAGATGTGGTGCGCCCGAACGCCCGCCCTGTCCCCCAGTTCGGACTGCGTCAGGCCTTGGGCACGGCGCGCCTCGCGCAGGATCTGCGCCAGATCGTCAAGCGAGCGGGCAAGGGGCATATATACACTCCGGTGTAAATCTCGGACTTTTACACTATGCTGTATATCTACGGAATATACACTTCACTGTAAACAGCCTTCGCCACTGGAGACCCGGACATGTCGACACCCGCCTTGGCGGAGGCGGGTGTCTGGGCCGTGATCGACGGATGCCGCCTCAGGAGTGGCGGGAACCGTCGTCGCGACCGTGGCCACCACGATCGTCGCCCTTGCGGTCGTCGGCGCCGTGGCGGGCAACCTGAACCGGTGCGGGGATTACGTTCTGGCTGTGGTTCGCACCATCATCGCCCCCTCGTCCGCGACCGCCGCCGCCATCGCGGCCCCGGCCCCCGTGATCGTCGCCGCGGTCATGGCCACGGCCGTCGTCGCCGCCACGACCGCGTCCGCCATGATCGTCTCCGGCATCATGGTTCGGACCGTCATCGCTGCCACGGCCGCGGCCACCGTGATCGTCCCCGACGTCATGGTTTGGGCCGTCATCGGCACCGCGACCGCGACGCCCGTGATCGTCTCCGACGTCGTGGTTCGGACCATCATCGGCACCGCGGCCCCGCCGGGCCAACTGTTTCGCGGGCATCTTCGCCAGAAAGATCGTCGCAGGCGCAGCCCGGACGCTTGCGGGAGAGGCAGTGGCCGCAAATGGGGCGACGCCGAACAGGGACAGGGCGGCGATCAGGGGAAGGCTGGTCAGGGTCTTCATGAAATGATCCTCCTGGATGGGCGGGCGGAAAACCCGGCTGACCCCATCTGGCATCGCCGCGCGCATCCGCTCCAGCCTGTCCCGACCCATGCGCAGGCCCGTCGGACCTGATGCGCAGGGGGTGACGGGCCAAGGGTCCGAAAATCGCGTCAGACCTTGGTCCGAAAGGCCGATCCCACCTTGGCGGATGCCGTCCGGATCAGCAACAATCCGCCCAAAGCGGAGTGAAAGAATGATCGCCACAACCCAGACCGGACCGGCCCATTGGCGCCGGCGCATTGCGGCGATTCCCCTGCATCACCGCTTTGCGATCGTCGGCAGCATCGTCACGCTTCTGGGAATGGTCGCGGTCGGCAGCCTGGTCAGCGACAGCATCAAGACCAGCGTCGTGCGAAATGCCGCCCTGTCCAGCGCCGTCTATATGGAAAGCTTCATCGCCCCGATGTCGCAGGAGTTGACGAACAGCCAGACGCTTTCCCCCGCCAGCATCCAGCGCATGCGCGATTTGCTGGACGAACCCCCGATGTCCGAGCGCGTCCTGTCCACCAAGATCTGGCGCAAGGGCGGGCTAATCGCCTTCAGCAGCGATGCCGACCTGATCGGCAAGGTTCTGGAACCGGGCGAAAAGCTGCGCCGCGCCTGGGCGGGTGAACTCAGCGCCTCGTTCGACGATCTGGACGAGGCTGAAAATGCGCGTGAGCAGATGAAGGGCATCCCTTTGCTTGAGGTCTATAACCCCATTCATTCGATCCTGACGGGCAAGATCATCGCGGTGGCCGAATTCTATCTGGACGGGTCGGAGCTGAAGGCCGACCTGCGCGCGGCGCAGGCCCGCGCCTGGGCAGCCGTCGCCGGGGTGATGGCGCTGACCTTTGCCGCGCTGTTCGGCATCGTCCGCGCGGGCAGTCGCACCATCGACGCCCAGAACCGCGAACTGACGGGGCGGTTGGCGGAACTGGCCCGTGTCTCGACCCAGAACAAGGCGCTGCGGGAACGGGTGCAAGCCGCCTCGCGCGGGGTCAGCGAGACGAACGAGCGTTATATGCGCCGCATCAGTGCCGAACTGCATGACGGGCCGGCGCAGGCCCTGGCGCTGACCTCGTTGCGGCTGGATGCGCTGATGCGCCGCGCCTCGGTTCCTCCGGACGACCCCGAGGCACGCGGCCTGCGCGCCTCGCTTGACGAGGCGATGGGGGATGTGCGCGACCTGTGCCGCGGGCTGACGCTGCCGACCCTGGAGGGGCGCAGCGTCGCCGAAACGCTGGAGCTGGCAATCAGCGCCCATGAGCGGCGGACCGCGACCACCGTGCAGCGCCGCTTTTCAGGCGATGAGCGGATCGACCGACCCGCCCCACACCCGATCCTGATCTGCGCCTATCGCTTCACACAGGAGGCGTTGATGAACGCCTGGCGTCACGCCAATGACGCGCCCGTCACTGCGTCCTGCGGGCTGTCCCCCGACGGCAGGCTTGAAATCGCGGTCGAAGACGGCGGCCCCGGCTTCGACCCTCGCACCCTGAACGGGCACGGGCTTGGCCTTTCCGGCCTGCGCGAACGCGTCGAAAGCATCGGCGGCGAATTTGACATCCGCACCGCGCCCGGCCAAGGCACCCGCCTGACCATCACCCTGTCGCCAGAGGCCCTCGCATGACAGACAAGATCCAGATCATCGTTGCCGACGACCACCCCCTGCTGCGCGGCGGCGTGGTGCTGTCCCTGCAGGAGCATGGCCATTTCGATGTCCAGGCACAGGTCGGCACCGCTGCCGAGGCCGTCGCCGCGGTCGAGGCCCATCTGCCGGATGTCGCGCTTCTGGACATTTCAATGCCCGGCTCGGGCCTGAACGCCGCGGCCGAGATCGCGCGCCGATTTCCCGCGGTCGGGATCGTGATGCTGACAGTATCGGAATCCGATGACGACCTGATGGCGGCGCTGAAGGCGGGGGCGCGCGGCTATGTCCTGAAAGGCGTTTCGGCCCCCCAGCTGATCGAGGTGCTGCAAAGCGTGGCGGACGGGGCGTCCTATGTCTCGCCTTCGTTGGCGGCGCGGGTGCTGGCAACGATGCAGGCGCGCCCGGCCCCCGACGTGCAGGCCGTCAGCGAGGATCTGACCCAGCGCGAAGCGACGATCCTGCGACTTGTCGCCACCGGTCTCAGCAACAAGGAAATCGCGCGCGAACTTGATCTGCAGGAAAAGACGATCAAGCACTACATGACCAACATCCTGCAGAAGCTGCAGGTCCGAAACCGGGTCGAGGCCGCGCTGAAAGCCCGCGACATGGGGCTTTAGCGCGGCAAGTGACGCGACAGGTCAGTAGCTGATTTCGGCGACCGCGCGCAGTTCATCCGGCGTCGTCGTGCCGAAGCCGAAGAACTCCAGATAGACCGGGATCTGTTCGAACAGCATGTCGGTGCCGACCTGGAAGCGGCAGCCGCGTTCACGCGCTGCGGCCAGGAAAGGGGTAATCTCGGTCTTCATCACCACTTCGCCGACGAAGGTTTCGGGCGCGATGCGGGACACGTCCATCGGCAGCGGATCCCCTTCGTTCATACCCAAAGGCGATGCGTTGACCACGACGTCGAACCCCGCCGGATCCTTCGAGCCGGTCTGGACCCGCAGTTGCGGATAGGCGCGGCGCAGGCGATCCGCCAAAGCCCCGGCCATTGCGGCATTCGGGTCGAAAAGCGCAAGCTCGGCGACGCCGGCCTTGGCAAGCGATGCCGCGATGGCGGAACCGACGCCACCCGCACCGACGACCAGCACGCGCGCGCCGTCCAGCTTCTGCCCCTTGCGCAGGACGCCGCGCACGAAGCCTTCGCCGTCGAACATGTCGCCTTCCAGCTTGCCATCCGCGCCCAGGCGGACGGCATTGGCCGACCCCGCGACCTGCGCGGTGGTCGAAAGCCGGTCCACCATGCCGACCGTCGCAACCTTGTGGGGCATGGTGATCAGTGCACCGTGGATGTTCGACAGGCGGAAGACCAGCGGCAGGAAGGCCGCGTAATCCTCGGCCTTGCAGCCCATGGGCATGACGACCGCGTTGATCCCCTGTTGGCGGAACCACGGGTTGTAGATCATCGGCGCCTTGAACGAGTGGGTCGGAAAACCCAGATGCGCGATCAGTTTGGTGTGGCCGTCGATCATGCCGTCACCTGCGGCAGTTCGACCATGCGGCCCGTGCGCGCGCTGGCAGTAATGGCGTCCAGCATCATCGCGATGTCCAGCGACTCTGCCTCGGACGCTCCGGTCCAGCGGTCGGGACCAAACGCCACGGCGTCGGCAAAGGATTCGGCCTCGGCCCGGAAGCCGTTCACGCCGGCGGATGGGATGGTCTGGACCTCGGTCAGCATGGCGCCGCCCTGCCACATCTGCATCGGTTCGGCCTCCGCACCGGGGGCATGGTTGCGATAGGTGGTGGTGATGCTGCCGCCGCTTCCGCAGATCAGCGCCCGACGCTGATACAGGGCCGAGAAGCTGCAATTCAGCGTCGCAGAAACCCCATTCGGGAACAGCAGCGTCGCGACCATGCCGCGATCGACGCCGGTATCGGACCAGTCGGCCTGCGCGGTGACGGAAACTGGCCGGGTGCCCGCGACGACCCGCAGCATGCTGACGCAATAGCTGCCCAGGTCCAGCAGCGCCCCACCGCCATTCTCGGGCTTCAGGCGAATGTTCGTCGGGTCGCTGAACGGAGCCACAAACGCAGCCGAGATCTGGCGCACCTCGCCGATCTCTCCCGCCGCCAAAATCTCGCGCAGACGTGCGGTCTGGGGCTGGGCAAGCCAGGGATATCCCTCGACCAGCAGGCGACCGGCGCTGCGCGCGGCATCGAACATGCCCGCAACTTCATCCGCATTCATCGCCAGGGGTTTTTCACACAGAACGTGCTTGCCCGCCTGCAGCGCACGGATCGCCCATTCCGCATGCATGTTGTTCGGCAGCGGGATATAGACGGCATCGATTGCGGGATCGGCCAGCAGCGCCTCATAGCTGCCATGAGACCGCGGGATGCCGTTTTCGGCGGCATAGGCTGCGGCCCGATCATCGCTGCGGCTGGCGACGGCAGCAACCGTCACCTTGTCCGAACCGGCGACCGCGGCGGTGAACTGGCGCCCGATATTGGCGGCCCCCAGAAGGCCCAGGCGCAGGGATTGGGTTTGCGTCATCGCATCGTCCTTAGTGATGGGCCAGGATTTCGCCAAGGAAGGCGCGAGTCCGCGCGTGGCCCGGATTGTGGAAGAAGGTTTCGGGGTCGTTTTCCTCGATGATCTCGCCATCGGCCATGAAGATCACCCGGTCAGCGACCTGCCGGGCAAAGCCCATTTCATGCGTCACGCAGATCATGGTCATGCCGTCGCGCGCCAGCCCGATCATGGTGTCCAGCACCTCCTTGACCATTTCGGGGTCAAGCGCGCTGGTCGGTTCGTCGAAAAGCATGGCTTTCGG